>CAYJIG010000016.1:0-38473 GCA_964370165.1 uncultured Oscillospiraceae bacterium
CAATATATGCAAGGAGGTTTAATGTCATGGGCGGACGTATAAATTCGCATTTGAAGATGGCAAAACGTTGCATTGAGGAAGTCTCTGGTATGTTTGGCAGTACCAGCAAAGCAATAGCTGTGGCGACAGCAGGTGCAGGGTTGGTTGTGGTTAATATGGCGAGATCTATATTCGATTCAGCTATAGACCTAAAAGAACATGCCTTTGGCGAGAAGAAAAAAAAGGAGATGATCACGATGAAAAAATCCACAGCAATTGCATTATTAGTGGCACTGGCCACAGTAGCAGGTGTTTTAGGTGCATTATATTTTTATGTACTGCGCAGAGAAAAAGAACTTGATGAATATGAGCAGCTTCTGTTTAGCGAAGATTTCACCGATGATTTGATGGACGATATGGACGACGACATGGACATGATGTCTACACCTTTGGCTGAAGATCCTATTGTATAAATAATAACCATAAAAATCAGCGCAGAGGCGATGTGTCTCTGCGCTTGTTTTATAAAGAGAGAGTATAATGAATTTAGATAAAACTATAAAGAAAAAAAGACCACTTAAACAATATACGTTTGGTGAAGAAGTGTTCAATTCCGTCACCCACGGTGTAGGCACGGTACTTAGCCTTGTTGGTGGCAGTGTACTGGTAACACTGGTAGCTTTGTATGGCCAAGCAATAGACGTGGTAGCGTGTGTGGTATACTCGATATCGCTGGTAATGCTGTATACCATGAGCACATTATATCATGCCTTTCCTTTTCCTCGCGCAAAATTTGTGTTTCGTGTGTTTGATCACTCGTCGGTGTTTTTACTTATCGCCGGCACATACACACCGTTTATGCTCATTTCATTGCGTGACACCCAAAAAGGACTTGTAATTTTTGTATTATTATGGATAGTTACTACTATTGGTATTATATTAAACGCCATTAGTGTGGATAAGTTTGCCAAACTTTCGCTGATACTATATGTGCTGATGGGATGGAGTATAGTGTTTGCCATGGGCGATGTAACGGCAAACTTGACTTTTGGCGGCATGGTATTTTTGATAATAGGCGGCGTCAGCTACACAGTAGGCATCATATTCTATGTGATTAAGAAAGTGAAATATTTCCACAGCATTTGGCATCTATTTGTGATGTGTGGTAGCATTATGCATTATTTGTGTATTATACTATATGTTATACCAAGGCCTGCTTTTACAATGTGAATAATAAATACCGCATAAAATGAAAATGACATAATTTATATATTGACAAGGCAAAATTACTGTGGTACACTCCATAGTAAGTGAAATGCATGGAAAAGGAACAGTAAGTTTTTGTAGGTACATTCAGAGAGAGGTCGGTTGGTGCGAGGCCTTGGCAGACAAAGACTGAACTCCCCTTTGAGCAGCAGGCTGAACGGATATCTTATTAGGCTGTGCCGGAGACCCACCGTTAGAGGGGTAGGACATGATTGTGTCTGTAGAGTGTGCCTTTACTTTAAGGCAAAGCAGAGTGGTACCGCGTGGCGAATTAACAGCTGCGTCTCTTGCAAACAAGAGATGCGGCTTTTTTGTTGTTATAAAATCACAAAAGCATGCATCTAAAAAACACCTATTTTGGAATAAACACAGAGGATTTGAAAGGAGCACAAAATGAAAAATTATGAGCGCTATGCCCCGGGATATTTCCCCGCACCGGTAAAAGATCCACGCTGGGTGAAAAAAGACCATATCGAGAAAGCACCTATCTGGTGCAGTGTAGATTTACGTGATGGAAACCAAAGCTTGGTAGTTCCGATGGACTTAGAAACAAAGCTGAAATTTTTCACTTTTTTGGTAGAGCTGGGCTTTAAAGAAATCGAGGTTGGCTTCCCTGCCGCCAGTGACACAGAGTTTGAACTTTGCCGTCGTTTGATTGAAGACAATCTTATTCCGGACGATGTAACATTGCAGGTGCTTACGCAATGTAGGGATCATATCATCCGCAGAACATTTGAAGCCATAAGCGGTGCAAAGAATGCCATAGTACATTTTTATAACAGTACCAGCTATGCTCAGCGCGAGCAAGTGTTCAAAAAAAGCAAGGAAGAAATCAAGCAAATTGCAGTGGACGGTGCAAAACTGGTAAAAGAGCTTGCCGCAGAATACAAAGGCGGAAACTTAAGGTTTGAATATAGCCCGGAGAGTTTTACCGGTACAGAGCCCGAGTATTCGCTGGAAGTGTGTAATGCCGTGCTGGATGTGCTGGTTCCCACAGCAGAGAATCCTGTGATTATAAACATTCCCGATACCGTAGAGATGTCACTTCCGCATGTGTATGCAAACCAAGTGGAATACATGAACGACAACCTAAAATATCGTGAGCATGTTATCATTTCCACACATCCGCATAACGACCGTGGGTGTGGCGTAGCTGATGCAGAGCTTGCTCAGCTGGCGGGAGCACAAAGGGTGGAAGGCACATTGTTTGGCAACGGCGAGCGCACAGGCAACGTGGATCTTGTAACACTTGCGATGAACTTGTTTAGCCATGGTGTAGACCCGATGTTAGACTTCAGCGACATGCCAAAAGTGGTCGAGGCGTACGAGCAAGCTACTAATATGCAGGTACACGAAAGAACCCCATATGCAGGCGCGCTTGTGTTTGCGGCATTTTCCGGTAGCCACCAAGACGCTATTGCAAAAGGCACAGAATGGCATAAAGAACGTGGTTTGCAAACATGGAACATCCCATACCTGCCGATTGACCCCACCGATGTTGGCAGACAATACGAAACCGATGTTATCCGCATCAACAGCCAAAGCGGTAAAGGTGGCATAGGATATATTCTGGAGAAAAACTATGGATATAACCTACCGGCAAAAATGCGTGAAGCTTTTGGCTACTTAGTAAAAGGAATATCAGACAAGCGTCACGAGGAAATTTCGCCATTACAAATGAAGAGTATTTTCGAAGAACAATATATCAATGTGACAAAACCGCTGGATGTGGTAGAGGTTCACTTTGTTCAAAAAGAAGGTATCCGTGCCCATATCACGGTGGTGAAGGAAAACGGCACTCGCACTGAAAAAGATGTAGTAGGCAGAGGAAACGGCCGTCTTGACGCTGTCACAGATGCTTTACGCAACGCCACCGACGAGCAGTTCACTATATTCACATATAACGAGCACGCGCTGGAAAGCGGCAGCAAAAGTAAAGCCATGAGTTATGTGGGAATGCAGTGGGAAGATGGAACAATATCATGGGGTGTAGGCCTACACACAGATATCATCGACGCTTCGGTAAGCGCACTGGTAAGTGCATATAACAATAAAGCAAAAAAATAAATTTCATGGATGAGATGTTTTTCTAAAGAATATCTCAGCTATACGTATAAAAATATATAATTTATACATTTTGTATTACAAAGCATACAAAAAAGGAGAATCACTAAAATGGAAAAAAACATTGCGGTTATCCGTGGCGACGGTATAGGCCCTGAAATAGTAGAGGGTGCTTTGGAGGTATTGGGCGTTGTTGCGAAAAAATATGGCCACACTTTTCATACAAAAGATGTGCTGATGGGCGGCGCGGCTATTGATGCTGTGGGACAGCCACTGCCAAAAGAAACATTGGATGTGTGCATAGCCTCGGATGCGATATTGATGGGCGCAGTAGGCGGACCAAAATGGGAAAGCCTACCCGGAGATAAACGTCCGGAAAAAGGCCTTTTAGGTTTGCGTAAAACGCTGGGCTTGTTTGCAAATTTGCGTCCGGTGTGCTTACTTCCTGCTTTGGCAGACGCGTGCCCGTTAAAGGATAGCATTGCTAAAAATGGTATTGATTTTGTGGTGGTGCGCGAGCTTATCGGTGGTGTTTATTTTGGTGAGCACAAAACAGTGGAAAAAGACGGGAAACGATATGCCACGGATGTGATGGAATACGACGAAGATGCTATTCGGCAGATTATGCACACAGCTTTTCAAACGGCACGCCTGCGCCGCAAAAAAGTGACAAGCGTAGACAAAGCAAATGTGCTGGATACCAGTCGGTTGTGGCGCTCGGTAGCCGAAGAAGTGGCAAAAGAATATCCCGATGTAGAGTTTGAAAACATGTTGGTAGACAACGCCGCTATGCAGATAATTCGTGATCCATCGGCGTTTGATGTAATGGTAACAGAAAACATGTTTGGTGATATTTTGTCAGACGAGGCCAGCATGATAACAGGATCTATCGGAACAATGCCATCGGCCAGCCTTGCGGCGAAAGGTCCCGGCCTGTATGAGCCAATCCACGGCAGTGCGCCGGATATCGCCGGAACAAACACAGCAAATCCTGTGGGCACCATTTTATCTTTAGCCATGATGCTTCGTTATTCACTGGATATGTCAAAAGAAGCAGATGCTGTGGAAGCTGCGGTTCAGGCAGTGTTGCAAGAGGGCCTTCGCACAAAAGACTTAGCAAAAAAAGGCGAGAATGTCATAGGGTGTAAAGAAATGGCCACAGCCATTGCGGGAAAATTAGCTTAATTAAAATGTCGCAAGCATATCAATGTTTGCGACATTTTTTTTGTTGATTGAGAAAACCGGCATAGTATTTATAAATAAAATATGATACAATAAAAATTAGAATTTTATGTAAGAGAGGGGTAATATCAGTTGAAAGATTTTGTATATCATGTCCCGACAAAAGTCGTATTTGGTAAAGACGGTGAAAACCAAGTAGGAAGACTTTGTAAGGAAGATGGAGCCACAAAAGTACTGGTACATTTTGGCGGAGAAAGCGCTAAAAAAAGTGGTCTTTTGGATAGAGTATATGCCTCGCTAGAAGAAGCAGGCATGCCTTACGTAACACTTGGTGGAGTAAAGCCAAACCCACGCTTGTCACTTATAAGAGAAGGCATCGAGCTTTGCAAAAAAGAAGGTGTAGATTATCTTTTGCCGGTAGGCGGCGGTAGCGTAATCGACTCTGCCAAGGCTATCGGGTGTGGTGTTGCCGGCGAAGGCGATGTTTGGGAGTATTACCAAGCTTTGCGTGTTCCGGAAAAATGCCTGCCTATAGGATGTGTGCTGACCATTGCCGCGGCCGGCAGTGAAATGAGCAACTCCTGTGTGATAACAAATGATGAAACCTGGGAAAAACGTTCCATCGGAACAAGTGTTATTGTCCCACGTTTTTCAGTACTGAATCCTGAGCTTACAAAGACTTTACCGGCATACCATACAGCGGCCGGTGTGGTGGATACCATGATGCATACCATGGAAAGATATTTTGTTTCTGAAAACCCAACCATGACCATTACCGATGCTATTGCCGAAGGCTTGATTCGCGACGCAATGGAAAACGGGAAAATCTTGTGTCGTAATCCGGAAGATTATGATGCACGTGCCAACATAATGTGGGCATCCAGCCTCTCACATAACGGTCTCACAGGCCTTGGCGGCACACGTGGTGATTGGGCGGTGCATCAGTTTGGCCACGAGCTGTCCGGCAAGTATGACATGACACACGGCGCATCTTTAGCAGCAGTGTGGGGTAGCTGGGCACGATATGTTTATAAGGATAACCCAGAGCGATTTGCGCAGTTTGCTGTAAATGTAATGGAAGTACCTGACGAGGGTAATCTCAGCGTAGAAGAACTGGCCTTGGCAGGCATTGAGGAGATGGAGGAGTTTTTCTGGGCCATTGAAATGCCTACAAAGATTTCAGAAGCGGACATTCATCCCGATGAAGAAGATGTTATTGCCATGGCAAAGGGTGTTACCCGCGACGAAACTCGTTTTGTTGGCGATATTAAACAGCTTAATACCGAAGATGTTATTAAGATATATACAATGGCACTATAATTAAGCGTGCTTTAAAACCAATATAATAAAAAAGCCATTTGTAATGCTAAAACGTTATAAATGGCTTTTTACTATGCAAAATTTTTACAAAATTCGCATATAAAAAAAGGTATAGTAGGTACATAGTCAAAAGCATGTTACCAATGCGTAGCGTACCCCCCAATACGCTGACTATCATTTCCTCCTGAGGTAATAGTTGTTCTGTGCCGAACGCTGAACCTCATCCCTTCCTCAAAGTAATGCGACGCCCATATTCATGGACGTCGCATTACTTTGATATATAGTTTAAAATGTTTTCACAGTACAGGCTCTATCCAGCCGTATGTATCGGTAAGTGTTCCCCACTGGATACCGGTTAAAGTGTCGTAAAGGCGTTTAGTAACATTGCCGATGTTGCCATCAGACACGGTGATTACATTATCTTTATAGCGTAGCTCGCCCACACTGGAAATAACAGCAGCCGTACCGGTGCCGAAAATTTCTTCAAGGCTGCCGTTTGTTGCGCTGTTTATCAGTGCGTCAATAGACAAGGGTTCTTCACGTACGGGATAGCCCCAATCACGCAGCAACTGGATACAGCTCATACGAGTGATACCGGGCAAAACGGTGGCGGTAGGCGCAGTCCAAATCTCGCCGCTGATTTTGAAAAACACATTCATTGCGCCCACTTCTTCAATGTATTTCATGTGGACACTGTCAAGCCACAACGCTTGGCTATAGCCCAGCTTATGTGCTTTTTCTTGGCCCATCAGGCTGGCGGCGTAGTTGCCACCACACTTTATGGTACCTGTGCCACCGGGTGCAGATCTTGTCAGTTCATCTTCCACATAAATCTTCACAGGGTTCAGGCCTTCTTTGTAATAAGCGCCGGAGGGAGATGCAATGATGAAAAACAGATAGCTGTCGCTGGGCTTTACGCCTAGCTGAGGCTCGGTAGCTATGGTGCAAGGACGAAGGTATAGGCTGGTACCGGGTGCGCCGGGAACCCAGCTTTGGTCAATTTCCACAAGTGCTTTTACCGCCTGCACAAAAACATCCACAGGTATTTGTGGGATACACAAGCGGTCATGTGTAGAAATCAAGCGTTCGGCGTTTTTGGTGGGACGAAACAGCTGAACTTTACCTTCAGCGGTGCGATAGGCTTTCATACCCTCAAAACACTCTTGTGCATAATGAAACACCATGCTTGCCGGATTTAGCGAAAAAGGCGCATACGGCACAATTTCAGGATCATGCCAGCCGATACCTTTGTTATACGGCATCACAAACATATGATCGGTATAAATCTGTCCAAAACCCAGATTATTTTCATCCGGCTTTTGTTTTGGTGTAAGTGTTTTAGTAATACGAATATCCATGGTTTCCTCCCAAATTTAAAGCTGTTCTATTGAGGCAAACAATAAACATAAGCCCTCATTCATATTATTGTACTGTTTTATTAAAATTTTTGCAAGAGACACATATAAAGAAGCTTATTAAATTATTGATTTTTTGGGTATTGATTTTATATTGTGATTATGCGAAAATATAAGGCAATAGTCCAAAATAAAATATAAGTATGAGTAAGGAGAAAAAATGTCAATAAAAGCAATATTGTTTGACATGGATGGCCTAATATTTGACACTGAAAGTGTGGCCGATAAAGCAGCCCGTAAAGCGTGCCTTGACATGGGTACAGTTTTAACAGATGATATTTTGCAACATTTATATGGCGCCAATTATAAAAGAGGCGAAATAATGATGAAGAAAAAATATGGTGAAGACTTTGACTATGCAAAATATAAACGCATTATGCGGAAATATATGGAAGAAGCCTTGGCACAAGAAGACGGGTTGCGATTCCTGCCGGGTGCAAAAGAGCTTATTGCATGGCTAAAACAAACAGACTATAAAAAAGCTATAGCCTCTTCATCTACGATGGAAACTATAAATCGGTTTCTTGACAGAATGGGGTTGGTAGACTCTTTTGATTTTATTATAGGCGGCGATATGGTAGTCGACTCAAAGCCGGCTCCCGATATTTTCAAGAAAGCCGCAGAATCATTGGGCGTTCCTGTAGAAAATTGTTTGGTACTGGAAGACAGCTATAATGGTATCCGCAGTGGCTCCAGTGCCGGATGCATTGTAGGCATGGTACCTAATATGGTTAAGCCAAACGAAGAAATAGAAAAGTTGTGTTTTGCTATTTTTTCAAGTCTTAATGATGTACCAGGATTTATCAGTCAGTATAACAATGGCGAGTTTGATGGCAAAGAAACCCCTATTATATATCCAAACAATTAATAATATTTACGGCTAATATAAAAAAGCGAGTATCAGTGCTTTGCGACAAAAGCATAGATATTCGCTTATTTTAGTGTAAATATTGTTATATAAGTAATAATTTAATAATCACAAAGCAATAGACCCGTTATCCAGCTGAATTTTAGCACGCATTAATGCATATGCTGTTTTGGCATCATCAATGGTGCCGTCTAGCACTAAATCCACGGCTTGTGAAAGTGGCATCCAAAACACAGAAACAAACTCATCTTCGTCTAAGTGCTGGCTGGCTTGGTGTAGGCCGGTGGCGACATAAATGTAAATGATTTCCGTGCAGTAAGCGCAAGTTGGCATTATTTGCCCGAAATCAATAACGGTATCGGCTGTGACACCGGCTTCTTCTGATAGCTCACGGATAGCAGTGTTTCGCGGGTCTTCCCCGGGCTCGATTTTGCCGGCGGGAATTTCTATGGTTTCTTTTTTGGCCGCATATCTCCACTGACGCACCAAAGCCACCTCGCACTTTTCGTTTATGGCAAGTACTGACGCGCCACCACTATGGTGCACTACCTCACGTGTGTGCACGCTACCATTCATTAGCCGTGCCTCATCTTTAGTAACAGTGATAATTTTACCATCAAACATTACTTGGCTGCTAACCTTTTCCTCTTTAAATTGGCTCATTTAAAATAAGTATCCTTTCAAAAAATAGTAAAAATTATTCTGATTGGCTCTGGGTTTATTTAAGGCATATGTAAATAATAACACAAAAGACCCGATAAAATCGAGTCTTTCATGACTGGAAAGGAGAATATTATGTATTGTTATGTATGGGAGTGATCATGATTGCAATTACAACCTTGACTATTATGTTTTTTTGATACGGTGCTGTGCGGACAACCAATGCACTTCACACCTTTACGTTTTTCACTGACTATCTTGGCAATAGCAAGCCCAAGAATAAGCAGTAAAACAATAATTGCGACTATATTCCCCATGTTAAGATACCTCGTTTAGATGGACGATTGTTGCAGTTTAAGTGCGGCTTTCTTTTCGCCTTTGATCATTAGATATACAACCCATGCTATCATAGCGGCTACAGCGATAAGACCGGGCAAGAATCCTGTGCCTACAGTGCCTGCAGTGATAAGTGTGCCTACTTGATACACAAGGAAAGCAACTACATATCCGCTACCCAGCTGGAATGCGATACCACCCCAAAGCCATTTTTTGTTTTCCATTTCGGAGTTCATGGCGCCGATGGCTGCAAAGCAAGGAGGTGTGTATAGGTTAAACATCAAGTATGCCAAAGCGGCAACAGATGTGAGACCCATGATGGAAGCAACGTCGGAAGCTCCGCCAACTAGTGCCAGTTCTTCAGTATCGATAAAGTTTGTGATGGAGTATACAACAGCCAAAGTACCTACCACGTTTTCTTTAGCAATAAAGCCTGTGATAGCGGCGGCGGCCAGCTGCCATGCGCCAAAGCCCAAAGGAATGAGCAAGAAGGCAAATGGAGAAGCAAGAGATGCCAAGATGCTGGTGTCTTGTGCATTTTCAGCAACCACGTTGAAGCTCCAGTCGAATGTTTGCATGATTTGAACGATGGCGTTACACAGCAAGATGATGGTACCTGCTTTGATGATAAAGGCCTTACCACGTTGAAGCATGGAAAGCGCAGCTCTTTTAATGCTTGGGAATTTGTACTCAGGTAGCTCGATGATAAAGAAGGATTTTGTATCTTTTTCGCCTGTGATGCGAAGAATGATAACAGCACCCAGCAGAATCAAAGCAATACCAACAAAGTACATCAGCGGGCTTACCCAGGTAGCGTCTGCGAAGAATGCACCGGAGAACAATGCAATAACAGGAAGTTTAGCACCGCAAGGAATGAAGGGTGTAAGCATAGCGGTGGTTCTTCTTTGACGTTCGCTTTTAATTGTTCTGGTGGCCATAACGCCGGGGATAGCACAGCCTGTGCCTACAACCATCGGGATGATGGAGCGTCCGGACAAACCAACCAGCTTGAAGAATCTATCTAAAACCATGGCAACACGAGCCATGTATCCGCAATCTTCAAGTAGTGCCAAAAGGAAGAACAAAACCATGATAAGTGGCAAGAAACCAACCACGGCACCCACGCCGCCGATGATACCATCTACCAAAATAGCGCTGATGATGGGAGATACGCTATCGCCCATGCTGTCGCCTACAAAACCTTGGAAAGTTTCAATCCAGCCTACCAGCAAGTCTGCCAAAGGAGGACCTACGTATGTTTGTGATAGTGCAAATACACCCCACATTACCAGAGCAAATATGGGAATACCAAGCCATTTGTGGGCAAGAAGTCTGTCGGCAGCATCTTGCTTCGTTTGACCTGCGCTGCTCACAGCACGTTTCTCTGCTTTATCTACAATAACTTTTACAAACTCAAAACGCTTTTTGTCGGCGTCTTCTACTGCTTGTTTGCTTGAATAGTCTACACTGCCCATATCGAAAGGAGCTGCTTGGCCTTTACCGTTTGCTTCCAATGTAGTGGAAATCAACGCTTCAAAACCGTTATCAGATTCAGATGTAGCCACAACAGGAACCACAGGACACCCAAGCTGATCAGACAATACAGCGGTGTCGATAGTAATGCTTTTCTTGCTACTTAGGTCAGCCTTGTTCAAAGCCACAACCACAGGAATGCCAAGCTCTAAAAGCTGTGTGGTGAAAAACAAGCTACGACTTAGGTTGATGGAATCCACAATGTTGATGATTACATCAGGGTTTTCGTTTTTCACATAGTTGCGAGTGATGTTTTCCTCGGATGTGAAAGGTGACATAGAATAAGCACCGGGCAAGTCTACCGCAATAACCGACTCGCCTTGGGGCAAGAAAGACTTCTTAACATCACTTTCCTTTTTTTCAATGGTTACCCCGGCCCAGTTTCCCACATGCTCTGTACTGCCTGTTAAAGCATTGTACAAGGTGGTCTTACCGCTGTTGGGGTTTCCTGTTAAAGCAATTTTCATAAATAACTCCTCCGCAATAATGGTGCAATGCTTGTAAAATAATGACGAATATCAAGATTTTTCACAAACAAACTAAATTTTGGGCGCAAAAATAAAACACCCTATATGTCATGACATTAGGGAAATGTCAACGTACCTATTTGAAAAACATTAAACTATATTATAATAATTGAAGCTAAATTTTGGTCAATACTGTAACGGGCATCTTTGATTGAAACAATATAGTTTTCAGTTAGCTTAGAAATCACTGTAATGGGCTCACCCACATAGCAACCCAGTGTAAATAAAAAATTGCGCATCTCTTCATCGGAGGTGTCAATATCTTTAATGATATACGCAGTATCCGCCTGTGCGCTGGTCAAATTGTTCAAAAGTATGTATCCTCCATATGATACAAGACACATGTAAAAATGCTATATAAAATCACCTAAAACACAGCGCAATCACACGATACTTGTAAGTAAGCTTGATATGTGTAAATTAGCACTAGCTAACTTACTTGGACATTTGCTATTATATAGCTAAACTAAGTATATGTCAATAGAAAAAGTAAAAATATTTACAAAGCAAGAAATATATATATATATATAAATAATAACATAAAAAAACACCTCGAAAAAAATGTATTTGCATTCTTTCAAGGTGTTGATATTGACAAAAAACAATAATAAATCAGTGCTAAATTATGCTTTACCTGCGCAACCCAGAACAGTTTCGATCTTGTGTGCCACCATAGCTTTCACAGCTGCACGAGCGGGTGTGAAGTATTGGCGAGGATCGAAGTGAGAGGGATTTTCTGCCATATATTTACGGATAGCGGCAGTCATTGCCATACGGATATCGCTGTCGATGTTGATTTTGCAAACAGCGCTTTTTGCACTTTGGCGTAGCATATCTTCAGGAATACCGATAGCATCGGCCATGTCGCCGCCGTATTTGTTGATTTCTTTTACGAATTCTTGAGGAACGCTGGACGCACCGTGTAACACGATGGGGAAATTGGGCAAGCGAGTACTGATTTCGTCCAAGATATCAAAACGAAGGGAAGGTTTGGTGCCAGGTTTAAACTTGAAAGCGCCGTGGCTGGTGCCGATGGCAATAGCCAAGGAGTCAACGCCGGTTTTGGAAACAAACTCTTCTACTTCTTCGGGACGAGTATAGCTAGCGTCTTCGGCCGACACGTTCACGTCGTCTTCAACACCTGCCAGTTGGCCCAGCTCAGCTTCTACTACAACACCTTTGCTATGTGCATATTCAACCACTTTTTTGGTAACTTCGATGTTTTCTTCAAAGCTGTGGTGGCTTCCGTCGATCATAACACTGGTGAAACCGCCGTCGATGCAGCTTTTGCAAATTTCAAAGTCTGCGCCGTGATCAAGATGCAAAGCGATGGGGATATCGGTCTCGGCAACAGCAGCCTCTACCAATTTCACTAGGTAGGTGTGGTTAGCATATTTACGTGCACCGGCAGATACCTGCAAGATTACAGGAGCTTTCAGCTCGCCTGCGGCTTCGGTGATACCTTGAACGATTTCCATGTTGTTCACGTTAAAAGCGCCGACGGCATATCCGCCTTCATAAGCTTTTTTAAACATTTCGGTTGAAGTAACTAATGGCATGGGATTAATTCCTTTCTGTTTTGCGAATATTATTATCTACATTTAATATAGAATACAAAATATTTATAACTTCAGCTAAAATATAACAATTAATATTGATCTTTAGCTTTCAGTTCGAAATAAGATTGTGGATGCACGCATACAGGACATTTTTCGGGAGCAGACAATCCGATATGTGTGTGTCCGCAGTTTGTGCAGAACCAAACTTGCTCTTCTTGTCTGGCAAAAACTTTACCTTCTTCAATATTTTGTCTTAAGGCACGATAGCGTTCTTCATGCTGCTTTTCAATGGCGCCAACACCTGCAAATTGCTTTGCGATAGCCAAAAAGCCTTCTTCTTCGGCAGTTTTTGCCATTTCGGCATACATTTCGGTCCACTCGTAGTTTTCGCCTGCGGCCGCATCCAAAAGATTTGTCATTGTATCGGGTACCGCACCGTCGTGTAAAGCTTTAAACCATAGCTTGGCATGCTCTTTCTCATTACCTGCAGTTTCAGCAAAAATATTAGCAATTTGTACATATCCATCTTTTTTTGCTCTTGAAGAATAATAAGTATACTTCATGTTAGCCTGGCTTTCACCTGCAAAAGCAATCTGTAAGTTCTTTTCGGTTTTTGAGCCTTTCAATTCCATTGTGATACCTCCTACACTTTAATTATTAGTAAAAAGTGGCCATCGGCCAATTGCCGATGGCCACATAGTACAAACAAGATACTAAAATACTATTTGGACAAACGATCTTTTTGAGCATTCAGTTGGGCTGTCATTTCTGCGGGCAAACGATTGCCAAACTTAGCATAGAACTCTTCGCAACCTGCGGCATCTTCCAGCCACAAGGAATTGTCAACGCTTAGCAAGTCACGCACAACATCAAGAGTGATGCCTTCGTCTTCAAGGCCTACGATATCGATATCTTCAGCGTTGGGCAGGTAGCCGATGGGTGTTTCCACTGCTTCAGCTTTGCCTTTGCAACGATCCAAGATCCACATCAGGATGCGCATGTTGTCGCCGAAACCAGGCCAAATGAAGCGGCCTTCGTCGTCAAGACGGAACCAGTTAACATTAAAGATTTTGGGAGCTTTGTCGCCCAATTTCTCGCCCATGTCGAGCCAGTGTTGCCAGTAGCTACCCATGTTGTATCCGCAGAAGGGAAGCATAGCCATAGGATCGCGACGCACAACGCCTACAGCGCCGGCAGCAGCAGCGGTAGTTTCGCTGGCCATGATGGAGCCTACGAACACGCCATGTTTCCAGTCAAAACTCTGGTATACCAGAGGAGCAGTTTTTGCACGACGGCCGCCGAATACGATAGCGGAAATCGGCACACCTGCCGGATTCTCAAACTCAGAGCTGATGGAGGGGCAGTTGATGGCAGGAGCAGTGAAACGGCTGTTGGGATGAGCGCCTTTGTCGGAGCTGGTTTTGCCGTTCCAAGGTTGGTTCAGCCAGTCAATACCATTTTCGGGTGGGTTTTTGTCAAGACCTTCCCACCAAACAGTCATGTCGTCTTTGTTCAGCACAACATTGGTGAAGATGGTGTTTTTCTTGGTGCTGGCCAAAGCATTGTAGTTAGATTTGTCGTTGGTGCCAGGAGCCACGCCGAAGAAGCCGGCTTCAGGGTTGATAGCATATAGCTGACCATCTTTACCCACATGCAACCAAGCGATATCGTCGCCAACAGTCCATACTTTGTAGCCTTTTTTGCTGTAAATTTCGGGCGGAATAAGCATGGCCAAGTTTGTTTTGCCACAAGCTGAGGGGAAAGCGCCTGCAAGGTATTCCACGTTGCCTTGGGGATCTTCGATACCCAAAATCAGCATATGTTCTGCCATCCAGCCTTCTTTCCAGCCTTGATAGCTAGCAATACGAAGAGCAAAGCACTTTTTACCCAAAAGAACGTTGCCGCCGTAGCCAGAGTTAACACTCCAGATAGCGTTGTCTTGTGGGAAGTGTACGATGTATCTGTTTTCTTCGTCGATTTGAGCTTTAGCATGCATACCACGAACAAAGTCGTTAGAGTCGCCCAGTTGATCCAAAGCCGGCTGGCCGATACGAGCCATGATATCCATGTTCAAAACAACATAGATAGAGTCGGTGGTTTCTACACCTACTTTAGAATAAGGAGATCCGATGGGACCCATGCAGTAAGGAATTACATACATTGTACGGCCAACCATGGAACCATCAAAAAGAGGACGCATTTTATCTTTCATTTCAGCGGGATCCATCCAGTTGTTGGTAGGACCTGCATCTTCTGCAGTTTCTGCGCAAATAAAAGTGCGGCTTTCCACGCGAGCCACATCGTTTTTAGCGGTATGATGCCACATACAGCCAGGTAACTTGTCTTGGTTCAGCTCAGTTACTTCACCGGTAGAATAGGCTTCATCTCTTAGTGCGATCAGTTGTGCATCACTACCATCGATCCACACTACTTTGTCGGGCTTGCACAAAGTGCGAACTTCTTCAACCCAGTCGAGAACTTGTTTGTTTGTTGTCAATTCTGCCATTTAGTTCACCTTTTCCTTTACGATATATTGTAGTTGTTAATTGAGGAAACAGTACCAAATAGCAAGCGCTATTCCCCCAAGTTTCCACTATGAGGTTATTGTACCATTTTGTGAAAAAATTGGCAAGTAGTAATATTGAAGTGTTTTACATAAAACACACTTTAAAAGCTTTTTCAAAAGACTTATCATCACTATGCATGGAAAATTGTAATGAATAAAATGTTTTTTGTCGAAAAACAAGTCAAACATAAAAAAACACAACAAAAAATCACAAGTGCATGAACACTTGTGATTAAAACTGGTGACCGCGCCGCGGCTCGAACGCGGGACCCTCTGCTTAAAAGGCAGATGCTCTGCCGACTGAGCTACGCGGTCATGCTTAACTGTAACCAGCTATAATAATATATCACCCATTAAAAGCTTTGTCAATAACAAGTTTGTTAAATAAATAAATATTTTACATTAACACAATTAAATGCTTAAAATTCAAAGAAAAACTGTACTTTTCGCCATTGAAAATAGAGAAATCATGCAATATTACTCAAAATGATATAACTCGCTGGTGCCGGCAAAAAGCAGATTTGGGTTCACGGTGGCCTCCCATAAGCGCACTTCGTAATGTAAATGTGGTGTTGTGGCGGCTCCGGTTTGCCCTACTGTGCCGATAATATCATTTTTTTCTACAAAATCTCCCTCTTTTACATAAATCTCATCCATATAATAAAGTAAACTTTTCAGCCCACCGCCATGATCTAGGATGATGGTGTTACCTGTATCGCTTGTATCACTTGCAAAAACCACCCTGCCTGTTGCAGGCGCTATTATTTCACTGCCGAGCGCTGCCTCTATGGACACACCCGTCCAATTAGCGGCGTCTCTGCTTTGGTTGGTGCGGCGGAATGTGCCATAATCGGTAGATATAATACCCTCCACAGGCTTCATAAAATAGCCACTCCAGTGCTGTGCAGAGTCTGAATCATGCAAAAGAGGTGAAATTGTATTAGTAAAAGACCGACTTAAAGAAGGGTTGAAGTCAGAAGTTTTTCCGGTAGAGTCATCGTCGTCATCATTTGAATCTTCGTTTGCATCAGAAGAAAAGAAACTTTCAAAAACTAAAATAGAGATTTCCCACGAATGAGAAAAACTTTGTAAGTTTATGATGTATTCGCCCTCAATCACATCGTGGCCTATAGGTATAAGTGCGCTCATGGTGTTATCAGAGGTGGGTGTGAACTGTATTGGGCCAAGCGCAGATGTTGCGGTTGGGATATCGGTCTCATCCAGGTTGTAAACACGTAGCACAGCCACGTCACCCTGTGAGATCCAGTCGTCGCTAAGCTCGTACCGAACAGGGACACGAACAGAAAACGCCATCTGGTAGTAAATGGTACCACTGCCTTCTGCAGCGCTTGATGGTTTTTGACACTCAAGCTGTACGACAAAATCACCGTTTGTCAGAAACTGATATCGCAAGAAATCTTCACCACGACCATTCCAGATAAGCTCATCACCTGAAAAAAGCTTGACACGGTTTGTGAAATCGGAGGGCATATCTATCGGAAGAACAGGATGATTCAGCTCGCCTAAATTTATTATATCGCCTGATATTTCGGATGAAAAAGTTCGATGCAGCAACCCGCTAAAAACAGGCTCTTGCCAGGTATATCCACTGGAAGGAACAGGTATATTTAAAGCGGTTACTGTAGGATGCGGCACAGAGCTTTCACTGGTGAGGAAATAAGCCGTGCCGGCCATACAGCCTAAAGCCAGCGGCACAGAAACAAGCACTGTGACCAGTAACACTAAAATGCGTTTCACTAAATACACCCTCACACGTATATACTTTTAAAACTTTCGAAAACACAGGTAAATAATATATAAAAATCCATTTTAGTATAGCACAACAGTAAAAAAAATCCAATAAAAAGAAAGATAGAACGAATTTGAAAAATCATTGCTTTTCAAAAAAGCAAAAGTGGTGTATTATAAATAAGTAAAGTCTTTGTTTTTTTATATAAAACAAAGAGTAAGAAGGAGGAAATCATGAAACGCAGTACAGTAGACAGCTTATATAACAGTATGCCAAAAGAAGGCACAATTGTGCAGGTGTGTGGCTGGACACGCACAGTTAGAGATTCTAAAAACATAGCGTTTATGGACCTAAACGACGGTTCATGTTTTAAAGGCGTGCAGGTGGTGTTTGAGTCGGGCAAACTTTCAAACTACGCCGATGTAGTGAAACTGAACGTAGGCGCGGCAGTGGTGGTGGAAGGAAATATTGTATACACCCCAAACGCGAAACAGCCGTTTGAGATAAATGCAGAAAACATCATAATAGAAGGCGAAAGTGCGGCCGACTACCCACTTCAGAAAAAAAGACACTCGGTGGAGTTTTTACGCACATTACCACACCTTCGTGCACGCACAAATCTGTTTAGTGCGGCGTTTCGTGTACGCAGTGAAGTGGCATACGCTATCCATAAGTTCTTTCATGACAACGGATTTGTGTATGTACATACACCCATCATTACAGGTAGCGACGCAGAAGGTGCGGGTGCGATGTTCCGTGTGAGCACCATAAAACCAGGCGAAGAAAAATATACCGAGGATGGCAGTGTAGACTATACCGACGACTTTTTTGCAAGGCAGACCAACCTAACGGTTAGCGGCCAGCTGGAAGCAGAAGGCATGGCGCTTGCATTTGGTAATGTATATACATTTGGGCCCACATTCCGTGCAGAAAACTCAAACACGCCAAGGCATGCGGCAGAGTTTTGGATGATAGAGCCTGAAATTGCGTTTGCGGATTTGTCTGACGATATGGACTTGGCAGAAGCCATGGTGAAATCTATAGTAGAGCATGTACTGGAAACTTGCAAAGATGAGATAAGCTTTTTCAATCAGTTTGTGGATAAAGGCTTGCTTGATCGCCTCACAAAGCTGGTAAGTTCTGAATTTGTGCGGATTTCATATACCAAAGCAGTGGAAATACTAAAGGAAAATAACGATAAGTTCCAGTTTAAAGTAGAATGGGGTGCAGACCTACAAACAGAGCACGAACGCTATCTGACAGAAGAAGTTTACAACAGTCCTGTGTTTGTCACAGACTACCCCAAAGAAATCAAAAGCTTCTATATGCGACTGAACGACGACGATAAAACCGTGGCGGCTTGTGATATGTTGGTGCCCGGCGTGGGCGAGCTTATCGGTGGAAGTCAGCGTGAAGAAAGGTATGAAGTACTAAAATCACGCATGGAAGCCATGGATATGGACATGGAAGAATACGGCTGGTTCTTAGACTTGCGCCGTTTCGGAAGTGTGAAACATGCAGGGTTTGGTCTTGGGTTTGAGCGTATGGTGATGTATGTTACCGGTATAGCTAACATACGCGATGTGCTACCATTCCCGCGCACAGCTGGTGGATTTTAACATAATTTTGATGTAAAAAATTTAATAAATTTGCGAATTATGCACAGCCTAAACGGATGTATTGTCTCATTCGGTTTAGGCTGTGTTTTTTGTGGATTGCTTTTAATGACAGGCATCACAAAGTTTAGGGCATAATTTTGCAAAACAAGCATAAAGATGCTTGTTTTAAAAACCCACAGGCGCCTTTAAATAAAAAGGCACCTGTGGGTTTAATATTTGCTATGCAAATGCAAAATTATAAAAGCTTAATCTGCGCTGCTGGCACTGCTCACGGAGGGGTTATACTCGTCGTAATACTCGACATATTCTTCCAAGGTGATATCATGCTCTACGATAATTTCTGCGTGGTTAGCCCCTACATATCGATAATGCCATGGCTCGTAGTTGATATGAGTGATATCAAAAGTATCGTCATCATACCGTAAGATGAACCCATATGTAGTACAATTTTCAATAAGCCATGCAAAAGACTCGGTAGTATCAAAGCTATCATCAATGTTGGTGTTTGGTGCGTTTATATCGCCGATATCCATAGCAAGCCCGGCTTCATGCTCGCTGGTACCGGGAATGGCATAATAGCCTTGTGTTCGTGACACAGCTTCTTCTTGAGAATAGCCTTGGCTTATATAGTTTTGAATGGAGGCGTTATAGTTGTTTGTTTGCCTTTCATTGCTACGATATCCGGAAAGAGGCACTAAACTTACACCATCTTCTTTTGCGGCGGCCTGCATGTCGATAAACGCATCTGCGGCACGCACAGCCATTTGATGACCACCACCGACATCTTTCATTTCAAGATTTTCGGTATACTCATCCGGTATAAAATTCTCGTAATTAAATAAATACGGCATATCATCTTCGTCATAAGGCGTAGGTGTCCGCTCTGGCACAGAAGAAGAGGCGGGTACAGACGACGATGAAGGTATCACGGCAACAATACTCGGCATAGAAGATGACGTAGTATCAGCTTGATTATTTTGCGATATAATAAACGCGAGCGCAAGAATCCCTATTGTCAAAACTAGAATAATTAACATTATGATATTCCGATAAAACTTACGTTTGATTTTTCGTTTCGAGCTATAGGATGTGTTTTTTTTTCTTGCGGAAGGACGATTTTGCTCCATGCGCATAAAAGTGATAAGTTCCTTTCTGAAACGTGTAACAGGCTATCCAGCTAAAACATTATTATCAAAGTCTCCCGGGCTGACATAAGTCATGTTGTTCATCAGCCACTGACCATCTTGATACACCAGTTGCATGGTATATTGGGTCGCACCGTCTGTTTGTCCGCTAGAGGTATCACGTGGCTGGTATGTGTAAGTGAAGCTTGCATTAAACCGTATAGACGGCACAGTTCCCGAAGTATCGATTTCAGCCATGCTATCGGCATCAACAGTAGCCGAGCCGAAGGTAAATGTGTTAGCGGCATTATCAGGCAAGGTTATACGCTCGCCTACGCCCAGCTTGTTTGCGTCGGTGGACAGCTGCAAAGGATCGGTAGATTGCTGATTGATACACTCAAGATATGAGGGATAGAATGTTGCCAAAAGAGTATTTATTTCATCAGCGGTGATTTGAGCCGCAGGCTGACTACTTGCAACATCAGAAGATGCCGAAGGTGGTGTAATTTCATCCACTTGTGTATAGTTTTCAAAACGCAGAGTGGTGGTAGACATATCGCTGAATGTTACCAAAGACTCCATTGTGACACCGTCTTGAACCACAACAATGCGCACAGTAGCACCCAGTGGCACGTTAGAAATTTCCACAACACCGTTCACAGGCGTTGCAAAAGGTGTAGCCACATCGTTCACATAGAATAAAGCATCATCCGACAAGCAGTTTTCTATTGTAAGGGTAGCTTGAGGCTGAGTATCTTGTAAAATATTCGCTTCGCTGACAGAAAAAATCTCGATTTCAATGGGCGAAACAGAGGCCGCATCTACATTAGGCGGAATAACAAGACAGGTATATTTTCCCGGCATTAAGTCAACATATAATTCGCCTGCATCGTCTGCGGTACCTGTGTGCTCGGTGGTATTAAGACGAACTATGGTACCGGCGTCTACTTGTGGCGCATATAAATCCACTGCGGAAATATGCACACGATACTGTTTGATAAAACTAATGATAGAGAAAAGATCTCCGCTAACGATATCCACAGCAGGATATTCAAGCGTAGCCGGTGCACTATCTTCTGCTTGCACTAGTAGCTGACTTTTCAGTGTGTTCAATGCAGTGGTATCTTCAAACGCCGCACAAAACGCAAGCCACTCTTCCTGGCTGGGTGTAAGCCCATCTTCAAGCACGGTGATGCTTTGCAAGGCGGCCACATCAGAGCTCTCAACAGCGGAAACAAAATCTTCAACAGCATTAATGGGCCTGTTTTGGAACCAAAGCATCACAAGTACGGTAGCTAAAGTTACCGCAATAAACAAAATAAATACAAAGAACCACGTGATGATTCGTGCACCGATACTGCGACGTGGTGGCAGAAAATCCTCTTCGTTATCAGGCAAGTTTAAAACAGGCGGTGTGGGGATTTTTGTTGTGGCCTGCGGAGAAAAAGAAGACGGATTAAAAATCGTGGTTTCTTGAGGTGTAGACTCTTGTATAGGCACAAAAGGTGTTTGCGCCGGAGGGGTATTTTGCGCAGGCGTTACAGGCGGTAGAGGTTTTGCAGACGCCTTTGGTGAAGCAGGCTTTGAAGCAGGTTTTCCCTTAAGTTTCTGTGGCGCAGCAACATTTATTTGTGGTGGCTGCACAGGCGTAGTTTCTGCTAGTGCTTCCACTGGTTTTTCGGGCACGGCAGCCGCAGCTAAAACAGCCGCTGTCGGCACAGCTGTGGCAAAAAGATCCTGAGACTCATTTTTCAAATCATCAATAACCTGGTCGTTTACAGTATCTGCCAAAGGCTCTTGCTCGACATTTTCGGCTTCGGCAAAAAGATCTTGCGGAAAATCAGGCGCCAAAGCCTGAGAATCTGCTTGGGTATATACATCGAATCCGCCGGCTTGAGGCAGTGTGAAATCGGCCGCGTTTTCATCAAGTTGTCCTTGGGCTTCTTCTATCATTCCAAGAAGTTCCACACCTTGTAAATTGGCATCTTCACTTATAGGCTCAAAAACTTTTTCAGCATCGGCATCTGTAGAAGATATAGGTGCCGCCACACTTTCTTCAGCGTCTGTAGAAGGCACACTACTTTCAATATCAGCCTCGGATACTGACGGCAGGCTCTCTTCAAAATCCGCAAAAGGATCATCAGCCGCTGGGCTTGCGGTAGGCACGTCGCTGGGCTGTGGAGCGTTACCGAGGAAATATTCCTGAGAAGACTCAGAAACAAGCGCGGTATCATCAGTTGGTAAAGTAGTAGCAGCTTGTGCATAAACTTCTCTAATAGCACCTATATTGGCACCACAATTTGCACAGAACAAGTCATCTGCGGCAGTTGATATCTGAGATCCACATTTTGGACAAAAATTCATGACATAGCCTCCTTTTGCTAGGCAACCCGATGTAATACGAATCCGTTTTTTTATTTAGCCAAAAGCCCTAAAACTTCGTCAGTACGTCTTGTAAGGCACTGGCCTTACAGCACCGCACTTCCTTGCCTATAGAACTTTTGGCGGTATAAAAAATTCTTTGAACCTATTTTTAGTAAATTTTGTGTGAGATAAGGCAGACGAGCGCGTAATATTTTTGTATTACAAGTGAGGATAACGCGGTATTACGCATAAATTTACCAAAAATAGGCGGGTTTGGATTATATTGGTTTGCCTAACTTTGTCGCATTAAATATATTTATTTTAAATGCAATATACAATCACTATATATGTTTTTGCAAATAATCGCATATTAGTATATCATTTTTTTGGTAATATTACCAGTGGAAAATGAAAATATATAAGGTGATAATGTGTAGATTTGTTTATTCGGAAATAGATAAAGCTTGTTTTATCAAACACTTTAGGGAAGCACAAAACGCATCATCTTGCGCAGAGGTACGTTTTGAAGGCCCTTTTATACGATGGCCTGCCCTGCGTGCTTTTTTGGCGCTGTGCCTGCTTTCCAACAGAGTATCGATGTTATCAGAGGTATACACCAGCCCGTTTTGATTTAAAACATATGCGTTTTTTGCCAGGCACATGGCGGCTAGTCCATAGTCCTGAGTAAGAACAATATCGCCTTTTTTCACTAGGTTTACCAACGCGAAATCCACACTATCCGCACCGATAGAAACCGACATGGTGGTGGCACCGGGCTTGTTAAACACATGTGCATCATCACACAATAAAATAGGTTTTATATCATATTCGCCGGCAAGTCGTATAGAAAGATCGACTACCGGGCAACCATCTGCGTCAATTAACAGCTGCATTGTTTTCCTCCTAAACAAGTAATTCAATAAAATATAGTCGCATGCATTTTAGCACACGACTATATCAAACTGTCAAAATATCAATCATCAAGTTCTTCTAAAAGTAAATCATACCACTTTGTTGCAGAAAGATACGTGTCATTCACAAGCCTATCCGAAAGGCCGTTTTTACGTACAAACTGACCCACTTCTTCCCAGTTACCATATTCATAATTAGTGTAAAACTCCAAAAGATCAGAATAAGGTCCGGTACTTGTTGTGATGGAAAGTCGGATGGAATCGGCCACAGGCAGTTCACGGAAAATATCATCACAAGGTTTTTCAAGTGCAATATGTAAAAGTGATAATAACCCGGTGAAAAAAACAAGCTTACTTTTGTGTGGTGGCTTAAAGTGTGGCGACAAAAGCTCGCCAAACCTAGCGCGAACCAAAGACATGCGGACCAGCTCTAGTGGTTTATCCTGGGCAACGCCACGTAAAGCCAGCATACCAACCCATTGTTTCAAGTTCTCTTCACCCAAATGAGACAACGCCATATCCACCGAAGAAACCGGGTTGCGCAGGCCTAGAGCAGCCGAGTTCAAAAGCCGCAACAGCTTATAACTAAGTGCTACATCAGAGGAAATAATAGTGCTAATCTCGCTGAAATCTGCATAATTTTCGGTTGAGGTAAGCTGTAAAAGACGTAAATAGTTCATTTTCAGCGGATCAATAGACTTTGTCTTTTTCACAACAGACGGTGTGCTGAAATGATATCCTTGGAAAAACTTAAAGCCTAAATTATTGTAATGATCAAACTGCGTCGCCGAGTTGACATCAGTGGCGATGAAAAATACAGACTTATTATGCTGTATCAGCTGCTTTTGGAAGTCGGCAGAAGTGTTTGGATGAAACTTGACATAAGATGCAAATTTTAAGACTTCATCTGTAGCATTTTCAGGGCAAACATCCAACAAAGCCAAGTGATAACCGCTTTTGTGTAAGTCTGCTAAAAGTTCTTTATTCACATCGAATGCATTACTGGGTAGCTTTATTTGTATGACAAACTTATCTTTAGGCAAATTATTCATCACAGACGGGATCAACAACTGCTGAGTACACACAATAAAATATCGCATGTCGCCGCTTAGCTGATTGACATCTAACGCCTCAAGTGTTCGATTGAAGTTAGACAAATTCAAAGAATCTTCTTCGTCATCATTTGAAGAACACTCGACTAGCTCGTATCCGAAGTTTCGACCTTGCTTTGTCAAAATCGGCTGGATATTAATATAAAGATCCTTAAACTTTTTAGCAGAGTCATAACGATCTTCAAAGAACATAAACTGATTACGACCGTTGCCCTTTGCTTTATAAAGCGCAATATCGGACTTTCTCAGCAGCTCAGACCAAGTAGAGCCATGTTGTGGAAAAAACGCAACACCCATAGATAAAGTACAAGTGGTTTCAATATTCGGCATAGTATACGACAAAAGGGTGCCTTGAAGTAGCTGGGTATAATATTGTTTTGTGGCTTCCTCGTCTCCATGCTCATTTACCGGGTGATGATAAAAAAGCACAAACTCATCGCCACCCAGTCGATAAAGATGGTTTTGGAATGCAGGCTGGCCATCTAAATGGCTGGTGATACGCCTAAGCATGACATCACCGGTGTTATGACCATATGTGTCGTTCACTGTTTTGAAGTTATCAAGATCGAAAATGGCAACAATTCCGCTGGTAAGGCCGGCTTCAATATCCTTGGATATTTTTTCAAAATCTTCTTTGAACTTCAGCCTGTTTGATACAGAGGTGAGCAAATCTGTATACGCAAGATCATACAGCTTTTTTTGATCTGCACGATCTTTTGTGACGTTACGGATAAATATAGCCACAGCAGGCTTATTGTCTGTCCAAGTTACAGGCGAATATCGCACAGAAAAAACCTGACCATGCGCACCGTTTACGTCAATGCTTGCAAAGTCAGAAGTTATATCAAACTGATTTAAAGAATAATGATGAAAAACTTCATCAAAAAATAACGGATCACTTAATATACCTAAATCATTGCTAGACTGGGTATCGCTCATGCGTAGCCTAGCAGACTTGTTGGCATATAACACATCACAAGTACTGCCACGCACAATAACAATATCTGTGTCGTGTGCATCCAAAATAGTATCGAGAAAATCAGCCGTAGAAGATGAGGGTTTCTTATTGTTCCAAATTGCCATAAATGAAATTCCTAATAAAATATAGTGAGTAATAAAGAAAGCGTTATTTAAGTAAAAGCCATGTGACACCGGGGTTCAGTTCCACACGTTTGTCGGCAACCCGCCAATGATAAAAATCGCCTCGTACCATGTTTTTTATTCGTGTACCGTGACTGTAGCCGTGGGTAACGCATACAGCACGAATTGTTTTGGGTAAAGACTCTAAGAAATCTATCAAATCAAGCTCGGCATCCTCCACAAGGCATCCATGTAAGTCAATTTCAGCCAGTTGTGATTTTGGTAAAGAAGAAAAGTCCATATAGGCCCTCTTTCTGGTAAATGTAAACTGGGTGTATACTGAAAATGTAAAACCAACCAATATAGTATGATAAGTATCCACGAAGTTATACCTAATATTATTATAACGGCAATACATGCTTTTTACAATACACAAAAACATAGAGATAAAAATTTTTTTATATATATTTTGCACAATAGAAAACAATATATGCCGGCATTAAAAACAAAAAAACGCCGAAAATATCGGCGTTGGCACGCCAGGAGAGGCTCGAACTCCCGACCCTCTGCTTAGAAGGCAGATGCTCTATCCTACTGAGCTACTGGCGCTGATATAAATAATGCAAGTAAAGCAAGCGACAAAACACGCAAAACTTGCATCATCACAGAATTATTTTAGCACATGAAAACATGAAGTCAAGAAGTAAATAAAGAAAAAATATTTTTTATGTATTAAAAAATGCTTTAGTCGGTTATTTCTACCAGTTTACGATCACTGTCAAAGTGCACGGGAATGACCTTACTTCTTGTCAATCGGATCATTTCTTTCAGTCTTTTCACCTCGTCGGGCATGTGCAGAATATATGCCACACCTTCCCTTTTTGCACGTCCGGTGCGGCCGATACGATGGGTATAGTACTCGTTGGAAGACGGTAGGTCATAGTTTATAACAGCATCCACGTCGTCCACATCAATGCCACGTGCGGCAACATCGGTGGCCACAAGCACATGCAGTTCCCCGTTTCTGAACCGAGACATTATTTTGTTGCGCTCAGATTGAGATAAATCGCCATGCAAACAGTCCACATTAAACTGAAGGCGTGCCATTTGGTTGCTAAGCATTGCGGTGGTATATTTAGTGTTGCAAAAAACCAATACACGCTCATATTTTCCCGACACGATAATTTCCGCAACATCTGCCAGCTTGTCTCGACCGGTGGTTGCAAGGGAATACTGGGTGATTTTCGGCTGGGAAGACTCGATCGGGTTCACGGTGATTTCTTCAGGGTCACGCTGATATATCCAGCCAATGTCCATAACTTCGCGAGAGATGGTGGCAGAAAACATAGCCAGCTGCTTTCTGTTTTTCAGTGCATCTAAAATACCTTTAACATCTTTGTAAAAGCCCATATCAAGCATTTCGTCGGCTTCGTCAAGCACCACACGCGTCACGTGTTTAATGTTGACGGTATGACGCTGCATATGATCAAGTAAACGGCCGGGTGTGGCCACGATGATGTGGGCACCTTTTTTAAGTTGCTCAAATTGTTTTTGAATGGCCTGGCCACCGTATACACAAGCTATACGTGTATCAGGCAAATAGTGCGACAAATCCCGCAAATCTTCGGTGATTTGCTGAGCCAGCTCTCGAGTAGGAGCCAATACCAAAGCCTGGGTATTATTGCTTGTCCTGTTCAAATCCACAAGCAAAGGGATACCAAACGCACATGTTTTGCCTGTGCCGGTTGGTGCTTTTGCAATCACGTCTTTGCCCTTCATCATAGGGAAAAGAGCTTTTTCTTGTATTTCGGTTAGGTCAACGAAACCCATGCGATCAACAGCGCGTAATATTTCGATGGGCAAAGAGGCGTCTTTATATAACATGTGATGGATAATCCTTTACTAAATCTATTCAAATATCTTCCATTTCATAGAATACCACATTAATATACCAATCACAAGAAATAAAAAGAAAATTTACAATAAACAATGAGATATAGTATAACCAGCGCGCCTTTACTTAAAAGAAAAAAACATATATAATAAAAAAACAAAAGATGAAAAGGTATTTATGGGAGGCAGGATATGAAAATTAAAGATATTATGACGGCGTTAAACGCTGAATTGCTAACAGAAGGCGCAGACCTTGAGCAAGAGGTGCACACAGCATGTGGAAGTGACATGATGAGTGATGTGCTTGCGTATGTGAAAGATCAAGCGGTGCTTATCACCGGCCTTACCAATCCTCAAGTAATACGCACAGCAACCATGATGGACATGATTTGCATTGTGTTTGTGCGTGGAAAGCGTCCGGACGAGTCGGTGCTGAAACTGGCAAAAGAGATGGATATCACTGTGCTTGCCACAGAGATGACCATGTTCCCCGCATGTGGTGTTTTATATGGAAAAGGCTTGCGTGGCGGGCCGCAGACATCCCCGTCTGAATAAGCATGTAGTTTTCACTCATAAATACTTAGGATATAATTGGAGGAGCCTATTATGGAACCTATTCATTTGAAATATGATGTTCCGGGTGATGACTTTACCCGTGCAGGAGAGGCTAGCGCCGATTTAAAGATGCGCCTTAAGAAGCTGGGCTTGCCGAGCGACTCAATACGCAAGGTGGCCATTGCATTGTATGAAGGGGAGATAAACCTCGCTATTCATGCAAACGGAGGGCAGATAGAAGCTACGGTAGGGCCGGATAATGTCATCATGACAATCACAGACCAAGGCCCCGGTATCGCAGACATTGATTTAGCAATGAGCGAAGGCTACAGCACCGCGTCAGACGAAGTGCGCAGTTTAGGTTTTGGTGCAGGCATGGGTCTGCCAAACATGAAAAAATATTCCGATGATTTTAAAATCACATCTGTTGTGGGCGAAGGCACCACAGTTGTCATGCAGGTGAATGTGGGATAATACAGTTGTGAAAATCATGATATGTGCTATGTTATAGCATAAAACTTGACACAAAACGAAAGAGAGTACATAATGTCTGATTTTTTCCATTCAGTTACGTTGGACACAGACAAATGCAAAGGATGTATCAACTGCATCAAGCGATGTCCAACAGAAGCGATTAGGGTGAGAGACGGCAAAGCGTCTATAATATCAGATCACTGCATTGATTGTGGTGAGTGTATTCGTGTATGTCCACATCATGCAAAAGTGGCCATCACCGACCCGTTGTCGATAATGGATTCTTATAAGTATAAAGTTGCGCTTACACCACCCAGCCTATTTGGACAGTTTAATAACTTGGACGATACAGAATATGTGTTGGCGGGCCTGAAAGAAATGGGTTTTGACAGCGTGTTTGACGTGTCACGTGCAGCGGAATATATCAGCGATGCTACGCGCAAATTGTTGGCATCTGGCCGGCTGCAGAAACCAGTGATATCCTCGGCATGTCCTGCGGTTTTACGCTTGATTCGTGTGCGCTTTCCGGCTTTGATAGACAAGATATTGCCGCTGGTAGCCCCGGTGGAGCTTGCCGCACGCATGGCAAAGCAAGAGGCAGAAGATGCAGGAATTGATCCAAAGGATGTAGGCTGCTTTTTCCTAACGCCATGTCCGGCAAAGGTAACGGCCATCAAAATGCCTATAGGTTCCGGTAAAAGCGATATTGATGGCGCTATTGCGGTGAAGGATGTATACCCGATTTTAGTTTCTAAAATGAAACATGAGCCTGTCATGGAAAATGCCCAAAGTGGTAGGATAGGCCTCGGTTGGGGCGAAAGCGGCGGTGAAGTAGCCGGACTGCTGTCGGTAGATGAATATTTGGCTAGTGACGGCATAGAAAATGTAATTCGTGTTTTAGAGGAACTGGAAGATAACAAGTATGATACCCTTGATTTTGTGGAGTTGAATGCCTGCGCAGGTGGTTGTGTAGGTGGTGTGTTACAGGTGGAAAACCCATACATCGCAAAGTCGAAAATCAAAAAACTACGCCGACATATGCCAGTCAGCCTAAATCGACTTGAAACATCCATTCCTACATATATGCTGTGGGACACAGATCTTGTGTTTGAGCCTGTGATGCAGTTGGGCACAACACGGCAGGAAAGCTTTGTGAAATATGCAGAGCTGGAAGAAATCATGGAAAAACTACCGGGTCTTGATTGCGGCAGTTGTGGTGCACCCACATGTGAGTCGTTTGCCGAGGACGTGGTAAGGGGCAACTCACTGCTGGGCGACTGCGTGGTGCTTATGCGCCAAAAAATGGAAGCGATATTAGAAGCCGCAGGCCTAAATGAGCTTAAAAAACCATGACGTGATTTTCATAAAGATATTTACATGAAAGTGGTGTTGGTTTATACAATAGCATTTTTGACAAAGGAGATAACGATGCAAACGAAAGATTTTGCGAATTTAGCGTCTTTTGAAGTGATTGTTGAAGGTGAATCCCAAGATATAACAAAAGTGTATTGTGCAGATCTTTTAAGCTGGGCCATGGGATATGCGCCTGCAGGATGCGCATGGTGCACAGTGATGGGCAACGTCAACGCTGTTGCGGTGGCGGCTCTCACCGATGCGGCGGCTATTGTATTGTGCGAGAATGCTGTTTTGGACCAAGACGCACAAGAAAAAGCCATGGCACAAAATATTTGTATTGTGCGCACATCTCTGCCTACATTCGAGGCAGGTGTAGCCATTGCAAAAAAAGCGAATTTATATTGATTATTTTATAACACAGGAGAAACGAACTAAATGACTTCAAAAAACTTAAGAGATATTGCACGCGGGGCCCTAAGTGGATATTGGGCCCTTTCACTTGCGGTTACTTTGGTAGCATCCATGCTGGGCGGAGGAGGTGCTACAGGTGGTAGCAGTGCATCAATATCAAATACTGTTTCAAACGCCGACGAGTCAATGTATTCTGAAATGACAGCGGCAATGGCAGAAGAACCGGTATTGATTGTTATAGCTATAATAGTTATAGGTGCTGTATTGCTTTTTGGCCTGGTGATGTTTGTGATAAGTGGCGCCACCACACTGGGACTGCGCCAATATTTTATCAACATTATCACAAAGGCAGAACGCCCGGACTTCAAAATTTTATTTAGTCGCTTCAGATATCTGGGCAAAGCTTTTTTACTAAACTTATTAATAGCAGTTTTTGTATCGCTGTGGTCGTTTTTAATCTTCTTGCCAGCAGGCATTTTGAGCTTTTTTATCATATGGAGCAATGCGGTAATGTTTTATTCTGCCTCAGGTGCAACTATTGCAATCATGGTAATTATCGGCTTGCTGATTATGCTGGTGGTTGCATTTGTCACAACGCTTATCACTTCAAGATATGCTATGGCCTTTTATGTCATGACAGAAAACCCACAGCAAATCACAGCCATGGAGGCAATTCGCATATCAAAGGAAATGATGCGAGGCAATATTTGGCGGCTATTCTTTTTACGGCTCAGCTTCTTTGGCTGGCATTGCCTGGCTATTATGTCTTGCGGAATAGGATACCTGTGGCTTAGCCCGTATATACTGGCCACCGAGGCGGCTTTTTATCTTGAATTAAGAGGCGGGATACCCACTCAAGGCTATGGCTGGAACAATATGCAACACATGAACGGGCAAGCTTATGCAAACTATAATCAGCCTAATATGCCTTATTATGGCCAAGGTGCACCGTATCATAATCCACAACAACCACAGCAACCACAACAGCTATATCAGCAACCATATAATCCAAACATGCAAAGCGGATTCACCCAACCACCACCCACCGGACCTGCCGCAAACAACGAAAATAATCAACCGCCGCCACCACAAGGCATGTAATTGTCGGGATTCTTGATACAGGGAATAAGGCGAAAGATAATTTACAGCATAAAAAATAACGCTCTATAAGTTTAAGAGCGTTATTTTTATGGTTTAGATAGCTAAGATGCATCTATGGCCATATCAAATACTTTTTTCACACCGGCTTTATCAATACTACCCTCGGCTATTTTTTTATCTTCTATCCAGTAACACGGCACATAATAATAGTCATAACTGTTAGCAAGCTCTGCTTCGTCTCGTTCTTCCACCATCTTTATGGGGATTTCGGCATATTCAGGATGTTCATTTTTCAGCTCATCCATATAAGCCAAAGCCTTTTTGCAATATGGACAACCTTTGAGGTAAAACAATGTTAGCTCTTTCATCAAGTAGTCTCCCTTCTGCATGTTGTTGGCGAATTAATATATTAATGATAACAAATTTTCATCACTAATAGCAATCTATATTTGACGGTTTCACACTTTTTTCTTTTTATTTTGTGCCGTTTTAGCGTATACTATAACATATATTGTGGATAGGAGCGGGTTTTACCCTGACATACATATGATGAAATCACTTTCACCAAAACAAATATGCTCACGTATAGGAATAGCGTTGTTTGCAATGATGCTGATATGGCAAAGCATCACCATCACTGTAATCAGCATTATCCCTGAACATTTGCTTGAAAACGGCATAGTTTATTGGACAATAAATGATATCGCCTTATACTTTATTGCTGTTCCGATATTTTTGTTGATCATGAGATCCATACCAAATACCGAGCCCATACCGCCGCGCTCAAAAAAACTAAGGGTTAGGGACTATATACTAGCTTTGCTGTTTGGTTTTGGTGGTACATACATAATCAATATTGCCAGCAACATTTTCTTGTCTGTTATAAACACCATAATCACCGGCGAGCTTTTACCTGACATGAGTAGCCTTAATGCTTTGACAGACAACACAGGAACGATAGGGTTATTGATTTTCGGCGTGCTTATACCATCTTTTGGTGAAGAATTTTTGTTCAGGCACGTGATGTGGAAAAAACTACGCGGCGCCGGAGACAAAACATATATTTTCTTTAGCGCATTATGTTTTGGTTTATTCCACGCGAATTTTTCTCAAAGCTTATATGCGTTTTTCATAGGTGCGATTTTTGCATGGGCTTATGTCCTTAGCGGACGGTTATGGGTTCCTATAACAATGCATTTCATCTTTAACTTTGTAGGAATCATCATAGCGCCTTTAGCGCTGGAAAATAATACGGCTATTTTCATCATGGGTGGAATGATAGCAATTTTAATTATAACAGCAATCGTGATATTTGTTGTCGGAAAAAAGTACATGCTTTCAACAATGCAACCTCCACAAGATACAACATGGCCGTATAATCCACCGAAACCTGTCATGAAATGGGTGAATGGATATGGATATATACAAGTGTCAGAACAGCCTCAGCCTGCATTTCCTAACCAGGATGTCAATTATCCACACCAAACATATAAAGGGGCACATTCACAGGATGCTTACACCTCATCACATGTTTATTATCCCGCCAAAGAAGCTTTGCTGACCACAAGCACCACTCAGGCTACCGCACCGGCACATGTTTACTATGCAGTAAATAGTCCTGCGCCGATGGTGAGTAATCAATTCGCCACACAGCAAGGGAGCTATCCAAACGCAAACACGGCATACGAATATAATGCACCGCAATATGCCTCATTGTATCCCCCACCATTTTATAATGTACATCATGCACAGCCAAAGGCACCCACAATAAAGACATGCCTTGCAAATTTAGGCATGATAATGTTCATGTCGTTGGCGGTGGTTTTTATGATTTTTGGGATGGTTCAGATGTTTATTCCCTAACGGCTATGGCTTGAGAAAATATCAAAACACAAAAAACCTCTTGGTAAAGGCAATGCCTTTAGTCAAGAGGTTTTTGTTTTGTGGTTACATAACACTAGCAATTAGTGTCAATTTCATCCATTGTAAGCAGTTTATATCCCTTATCGGCCAAAATACTTTCGGTTTTTTCAAGTTCGGTTACTCTCAAAATAATCACAGCTTGTTTTTGGATTCTGCGAACAAAGGAATACATATACTCTACCGAGATATCATTTTCATGCAAAAGTTGCAATGCACCGGCAAGACCACCGGGCGTATCAGATACACCCACAGCCACAACATCGCTGCATTTTGCAGTATATCCATTTTCTTTTACCACGGAAAGCGCCTTGTCTAAATCGCACACAATGGTACGCATGATACCAAAATCCGTAGTATCGGCAACAGACATGGCGATTAAATCTATTTGGTTATCACCCAAAACACTTAAAGCCTTAGCAAAACTACCCAGTTTATTTTCTAAAAAGATGGACATTTGTTGTATAGCCATGCAAAAATCCCCCATTCATAGTATTTTGATCAATATATGTAAAATGCCAAAAATACGATTTTTTAACGAAATTTTAGCTGAAATCCAGTAAAAAAGCTTTAATTTTGCAAAAAAACATGAAAAATTGCTTGTTTTTACTTATTTAGGCGCGAGCTATATATTTGTGCGCTTATCAATAACACGTTTAGATTTGCCTTCGCTACGTTCAATGGAACCGGGGTTCATCAGGCGTATTTTTATGCCAAGACCCAAAACTTGTTCAATAGCACGTTGCACATTTTGAGAAAGTTCTTCAATCGCACGTACTTCGTCAGAGAACATTTCCGGTGTCATTTCAACTTGGATTTCCAAAATATCCATGTTGTTTACCCTGTCCACCACCAGCATATAACGTGGGGCAATTCCGGGAACGCCTAAGATGGCGGCTTCCACCTGAGACGGGAAGACATTAACGCCACGGATGATAAGCATGTCGTCAGTGCGACCACGCAAGCGCTGAATACGACGATGGGTGCGACCGCACACACACGGCTCGGGAATGATGCAGGTAAGATCATGCGTGCGATACCGTAAAGTAGGCATACCTTCTTTTGACACGGTGGTGATAACAAGCTCGCCCATCTCGCCATCAGGCATGGCCTCGCCGGTATCGGGGTTGATAATTTCTATCATGAAATGATCTTCCCATACATGCAAGCCGTTTTGAGCCTGGCTACATTCCATGGCAACACCGGGACCGATGGTTTCGGTAAGGCCATAAATATCAAGTGCTTTAATGTTCAGATACTCTTCTATTTTTTTACGCATACCTTCCGTCCATGGCTCGGCCCCAAAAATGCCGGTACGCAGTTTTAAGCGAGACAAGTCGAAATTTTCTGCTTGCAGAGCTTCTGCTACCATCAGTGCGTACGATGGAGTACAAGCAATAGCGGTGGTGCCAAGATCTTCCATAAGCATCAGCTGGCGCTGTGTGTTGCCGGCACTGGTCGGAATTACTTTTGCGCCAACTTTTTCCACACCGTAGTGTAGACCAAGCCCGCCGGTGAAAAGACCATAACCATAACTTACCTGCACGGTATCGGTTTTGTCCACATCGGCACAACCAAGGCATCTTGCCACCACTTCGGACCAAATCTTCACGTCGTTTGCGGTGTATCCGGCCACGATGGGTTTTCCTGTGGTGCCGGAAGAAGCGTGTATGCGCACAATTTCATCTTGTGGTGCGGCGAAAAGCCCATACGGATAATTGTCACGCAGATCACTTTTTTCGGTGTAAGGCAAAAGACGTATATCGGAGAGAGTTTTGATATCCTCAGGTGAAACACCTTTTTCTTGCATTCTTTCACGATAAACAGGCACGTTTTGATATACACGAGTCACTGTTTTTTGCAAACGCGTCAGTTGCAAGCGTTCTAAATCTTCTCTCGGCATTGTTTCTACAGGTTTATTCCAGTACATGTGGCACAACCCCTTTCCCAAAGTTATAAGTTCAGCTTATAAGGCATATCCGATTTCGAAAGCTTTTTTATTAACGTCAATAAATTTTTGTGGCACAATAGCATTCAGTGCGTCTTCCCACACAGCTTTTTCAAACGGCAAACGTGCCGCCATAGCACCCATCAAAATAGTGTTCACTGCACGTTCGTTGCCGGCCTGCTTTGCCAAAGGCAATCCATCTATGGCCACAACATCGTTGGCGCTTTTTTCCAATGTTTCCACAATATTTTCAGGATACTCTGCCGCGCCGATAATAACAGGTAAAGGCATAATCTGCTGAGTGTTTACAATCATGGTGCCGCTTTCGGACAAATACGGTAAAGCTCGCAAAGCTTCCAGTTCTTCAAACGCCAATACATAATCGGCGCATTTTTGTTCAACAAGTGGTGAATACACCTTATCGGCCATGCGCACATACGTGATAACAGATCCGCCACGTTGGCTCATGCCATGTACTTCGCTTACTTTTACGTCATATCCGCTTTGCATAGCGATATGGCCCAGTATACGGCTGGCAAGCAGTGTGCCCTGACCGCCAACACCCACGATGACAACATTCAAATTATCTATTGGTTTACTCATTTGTCATCGCCTCCTTTCAGCACTTCAGTGCTTTTGATGCAGGATTTAGGGCAAGCGCCGGCGCATTGATAGCAGCCCCTGCATATGCTTTCGTCAATCTTTATAACACCATCTTTGGTTTTTTGTATAGCAGGACACCCGATTTTCATACAAGCGCCGCATTTAATGCATTGGCTCTGGTCGATGGCAAGCGGTACAGGTTTTTCTTTGCTGAGCAAAACACACGGACGGCGCACAATCACCACTGAAGCAGATTCTTTTGCCATTTCTTCTTTGAGCACAGTTTCCAGCTCTTTTGTGTTATGTGGGTCGACTGTGCGAACACTGGGAACACCAATGGCCTCGCAAAGTTTTTCAAGGTTAAGCTGTGGTGAAGCTTCAAAATGTATGTTGTAGCCTGTGGTAGGATTGGGCTGATGTCCTGTCATGCCGGTGGTACTGTTGTCTGAAATAATAACAGTGGAAAATCCTTTGTTATAAACCACATCCACAAGACCGGTGATGCCGGAATGTACAAATGTAGAGTCTCCGATAACAGCCACAGTGTTTTTGGCAAACTCTTTACCACGAGCTTTTTCAAGGCCCAGCGCCATACCGATGGATGCACCCATACACACAACGCTGTCAACAGCCGATAGTGGAGGTAGCGCACCAAGAGTGTAGCAGCCGATATCGGCCGAAACAGTAGCTTTCAGTTTTCCAAGCATACTGAAAAGCGGACGGTGAGGACAACCCGGACATAGCACAGGCGGACGAGAGGGTATTCCCTGTGTTTCCATAACGCCGGGGTCGGGAGCTCCCGCAAAAAGATGTCCGACTTTAAGCGCGAAAAGCTCGCCCAAAAGGCCGGTTTTGTCTTTGCCGGCATCCACTTTGATACCTGCGGCACGAATAGCATCTTCAAAATAAGGCTCCAGCTCTTCCACCACATATAATGTGTCTACATTTTGCGAAAACTCACGTATAAGCTCCATGTCCAGCGGATATACAATGCCAAGTTTCAGCACACTGGCGTTTGGCATGGCTTCTTTAACGTAGTTGTATGCATTACCGCTACACACAACGCCCACGGACTTGTCGTTATATTCAACATTGTTAAGGCCTAATGTGCCGATTTCAGAAAGCAGTTTTTCTTCTCTTTCCACCACAGAAACATGACGGTTGCGAGCGTTTCCGGGCATCATTACCCATTTTTGCATATTTTTCTCGTACGGCTTTAGAGGTACCTCGGTGCGTTGTGCGGGCTCTACCAAGCTACGTGCATGAGCAATACGAGTAACAAGGCGCACAAACACCGGGGTGTCATAAGCCTCGCTTATTTCATATGCACGCTCCATGTATGACTGGCACTCGGCCGAGTCGGCAGGCTCCAGCATAGGAACATGCGCACTGCGTGCATAATATCGGCTATCTTGTTCGTTTTGGCTGGAGTGCATGCCGGGATCATCCGCCACCACAATAACCAAACCGCCGTTTACACCGGTGTATGCAGCGGTGAAAAGTGGGTCGCCTGCCACGTTTACGCCAACATGTTTCATGCAGCATAGCGCACGTGCACCGCCCATGGACGCACCAATGGCAACTTCTAGCGAAACTTTTTCGTTAGGGCTCCACTCGCTATAAATTTCCTTGTATTTTGCGATGTTTTCTGTGATTTCAGTGGATGGAGTTCCCGGATATGCGCAAGCTACCGTCACGCCTGCACTCCATGCACCATGGGCAATGGCTTCATTGCCGAGCATAAGTTTTTGTTGTTTCAAATATACTTCCTCCCAGATATTTTATGAAAATTCAGTTAATTGTTTTTTCTTCATCGAATAACTTGCTGAATAGTAATGGGTCCAACACTTTTTTTGTCAAGATACCCATTGCAGGCCCAACAGCAAGCGCAGTGATTACCGTGCCTTCACGTATAAGATAGCTAAATGAACCACTTTCGTCTATAACACCGATGTTGCCGGTTACTGCAAACATAGCAATGGCAGAAACCAAAACAAATGTACAATCAAGAATCAGTTTGATTTTAGAATATGGATACTTGCCTAGTTTTTGTACAATGGCAAGACCGATGCCCTCAACCGGCATGGACATGATCTTAGCGCCCAGATATAAAGAAACACCAATCATTAAGAAAATGATGCTAACGGCAAGCATTACAAGACTACCGGCATACGTGGGGATATAAAAATTCCGAAACAAAATCTCGCATATATCCACAAACCACCCAAAAAGAAAAGCAACTGCTATTTGAAATAAATTAATAATAGGAAAGTTTTTGCCTAAAATAAAGATTTGTAATACAACAAAAATACAATATATAAAGGCAACGCAGTTACCAAGGGTAAATATAGTAATCCCATAGTGATTTAAAATTAGGTGCAAAGCCCGAGAAACCGAAGATCCCGGAGATATGCCAAGATTAGCATTTATAGCTACTACCACACCGGCAGCTACAAACATCATGCCGATTATGTAGCAAAAAAAACGTATAATATATTTTGTTATTTTCATGTATATTCTCAATTCATTATATAAAATGCTGAGACTTAGTCATAAATTTACAAATAAAACCCCTCGCCTAAAAAGACGAGGGCTACTTGTGATAGGTACAATAAAATCTGGGTTAGAGAAAGTTGGAAAAGATATGGTTGTTTCACCCTATTTTACTGCAGTAAATACGCATCGATACGTTAAAGTCACAATAACCATCAAGTTTCATCTTTACAATTTATTGTACCACAACAGCAGATATTGTCAAGAAATACTATATCTTGGCCAATTGGTAATAAATGTAAGTTTGATGTTTGTATTATTGTAAATGTTTCATATAAAAAGTTATAAAGGTTTATGTAGTTGACAAATAAAAAGTAGTATGATATAGTGTTCTAAGCTACTGAAGTGAGTTGCATTTATAGAATATAGCGCGGGGTGGAGCAGTCTGGTAGCTCGTCGGGCTCATAACCCGAAGGTCGTCGGT
>CAYJIG010000017.1:0-2105 GCA_964370165.1 uncultured Oscillospiraceae bacterium
ATGCTTTCAAAATTGAGTGTGAAAAAACCATATACCGTGTTTGTGGCGGTTATGCTTGTGTTGGTTTTGGGGGTTATTTCTTTTCTGAATGTCACCACAGACCTTTTGCCCAGCATAGAACTACCGTATGTGTTAGTGATAACATCTTATCCGGGAGCCAGTCCTGAAAAGGTAGAGGAAACTGTCACAAAGCCACTGGAAGCGGCCCTTGGTACCACGGCAAACCTTGTGAACATATCCTCGGAGTCCAGCGAAAACATGAGCATGGTGACCATGGAGTTTGAGCAAGGAATAAACATGGACTCGGTGGTTATTGACGTATCGGGAAAAATCGACTTGGTAGAAGGCGCTTTTGATGATGTGGTGGGTACACCGTCTGTGCTGAAAATAAGTCCGGACATGATGCCGATTGCGGTGGCCAGTATCGACATGGAAGGCATGAGCATGCAAGAAGTGTCAAAATACGTGGAAACTGAGGTTATACCTGAGTTTGAGCGTATTCCGGGGGTGGCCTCGGTAGACCCAAGTGGACTTTTGGAAACACAAGTGACAGTGACTTTGGACCCGGTAAGGATTGAAACGATAAACAACAAGGTGCTTGCCGGTGTGGATTCCGAGCTTGCCGAGGCACAAGAAGAACTAAACGACGCACAAAGAGAGCTAAACGAAGGCCTGCAAGAGATTATCGACCAGCAAGCAGAGATGGAATCGGGCCAGTCTCAGCTACAATCGGCCAGTGGGGAAATGTCTGCCCAGTTGGCGCAGGCCAGCGCAGAGATAGATGCCGCTGTGGCTCAAATGGCGGCACTTGAAAGTGAAAAAGCTGTTTTAGCAGGAAATAAAATAGCGTTTGAAATAGAAAAAATGACGTGGGAACAGTCGTATGCTATCTTAAATGGCGACGGCACACAGCCCGGCGTGTTGCAAATTATTGCGGGGCTTTTTGCGGCAAACCCGTCTTTTGTTGTAGGGTTTACCACTGTGCCTGTATCCACTGCCGAAGCGGCCGCAATGCCAGCCGCAGAATGGGAAGCATATAAAACAGCGCTGACAAACCTTATCACACATTTAGGAACAAGTGCACCGGCTGAACTGAGCATGGTGGTTGCCATTTTGTCCGAGAACTCTATACAAGAAATAAATAACACGCCGGCAATTGTGGCGGACTTTGACGCAGAACTGCGGAACATAGAAGTGCGTGAGCAAGCTATCGACATGGTGCTGACAACACTACCGACCGACATTGCCGCCATGCAAGCGGCGTATGCCGAGCTTGAAAGTGGAAAAATGAGCGCCATGAGCGAGTTCACAAAGCAAGACGTAATGCTGGAAAGTGGCCTTGCACAAATGGAGTCTGCAGAGCAAGAACTGGAACAAACACAGGAACAGCTGGAGCAGTCTCAAGAAGACATGGACGAAGCACGTGATAACGCACTAAAGCAAGCGGATATCACAGGCATTTTGAACCAAGATATGGTAAGCAGTGTGCTCATGGCGGAAAACTTTGATATGCCGGCAGGGTATGTGGAAGAAGGAAATTTCAGCTATCTTGTCAAGGTTGGCGAGCAGTATGACAGCATTGAAGAGCTGATGAACACAACTATATTTTATGCAGACATCGATGGTGTGGGGCATGTGAGCCTCAGCGACATTGCCACAGTGGAGCAAACAGACAACTCGCAAGAAAGCTATGCAAAAGTGAACGGAAACAATGCCGTTATTTTAAGTTTCCAAAAGCAAAGCACGTTTTCCACAGCGGCGGTTTCGGATGAAATAAATAAAGTGATGCAGGACTTTGAAGAGGAAAACCCGGATGTGAACTTTGCCGCGCTGATGGACCAGGGCGATTATATCGATATGGTGATAAACAGCGTGTTGACGAACCTTTTATATGGTGGAATTTTAGCAATTTTGGTTTTAGCACTGTTTTTACGTGATATGCGGCCTACGTTTGTGGTGGCGTGTAGTATACCGTTTAGCCTGCTTTGTGCAGTGACGGCAATGTATTTCAGCAATATAACGCTGAATATCATTTCGCTATCCGGTCTGGCGCTGGGCGTTGGAATGCTGGTGGATAACAGTATTGTGGTAATCGAAAATATATA
>CAYJIG010000017.1:2205-36863 GCA_964370165.1 uncultured Oscillospiraceae bacterium
CGCTGGGCGTTGGAATGCTGGTGGATAACAGTATTGTGGTAATCGAAAATATATATAGGCTACGAAGTGATGGCGTGCCTGTGGCAAAGGCCGCAGTGGAAGGTGCAAAACAAGTGTCGGGAGCTATTTTTGCATCCACTCTTACCACTGTATGCGTGTTTTTGCCGATAGTATTTACCACAGGCCTGTCGAGAGATTTGTTCATGGACATGGGTCTGACTATTGCATATTCTCTGCTTGCTAGCTTGTTTGTGGCGCTGACATTGGTTCCGGCCATGGCCTCGACTGCACTAAAAAACAGACCAAGCAAACAACAAAAATGGTTTGATAAGTTTGTAAATGCATATTCGAAAGTATTGTCGTGGTGCCTAAGGCGTAAAGCTCCTGTGCTGATTTTGGTGCTGGTATTACTTGCGTTTAGTTTGTATAGCGCAACACAGATGGGAACTGCGTTTGTTCCGCCTATGCATAGCCCACAGATGTCGGCAACCATGACAATGCCAAAAGGTAGCAGTGATGCAGATACATTTGTCATGAGTGATGAAGTGATGGGCAGAATATCGGGTATTGAGGGTATAGATACTGTGGGCGCGATGTTTGGCAGTGGCGGCATGATGATGATGGGCACAGGCAGTGGCGAAAGCCAAGTGGTGCAGTTTTATGTTCTTTTAGAAGACGGCACATCGCTAACAAATGCCGGTGCGGCGCAACAGATGAAAGACTCTGTGGAAGGTCTTGATTGCACATTGGACGTTACAGAGTCAAGCATGGATATCTCGGCCTTGGGCGGCAGTGGTATCCAGCTGATGGTAAAGGGGCAAGACCTTGATGAGATGGCGGATATAGCCCAGGAACTACGCGAGGTTATATCGCAAGTGGAAGGTATAGGGGAAATCTCACAACCGTTCAGTAGCGAAGAAGAAATAAGGATAGTGGTGGACAAAAACGCGGCAATGGAATATGGCCTGACAGTGGCAGGAGTGTATTCAGAAGTTTCAAAAGCACTTAGCGAGAGTGTCGACGCCACTATTTTAGAAATGCAGGAAGACGATTATCCTATTGTGGTAATGCGTAGCCAAAGCGAGATGCCGGACCGTCAGTCTATCATGGATTTACCGTTTGAAGTGACAAATGCCGAAGGCGAAGAAAGTACTATATTGCTAAGCGAGATTGCCACAAGGCAAGAAGGGCAAAGTGTACGCTCAGTGTCAAGAGAAAACGGCTCGAGATATATGATGGTGGATGTGAGCATTGCCGAGGGGTATAATATAGGCCTTGTAAGTAGAGAGTTGGAAGAAAAGCTTGCGACATATGAAGCGCCGGCTGGATATGATGTGGAAATTCAAGGTGAAAACGAAACTATTGTTTCTTCACTTGAAGATTTACTACTGGTTATTTTACTTGCTGTTGTGTTTGTATATTTGATTATGGTGGCGCAGTTCCAAAGCCTTTTAAGCCCGTTTATTGTTATGTTTACTATACCGCTGGCTTTCACAGGCGGCCTGTTGGCGTTACTCTTTACAGGTAACGACTTATCTGTGGTTTCGATGCTGGGCTTCTTAGTATTGTCGGGCGTGGTGGTGAATAACGGCATTGTGTTTGTTGATACCATAAACCAGCTACGTGACGAGGGCATGTCTCGTGTCGACGCTATACTAAAAACAGGTAAGATGCGTGCAAGACCGGTGCTTATGACAGCACTTACCACTATTTTGGCTATGTCTACCATGGCGTTGGGTATTGGCCAAGGCGCTGAAATGACACAATCGCTTGCCATTGTAACCATAGGCGGCCTCACATATGCTACATTACTGACGCTGTTGGTTATACCGATATTGTATGATATCATGCGCAAAAAAGACAAAAAGAAGATAGACTTGGATTAGCCTTGTGTGACTTCGCCATTTTTCTGTAGTAACAGAAAAATGGCGATTTTAACGCAGTTAAAGAAGAAAAGTATTGGTTGACATGTGGTGGATTTGTGCATATAATGTAGGTATAGTATGTAATAAATATGATATGCGAAGATAGGGTTAACGTTTACACAACATGAGAGAGAAAATCCCGGTTGATGGCTGGCTGTCAATAGGCTGAAAGATTTTCACCGTGTAACAATTGCCACCCTTGAGCTCCGGTTAATTCCCGGCGGATGCACTCCGTTATGGTGCAGAGGGTTTTCCCTCATAAAGCGGTGGTCTATTTTTATAGGCTGCAAGTCGGGTGGTACCGCGGAGCAATGCTTCGTCCCTGTTAGGGGATGAGGTGTTTTTTTATTTGTTTTAATATTTTAAATATATAGTGTTTGACTAAAGGAGATTTTTGTATGAAATGGACCGGCCTTAATGAACTACGTGAACAGTTTTTAACTTTTTTTGAGACAAAACAACATTTGCGGCTAGGTAGTTTTCCTCTTGTGCCTAAAGGTGATAAAAGTTTGCTACTAATAAACAGCGGTATGGCGCCTATGAAAAAGTGGTTTTTGGGCACTGAAGAACCACCATGCCATAGGGTGACAACATGTCAGAAATGTATCCGTACACCTGATATCGAAAGTGTAGGCGTGACAGACCGTCATGGTACATATTTTGAGATGCTGGGCAACTTTTCTTTCCAGGATTATTTCAAGGACGAAGCTATATCATGGGCGTGGGAGTTTTTTACTTCAAACGAGTGGATGGATATCCCAAAAGAAAAACTACATATTTCGGTGTATGAAGAGGATGATGATGCTTATGCTATTTGGACACAAAAAATAGGTGTCAGCGAAGATCACATGGTGCGTCTTGGTAAAAAGGACAATTTCTGGGAGCATGGCAGTGGCCCGTGTGGTCCTTGTAGTGAAATATATTTTGATCGTGGCGAGGCATACGGTTGTGGCGATGAAAACTGCAAAGCCGGTTGCGAGTGTGACAGGTTTATCGAAGTGTGGAACCTGGTGTTTACCGAGTTTGACTCGGACGGTGAAGGAAACTACGCAAAACTGGCAAAGCCAAACATTGACACCGGCATGGGTCTTGAGCGCTTAGCATGCGTGATGCAAGATGCGCCAAACTTGTTTGAAGTCGATACAGTCCAAAAAATTCTTCATCATGTGGAGAAACTTTCGGGAAAAACATATCGCAGGGATAAGAAAACTGATATTTCAATCCGTGTTATTACCGATCATATCCGCAGTACCACGCTTATGGTAAGCGATGGTGTGCTTCCGTCAAACGAAGGACGCGGATATGTGCTTCGTAGGCTTTTACGTCGTGCGGCACGCCACGGCCGTATGCTTGGCATTACAAATATGTTTTTGACCGAAGTGTGCGAGACTGTTATTACTCAAAATGAGACAGCATATCCTGAACTACGTGAGAATGCAGCCTATATCAAAAAGACTATTGCCGCCGAAGAAGAACGCTTTATGCGTACCATAGACGCTGGCATGATGCGCCTAAATGAGATGATGGACAAAGCGGCGGTGAAGATGATAGACGGCTCTTTAAGTGGCGTGGATGCGTTTTTGCTGCATGACACGTTTGGTTTTCCGCTAGACTTAACAAAAGAAATTGCCGCCGAGGCAGGCTTCACAGTGGATGAAGAAACATTCAGGGAAGAGCTGAAAAAGCAAAGAGATAAAGCAAGAAAAGACAGAGCTTCACGTGAAATTGCCGGCTGGGAATCAGACGTGTTTGGTTCTATGCAGATAAGCGCTACCGAGTTTTTAGGGTATGACACACTTAAATCAGAGGCAAAGGTTCTGGGCCTTGCGTGGGAAGAAGAAGTGTGTGATGCTGTGTCGCAAGATGAAGGCGAAAAAATGGGAGTTTTGGTGGTTTTGGATAAAACTCCGTTTTATGCGCAAGGTGGCGGCCAGGTGGCAGACACGGGATATCTGCGCAGCGATGAGACCTTGTTGCTTGTACAGGACGTGAAAAAAACTACCGGTGACTTGTATGTTCATGTGTGTACATTGCAAGTGGGCACAGTGAAAACAGGCCAGGTGTTGAGTGCCGAGGTGGACACAGAACGCCGCGAGGCAATTATGCGCAACCACACAAGTGCTCACCTAGTACAAAAAGCGCTTACAGAAGTATTGGGCGATCATGTACGTCAGGCAGGTAGCTACGTGGATGAAGAACGTATGCGCTTTGACTTTACTCATTTTTCTGCTATGACCCCAAAAGAAATTAAAAAAGTGGAGCATATAGTCAACGAAAAAATAATGCAGGCGATGGCTGTGTGTGCCGAAAATATGTCGATAGAAAAGGCAAAAGAAATGGGTGCTACGGCATTGTTTGGCGAAAAGTATGGTGATGTGGTACGTGTGGTGGATGCCGGAGGCTGGAGCACAGAGCTGTGTGGCGGCACGCATGTTGACAACACAGGACGTCTAGGTGCATTTAAAATCATCAGTGAAAGCAGTGTGGCGGCAGGTGTGCGTCGTATTGAAAGCACAACGGGATTTGGCGTGTTGCGTATCTTGGACGAGCGAGAAATGATGCTATCGGTGATGGCGAAAACGGTGAAATCAGCCACGCTTGCCGAGCTTCCAACCAGATTGTCTACATTGATGGAAGAAAATAAAAAGCTGCAAAAAGAACTTAGCAGTGTGAAAGACAAGGCTGCTAACGCACAGGCCGAGGATATATTTAAAAATCCGATAGATATAAACGGCACTAAAGTGTTCACGGCGTTTTTGAAAAAATCTTCTGCAGACACTTTGCGCAAGATGTGTGATCTTATCAAAAACAACGAGCCTATGGGCGTGGGTGCTTTGATAGGCGAGAGCGACGGCAAGATGCAACTGGCAGTGTGCTGTGGCGAGCAAGCTGTGAAAAGCGGACTGAAAGCAGGCGCTTTGGCTAAAGAAATCGCTATGATGGCTGGAGGAAACGGCGGTGGCAAGCCTGATTTTGCCATGGCAGGCATTAAAGATGCAAGCAAAGCAGAAGAAGCTTTGGCCGCAGTGCCGGATATTGTGAAAGCACAAATGAGCTAAAGTATTTGCCAGTGTTCGTAAAAAGGAGGAAGTGCTATGCATGAATGTCTTTTTTGTAAGATAGCTAAAAAAGAGCTGGGGACAGAATTTTTGTATGAAGATGAACATGTGGTGGCGTTTAACGACATTGACCCAAAAGCGCCGTTTCATGTACTTATCGTGCCTAAAAACCACATAGAAAGCGCCGCTGTACTGACAGAAGATGAAGGCGGCGTGCTTGCTTCGGCGTTTAAAGCGGCGGCAGAGCTTGCTCTGAAAAATGGATACACAAACGGATATCGTGTGGTGACAAATGTTGGAAAAGACGGTGGACAAAGCGTGCCTCATTTGCATTTTCATGTGCTTGCGGGACGTGCTCTTTCTTGGCCACCGGGCTAAAATGTATATAAATAATGAAATAATAAGAAGGCTAACAGAAAAGGAGTTATATATGGAAAACACGTATAAACTTGAAGTGGCGGGACTTACCCGCGAGCTTCCGATTTGCAAGATAAACGATGATTTGTCTATTGCGGCGTTTATCATGTTTGGTGATGTGGAGCTGACTATTGCATGTGCAGAACATCTTTTGAAAAAATCCCCCGAGTTTGATGTGATTGTGACTGCCGAGGCAAAGGCTATTCCGCTGGCGTATGAAATGAGTCGTCAGAGCGGAAAACGCTATATCCCGGCAAGAAAAGGCAAAAAACTGTATATGCAACACCCGGTGGTGATAGAAGTGCAATCAATCACCACAAAAGCAGTGCAGACTCTTTGTATCGACAAGCCGGAACTTGAATACCTAAACGGTAAGCGTGTTTTGATTGTGGATGACGTTATTTCTACAGGCGGTTCGTTGCAGGCCATGGAAGCCATTGTGGCAAAAAGCACAGGCACAGTTGTGGGTAGTGCCGCTGTTTTGGCCGAAGGCGAGGCTGCACAGCGTAAAGATATCATCTTCCTAGCGCCGCTTCCTCTGATTTAATGAGACGGCCGCTTGCGGTTTTTGGGTTTTCGTTATTGATAGCCATGCTGATAGTAAGTAGACTATCAGTAGGTTTGTTTTGGGTTGTCGTCGCTATTATTGCGGCGGCAATTGTTGTATTTGTGCTATACTATAAAAAGCACAAAGGATATGGGATAATTATAGCGGTGGCAGTGATGGTGGCGTTTATTGCGCATGGCGTATACGATATGGCGGTGGTGGCACCAATTAAAGCCTTATCGGGCACTGAAACTGTTGTAAGCGCTAGGGTGACAGAGATAGAGCCGGGGTATGGTGAAGACACTGTTCATGCAACACTTAAAGTGTTAATAACAGATGATATGCCATATTCGTTTAAAGTGAAGGTGGAAAATATTCCACAGGTAGAAGTGGGATATATTATAGATGTGAAACTTTCCTTCGATAGTTTTTCCACTGCGTTTGAGTCGGCATATCAATATTCAAACGGGATTTTTGTGAAAGCAGAGGCTACCGATGGAATCCAAGTGGTGGAGTATTCACCCACGCTATTGGATAACTTGCGTAAAGTACAATATGTTGCCACTGAAAGCATCCAAAGCCATCTGCCACAACGGCTTTCTTCGGTGGCGGCCGCAATGACAGTGGGTGATGAAAGGTTTTTATCTTGGGAAACAAAAGACGTTTACCGAAGAGCCGGGCTGTCTCACATGCTAGTTCTTTCAGGGCTTCATTTGTCGCTTTTATGTAGCATGATACAAATGGTCCTTGGACGAATGATACATAACGAACGAATAATATCGCTGATCACCATAGTGTTTGTGTGCGTGTTTATGTTGTTTGTGGGCCTGACACCTTCAATTGTACGCAGTGGTATAATGTGGATTTTGCTACTTTTGGCACGCTTTGGCAAAAGAAAACCAGATGCGTTTACTTCCATGGGATTTGCGGCTGTGGTATTGGTGCTACAAAATCCATACGCCGCGGTAGATGTGGGGCTTTTATTGTCGTTTTCGTCAACAATGGGTGCTTTAGTGGGTGGTAAAATTGCCAAGACCCAACAGTTTAAATGGGTGGATACTATTGCTAAATGGCCGAAGAAATGCTTAAGACATGTGTTTATGTTTTCAATGGTTCCGATATGTGCCACACTTGCAACGTTACCGGTACAAATTTACGCCGGCATGGGCGTGTCTGTTTTTAGTGTACCAATGAATATTTTGTTCGTGCCGTTGCTACCAATTATTGTGCTGTGTGGGTTTTGCATGGCCATACCGCAAAGTATACCGATACTGGGCATACCGGGGATTTTGGCGGCGCCAATCGGTGGCGGATTGCTTTCATTGCTGGAGCTGGTAGGCACATGGTGTGCACAATATCAAGGCGCGTATATAGTTATGCAAGGTTTGTATCCGCTGGTAGTGGTTTTGGCGATATACGCGATGGTGCTTTGGAGCGTTAAAGCCGGTAAAGTGGCGGCAGGAGTTTTTGCATCGGTGGCGATACTTGTGCTTTCTGTCAGCGTGCATGCGCTTTTGTCTTACAACACGGTGAAGCTGGTGGTGGCCGGAACAGGCGACAACAGCTCTTTGGTGGTGATGCAAAACGGTAAAGCGGCCGTGCTGTATCGCCATTACTATTCGCTGAATGATATTTCACAAGTGCTATCAGAAAACAGAATAGAAGAGTGTGTGTTGCTGATAGACCTAAGAAGCACCACGGAAAATATCAGTTATCAGAGTGTTTTAAATCCGCAAAACATAGTGTTTGCACAGGAAGATATTGTAAGTGGCATGATATATTATCCTTTCGAAGATGAAGTGTCAATAACGGTGCAAAGACAGGAGTCTGGTGTGGTGGCATGTGTGGATGTAGAAGGGTATAAAGTAGGAATATATACCGGTAGCATGAACCTTACCTATTTTGCGCCGCTGGATGTACTGATTAGTGGCAGAGGGCAGATTGAAGGCGAGTATGATATCTTGCTTTGTGGTGGAGCTGTGCCTAGCTGGGCCGGTGAAGATACGCAAATTATGCATAGCGATGGAAATGCCACAATATGGCTGAGAAAAGGAAAAAGTGTCCGGTACAAGGAGGTGGCTTATGCCACATGAAACATTGCAAAGCGCGCTGAAAGACCCGTTTGCAAATAAAGTGTATTTTTTTGCGTCGCAAGATGTGCATTTACTGCGTAGGAATGCAGACAAAGTGCGGGCGGCATTGCTGAAAGAAGAAACTGATATCACGCGGCTTGACGGGCCTGCGATAGATATGGGTGAAGTCATTGCCTCGGCAGGCGTTATATCGTTTTTTGGCACACCGCGTGCAGTGGAGCTGAAAGAAATTGTGATTTCGTCCATGAAAGATAAAGATGTGGATGAGCTGATTGAGCTGTTTAGTGAGCTGGAAAATGCTGTTTTGCTTGTTACAGTGCTGCACAAAGACAAACGAGCGGCACAAAGTAAAAAAGCAAAAGCAATATTTAACGCCGCAAAAGAGGCAGGGTTTGCGCTTGAGATTTCACCGCTTAATGATAACCAAAAACTAATGTTTATAAAAAAAATTGCCGAAGAATACGGTACGGTTTTTGGTAGTGGTGCCGCCGAAGCTTTGCTGGAACGCACCGGCTCGGATTTGTCACTGCTTGAAAACGAAGTGGCAAAGTTGTCGGCTTTTTGTGGATATGAAACTGTGGATAAAGAAACGGTGGAAGAATATGCTGTGCACAACGTGCAGGCGGATGCATTCAGTTTGGCCGCACAAATCACAAGCGGCAGAAAGACGGCTGCGTACGATAAGCTGAATACGCTACTGATGCTGAAATATGAGCCGGTGATGATTGCGGGTGCACTGGCCGGCACGTTTATTGATATGTACAGGGTGCGTGTGGCTAAAAATGCCGGCCAAACATGGCAAAACATGATGCGTGATTTTGGTTATAAAAGTGAATATAGGCTTAAAAAATCGGCAGAAGCGGCACAAAGATATACCACTGAAAGCCTGCGAGAATGCATTAAAGTGCTTTCGGAGCTTGATAGAAAACTGAAAAGTAGTGCGCTGGCAGACAAAAGTGTGCTACTACAAACGGCTGTGGCACAGCTGATATATATGGGCAGGTAAGATGGAAAAACTACGTATTAACGAAGTGATTGTGGTAGAGGGTAAGTATGATGCTGTGGCACTGGAAAGCCTTGTGGAGGGTTTGATTATCACCACAGGCGGGTTTTCAGTGTTTGCCGATGCCGAAAAGAAAGAACTGATAAAGCGCCTTGGGAAAAAACGAGGCCTTTTGATATTGACTGATTCTGACAAGGCGGGGTTTCAGATTCGCAACTATATCGAAAAAATCGCGAAAGATTGTGTGATAAAACATGCGTATATTCCGGCGATTGAAGGCAAAGAAAAACGAAAAGATGAAGCATCGAAAGAAGGGATACTGGGCGTAGAAGGATTGTCTCCGCAGGTGATTTTGAAGGCGCTGGAAGATGCAAACATCGACATGAAAGAAGTAGCTAAAGAAAAAGTTCAAGTCACGCCGACAGACTTGTATGAATGGGGAATTTCAGGTACGCCACAAAGTGCACAAAAAAGAAGAGAGTTTTTAAAACAACTGGATTTACCACCACGATTATCAAAAAGAGCGTTGTGCCAAGTGTTGTCTACTTTATATGATAAAAGTGAGTTGCAGGCATTGGTCGAAAGATTAAGATGACAATAAACCTTATGAAAGAAGATGTGTTATGCAACAAGAAAATAAAAAACAAGTGTTATTTTGGGATTTTCACGGCACATTGACCACACCGGAAATCACGTGGTTTGAAATAGCTAGCGAGGCAGCGGGTGAAGTAGCGCCCGAGCATCCGCTTTCGCAAGAAACCTTACAAAAGTATTTATCGTTTACTTGTTTGCCGTGGTATGAAATAGAAAATAGGGATGCAAGTCACTTAAAGAATCCAGAAGATTGGTGGAAATTTTGCGAGGATAAATTCACACAGATGTTTGAAAAGTGTGGGTTTGCACATGCAGAGAGTATGAAAATGGCGGAAAAAGTGCGCCTGAAAAGTATTCAAGCAGAAAGATATCATCTATATCCCGATGCCGTAGATACGTTGCTTGACTTGAAAAATAAAGGATACAAACAGTATATTTTGAGTAATAATTTACCCGAACTTGAAAATATAGTAAATGAAATGGGCATATCGGAATATTTTGAGGGTGTGTTTACCAGTGCACTTATAGGGTACGACAAGCCTCGGCCGGAGATATTTGCGTATGCACAAGGAGTGTTACAAGACGGTGAAGAGCCATGGATGATAGGTGATAACCGTAATGATGACATTAAAGGCGGGAATAATGCCGGATTTGTCACAGTATTGGTGCATGGTGAAAATACAGGCGATGCAAACTATTGCGCCGAGAATTTATCGGATATTTGCGACATTTTACGTTGAAAACTGCAAAAATAAAAACCTCTTACACAAGGCGATGTGTAAGAGGTTTTGTATATTAAAGCTGTTACAAAGCAAGATTTTCGTCATCGGTGCCATCGGGTAACTCTAAAGCCTGGGCGGCTTTTTTTGCGTGTATATATACAAGGATAATTGTGCCAATGTTGATAAGGCCGTCTACCACAAGCACAATTCCGAAATAATAAAGAAGAATGGTAGCACCAAATACATCGAGTATCAGTAAAATTCCCAGTACCATTGTGCCGATAGCTAAGGCAAAAATACCCCACCAATGTGAAAATTTCATGCGGCGCAAGTCAAAGGCGTGTTGTAGTTTTATAATAGAATCAAAAACAATGGCGAATCCTAAAATGACCGGAAGCCACGCCCAAAGAGCGTCGGGACGCATGATAAGGTAAAGTCCTGCGATTAAAAAGACTACACCGAAAGGTATATCGTTGTGAAAAGTTCTCGACACGTCGTCTTTTTTAAAGTGCCAAACAATACGGAAAATGCCAAGAAGGATGGCGACACTGCCCAGCAAGTAGCAAATCATGCGTTTGCTTTCTTCGGGTGCAAAGAGCAATAATAGGCCAAGTATTACATATCCGGTTGAAAAAATGATAAAAGTGAAAATATATCGCTTAGAAGAAGTGGTGTTCATGTTGGTTCCTCACTTTCTTCAGGCAAAGAATCATCGGCAGATGGAATAAGCGATGAAGCATTCTTTTCGGGGATCACTTCGATATATTGAACTTCACTATCATCGTCTTCGAGATATTCAGAAAGTCCTCTTTTTTGGAGGCGTGACGCCAAAAGCTCACCAACAAGTATATATAGCACAGCAGTGGTAGGTACACCTAAAACCATGCCTGGGAAACCGAACATTCCACCACCCACAATGATGGATATTAAAACCCAAATGGGTGGTATGCCGGTGGAATCGCCTAATATTTTTGGGCCGAGGATATTGCCATCAAACTGCTGTAATACAATAACAAAAACAGTGAACCACAAAGCACCCCAAGGATTTGCCATAAGTAAAATCATTACGGATGGGATGGCGCCTAAAAACGGGCCAAAAAATGGGATGATGTTTGTGACACCGATAATGATGGAAATCAAAAGGCCGTATGGTATGTTTAATGACTCGATATCAAAAGTGAGGTAAAAGAAATTGCATACAGACACAAAGCAAAAGCAAATCAGGCCGATAATGGCAGAGTCTAAAAGCTTGCCGCTGATAAATCCAGAGAAAACTTTATTTGATAGCTTGCCGATACGTATAGTTTCATCAGCGTATGATTTTGGAATAAATGAATATAATAAACGCTTAGCTTGCCGGAGAAGCTTTTCTTTTCCGGCTAACATATACACTGAAGCAATAAAAGCAGTGAGGGCTGAAATTATGCCTGAGCCAACTTGCACTGTGATTCCTAATAAGTCGGGAACAAGTTGAGTGAAATCACCTACATAATCAAGCATATCGATTATCAAAGTATTGTAGCTTAAAAACAGCGAATCGACAACTTCGGAATCGATTTCAAAGCTTTCGCCCAAATAACTGACCAAGTTGTTTAGGTCGTTTAAATACGAGGGGATGCTTTGTATAAGCAGCTGAACACTGTCAAGAATCTGCGGAAGAAGCAAGCTGGTTAAAAGAACTAAAGCCATAAAAGCAATTATATATGTAAGTAAGATAGAAAAAAAACGCTTTTTTGAAAACTTCGCAAAGATAGTTTTTTCAAAAAAACGCAAAGGTATATTTAATAAATATGCAATAACAAGGCCGATGATAAACGGCCGTATAATAGCAAAGAACCACGAAAATGTCTCAAAAGCCACATTCAAGTTGGTGAAGAGCACAAAAAAGAAAACACCGACGCACACAACGACGATATTAGATAAAGTGCGACTTTTTAAAAAAGGTCCTCTTTTTTGTTTCATTAGGTAAGCTCATTCTTTAAGATTCTAGAGTTTCGCCGATTGAAGCAATAGCTTTGTGGAAATCTTCGCTTTCACTAACTACCAAAATAGGCTGATTGAAATCCAGCGCATACATACCGATATAGCTCTTTGCATCAATAATCATAGAGCTGTCTAAAGAATGTAAACCAACAGCCTCGGTGCACTTGATAGCCTCGCGCTGAATATCTTGTAGCTCGTGGATATAGTTGAACTTTTTCTTTGTAACCATGTGTTATACCTCCTTTTTAATTATTTACTACAATTAAACTATACCATATTAATGTGAAAATGAAAAGAAAAAAATTTAAATATTTATTTGAAAGCAAAAAACATTAAAGTGTACACGAGACGGGCACACTTTTTGGTCTATAAGCACAATTATGTGGGAGTAAATTTGTAATATTGCAAAAATATTGTGCTTTTATCAATATTTTGTGTGTGTGACATAAAAACAATATGTTTAAACAGCAAAATCATGGTTATTGTGCGCATTGCTTATTTCAAATAAGAGTTGTATAATACATATTTAATGATAACATTATTTATGGCTTTTGTAATGTGTTAAAGTGTAAAAGGTATAAAGTAGTTATCGTTAAACAAGGAGTATTACAAATTAATTTTAGGAGGATCTACAAACATGAAAAAAGTTTTATGTTTAATTATGGCGCTAAGCTTGGTGTTTGTGCTTGCTGCTTGTGGCGGCACAGCTGCTGAGTCTACCGCTCCTGCGGATGCATCTGCTGCACCTGCTGCAAGCGGTGCTGAGGGCGAGGCTACAATCGAAGGCGATAGCATTATGATTGGTGGCTTGGCACCTCTTACCGGCGATGTATCTTTTTATGGCATCGGTGTAAAACAAGGTGCAGAAATTGCAGTGGCTGAAATCAATGCCAACGGCGGTATTCTGGGCAAAGAGCTTGTTTACAATGTGCTTGACGAAAAAGGTGACCCCACCGAAGCTGTTCAAGCGTATAACCAACTGATGGACGAAGGCATGATAGCTTTGATGGGCGACGTTACAACTGCTCCTACCATTGCTGTGGCACAAAAAGCTGCTCAAGACGGTATTCCTATGATTACCCCGACAGCTACAGGCGCTTCTGTAACAGAAGCCGGTGAAAACATTTTCCGCATTTGCTTCACCGATCCTTATCAAGGCACACTGCTGGCAGACTATGCTTTCAACGTGCTTGGTGCTGAAACTGCAGCCGTGCTGTATGACACAGGCGATGACTATTCTTCCGGTATTGCCGAAGCTTTTGAAGCAAAAGCAGCCGAGCTTGGCCTTGAAGTTGTTACCAGCGAAGGCTATCCTAACGGAAACACCGACTACAACGCACAACTTACAAAAATTAAGCAAAACGAGCCTGACGTGATTTTGGCTTCCGGCTACTACAGCGATGCAGCTCTTATCACTACCCAAGCACGTGATTTGGGCATTGAGTCCATCTTCCTTGGTCCCGATGGCTGGGATGGTGTTTTAGACCAAGTGGGCGAAGACACATCGGTACTTGAAGGTTACTACTACTGTGGCCAATACTCTGCAGACGAGCCCAGCGAAGCTTTGCAAGGCTTTATGGACGCATACCAAGAAGCTTACGGCGAAGAAGAAAACATGTTTGCTGTTTTGGGCTACGAAGCTATCTATGCACTAGCTTACGCTATTGAAGAAGCTGGTAGTGTAGAGTATGATGCTGTGAATACAGCGCTGACAAACCTTGAGTTTGAAGGCCTTACCGGAAACATCTCTTTCCAAGGCGGACGCGACCCTGTACGTGACGCTTTCATCATCCAGTTCCAAGATGGTGCAGAGGTTGTTTTAGGCACTCATAGCATGCAATAAAAAATAGATCTTGTGGATTTTAATACCAGAAGAGGGCGAAATATTTCGCCCTCTTTTGGGTATTGTTTAGGCATAAGGCAGGACAGGTCGAGGAAAAGTGGAATGTTCTCGGCCCAAAGTTCCGTTTTATTATGAAAGCGAAATTTTGGCTTGGGAACAACAAAAGAAGGGTGTTGAGGTTATGTATTTTATCACGCAAGTGCTGAACGGATTGGGTGTAGGGGCTATTTATGCCTTGGTGGCGCTTGGCTACAGCATGGTGTACGGTATAGTGAAACTGATAAACTTTGCCCATGGTGATATTATCATGGTGGGTAGTTATATTTTATTCAGTGTATTATCTATGTATATACCGATACCACTTGCCATTGTTATTTCAATGGTGGGCTGTGCATTAATTGGTATGCTTATAGAAAGAGTGGCGTATCAGCGTCTGCTTGACCAAGGCGCACCGCGTATATCGCTGCTTATTACAGCTATAGGTGTGTCTTTGCTGTTGCAAAACTTGTTCCAAATTATTTACGGCAGTGGCGCAAAGCCAATGACAAAGATGTTCACCTTGCCCGAAATTACAATAGGTGATATAAACATTTCAAATACACTGCTTAATATAAGTGTGGCTTTGGCGATGATGCTAGCGCTACAAATTTTAGTGAGCCGTACTAAAATCGGTAAAGCGATGCAGGCCACCAGTGAAGATGCCGGCGCGGCTATGCTGATGGGCATCAATACAAAACAAGTTATATTGTTCACATTTGCTGTGGGCTCGGCTCTTGCGGCCGCAGGAAGTGTTTTGTATACAAACACATATCAGCAAATCACACCGTTTATGGGAAGTCTTTTAGGCCTTAAAGCGTTTGTGGCCGCGGTGTTTGGCGGAATAGGAAGCATACCGGGCGCTATGTTGGGCGGTTTTGTGCTGGGTATGGCCGAGGGCATCAATAATGCATTCGGAAATTCTGCGTTGACAGACGCAGTGGTGTTTGGGCTTCTTATTTTGATTTTATTGGTAAAACCCAGTGGTCTTTTGGGCCGCAACGTTAAAGAAAAAGTGTAGGGAGGCGCAGAATGCAAAATACATTATCAAAGACAAAACAACGCGGAATGGCCAGCCTTATTACACTTGGGGTAGTAATAATAGCGTTTGTGATCGTTAATATTTTGATCTCGGCTGGGATGGTTTCGTCCGCAACGCTGGACATTTTGAAATTTATCGGAATTAACATTATTGCGGCGGTTAGCCTAAACTTGGTCACAGGTGTAATGGGTCAGTTGGTGCTGGGTCATGCAGGATTCATGCTGATAGGCGCATATGCATCGGCTATGCTGACAAATAACATGGATTTACCACTTGTTATGTCGTTGCCTTTAGGTCTTTTGGCAGCCGGCATTTTGGCGGCTTTTGCAGGTATAATAATTGGCCTGCCGGCGCTTCGTCTGCGTGGAGACTACTTGGCTATTATTACGCTCGGATTTGGCGAGATAATTAAAACATTGGCTCTTGCGGCGGACTTTACGAACGGTGCCAGAAACTATCTTGGATATCCTACGTTTAGTAATCGCAATGAGCCGGCCGCTATGTTTAACTACATATTTATTATGGTAGCAGTGGTGATTTTCTTCAGCTATACATTCGGCACATCTCGTCACGGACGCGCGGTGCTTTCCATTCGCGAAGATGAAATTGCCGCAGAATCAAGTGGCATAAACACGACATATTATAAACTTATGACGTTTGCGATATCTGCGTTTTTTGCAGGAATTGCCGGCGCACTTTTGGCGCATCAGTTGGGATTGGTGGCACCAACCACATACGACTTCACACGTTCGGTGGATATTTTGATGATGGTGGTGTTTGGCGGCATGGGCTCCATCACAGGCTCGGTGCTCAGCGCTACAGTGCTAACCATGCTACCACAGGTGCTTCGTGGGTTCTCTGAGTATCGCATGTTGATTTACTCTGTGGTGCTTATCATTGTGATGCTGTTCCGTCCAAAAGGTATTTTAGGTCGTGCCGAACTTAGGGTTATTCCGCTGTATGAGAAATTGATTCCGGCGATACGCCGCACAAAAAACACCGACACAAAAGGGGGTAAAAACACATGAAACCCATAGAGTTACAAGTGGAAGATTTATCCATTTATTTTGGTGGATTGCAGGCGGTAGAAGGGGTAAACTTTTATATTAAAAAAGGACAAATTGTGGGTCTTATCGGGCCTAACGGTGCCGGTAAAACCACTATTTTCAACATGCTTACCGGCGTGTATGCCCCCACAAGAGGCGATATTTTCCTAAATGAAAAGAGTATGCTGAAATATAAAACATATCAGCGTTGTCAAATGGGCCTAGCACGTACATTTCAAAATATTCGTTTGTTTAAAGACTTGTCTGTTATCGACAATGTGAAAGTGGCCATGACAAACCAGATGAACTATGGTGTGTTTTCAGGTGTGTTGCGATTGCCGTCGCACAATCGCCAAGAGAGAGAAACATCTATTAATGCCCACGAGATTTTGAAGGTGGTGGGTCTTGATGAATATGCCAGCGACTATGCACGCAACTTACCATATGGCCAACAGCGCAAACTGGAAATTGCAAGGGCACTGGCGGCGAACCCTAAAGTACTGCTTTTGGACGAGCCGGCTGCCGGCATGAATCCTACCGAGACACAAGAACTTCTGGATACTATTCGAATGATACGTGATAAATTCGATATATCTGTGCTACTTATTGAGCATGACATGAACTTTGTTATGGAGCTGTGTGAATACATTTTTGTGCTTGACTATGGGCGGATTATTTCCCGTGGCGAGGCAGATGATATCCGCAACGACCCAAGGGTAATTGAAGCTTATTTAGGGGGTGACGCAGTTGAAGAAGATGCTTGAAGTGAAGGATCTTGAGGTATACTATGGCGCCATCCATGCTATTAAAAAGGTATCGTTTGAAGTGAGCGAAGGCGAGATAGTCACCCTAATAGGTGCTAATGGTGCCGGAAAAACTACCATTTTGCATGCGGTGTCAGGCCTTGTAAAACCTAAAGAGGGCTCTATTGAATTTTGCGGCGAAAACTTGGTTGCCACAAAGCCTTACAGAATCACCGGTATGGGTCTTGCTCAGGTGCCGGAAGGTCGCCGTATTTTCTCTCGTATGACAGTAAAAGAAAACCTCGAAATGGGTGCATATTCTCGTACCGATACAGAGGGTATTCGCAGGGACTACGAGTATGTTATGAAAATTTTGCCGCGTTTGCAAGAACGTCGCAAACAGATGGCGGGTACGCTTTCGGGCGGCGAGCAACAAATGCTTGCTATGGGTCGCGCACTGATGGCGAAACCCAAAATGCTACTTTTGGACGAGCCGTCTATGGGTCTTTCACCATTGCTGGTACAAGAAATTTTCAAGACTATTCGTGAAATAAACAAAAACGGCGTGACAGTTCTTTTGGTGGAGCAGAACGCCCGTATGGCACTGGATGTGGCCTCAAGAGCATATGTTTTGGAAACAGGTAAGGTGGCCATGCAGGGAGATGCAAAAGAGCTTGCCCATAACGAAGAGGTTAAAAAAGCATATCTGGGTGGATAGATTTACTGCGAAGTAGTATACTATTTTTATAAAATAAAAGTTCCCTTGGCGAGATGACGAGGGAACTTCTGCTATGTATAAAAGTTTTGAGAGGAAGCAAAAAACGTTGATTCAATCAAAAGAAAAAAGTAAAAGTGCTATAAAAGCGGCGTTCCCACATACTATACCAGTGCTTACGGGCTATGTCGTTATGGGTATGGCGTTTGGCGTGCTTTTAAGCAGTAAAGGTTTTGGCTTTTTATGGGCGATGCTGATGGGTATTGTGATGTATGCCGGAAGCATGCAGTTTGTAGCCGTTAGCCTTTTGGCGGCAGGATTCGATCCGTTCGGTGCGTTTTTAATGACATTAATGGTAAACGCAAGGCATGTGTTTTACGGCATACCGCTTTTGGAACGCTTTAAAGAATACGGTAAATCAAAATTTTATATGATATTTGCGCTAACCGATGAAACATTTGCGTTATTATGTGCGGCAAAACCTCCAGAAGGCGTAGATGAGAAAAAGTTTTACTTGTCCATTTCGGTGCTGGATCATCTGTACTGGATAACAGGATGCACCTTGGGTGGAATATTGGGTGGTGCGGTAAACATCGACACACATGGTATAGACTTTGTTATGACAGCGCTATTCATTGTGATTTTCTTAGAGCAGTGGAAAGAAAAGCAAAATCGATCTCCTGCGCTGATAGGCCTTTTTGTGTCGCTGATGTGTAGAATATTCTTTGGACCACAGTGGTTTATTTTAGCGGCCATGGCGGTGCTTGTGGTGGTGTTTGTGATATGTAAAAAACCACTGAGCAAGAAAATGGAGGAAAACGCATGGAAACAGTGATGGATGTAGCACGCATGCCGTGGTGGCAGGCGCTGATAATTATTGGTGTTTGTGCGCTGACAACTTTAGGCACTCGTGCGTTGCCGTTTTTGGCTTTTCCGCCGGGGAAAAGCACGCCTAGGTACATAGTGTATCTTGGCAAGGTGCTTCCGTTTGCCATTACCACCATGCTGATAGTATACTGCCTAAAAGATGTGGCGATTGCTGTCAGTCCGTATGCTTTGCCTGAAATATTGGCGGTGGCGTTGGTGGTGACGTTGTTTTTAACGCTGAAAAATTCACTGATAGCAATTGCCGGCGGAACAGTATTGTACATGATTTTAGTACAGTTGGTTTTTGTGTAATGTTGTATAAACCTTGCCGTTTTTTTGTAAAAGGTGTATAATTTAGAAAAGATGATATCAGTAAAACTATTAAAAGGAGCACGTGTATGCACTATCTTGACAACGCGGCCACTACGTGTGTTTTGCCAGAGGTGATACACGCTGCAAATGAGATGATGGAATCCACATGGGGGAATCCATCTTCTTTGCATACAATGGGCATGAAAGCCGAAAAGGCGATAGAGGATGCCAGAATAACTCTTGCAAAAGCGATGGGTTGCAAAAAAGACGAAGTGGTGTTCACAAGTGGTGGCACCGAGGCAAATTATTTGGCTATTTTAGGCGCGGTAAAGGCTCGCATGGGTGTCGGGAGGCATATTGTGAGCACAGGATATGAGCACTCCAGCGTCTCTAACACGCTAGAGATGTTGAAAGAAAATGAAAACGCAGAGCTTACCATTATAAATCCGAGTGAAGACGGCACAGTGGATGTTTCGGCACTGGTAGATGCGGTGGGTCCGAAAACTGTTTTGGTGACGGCCATGCAAGTGAACAATGAAACAGGTGCGGTGTTAGACGTGGTGGACTTGTCACGCAGGGTGAAAGAGAAAAACTCGCGATGTTTTGTGCATGTAGACGGCATACAAGGCTTTTGCAAGTTGCCACTTGTGCTGCGTGACACAAAAATCGACAGCTATGCTGTAAGTGGTCATAAGATACATGCATTAAAAGGCGTTGGTGCGCTGTATTTACGTGGTGGTAAATCGGCACACTGGCATGCACCATGCGGTGGTGGATCACAAGAAAGTGGAATTCGCCCCGGCACCCAAAATACAGTGGGTATTGTGGCTTTAGGCAAAGCGGTAGAGCTGTTTATGGCACAAAGCGAAAAAACAAAAGCGCATATATCACAGCTGAGAAGTATGCTGAATGAGGGGCTTTTAAGCATACCCGATATCACCATGCATTCACCGAAAGACGGATATGCCGGTATTGCGATGTTTTCAGCGCCCAAAGGCCTGCGTAGCCAGGTGATGCTAAACTATTTGAACGAAAACCACGACGTGTATGTTTCCAGTGGCTCGGCGTGTGCCGGCGGCAAGGGTAGCCACACATTGTCGGCAATGGGCGTTAAACCGTCTATTATGGATGCGGCGCTACGTGTTAGCTTCAGCGCCGAAAGTAAAGAAGAAGATGTGATGGCTTTTTTAGAAGGCTTAAAGGCTGCGATAGTGCACCTTGCACGATGCAAAGGATGAACAAGTACTAAGGAGAAAATAATGCAAGAGATTATATTGGCTACAATGGGTGAGATGGCGCTGAAAGGCCTGAATCGGAAAACATTTGAGGCTACACTACTTAAAACACTGCGCCGCAGAACAGCGAGCCTGGGTAAATTTAAAATACATGCTTCCCAAAGCACGATATATATTAAACCGCTGGATGATATGGCGATAAGCTCGGCAAGTCAGACATATGAGCGTGTCTCGAAAGTGTTTGGCATTGCGGCAATGACAAGGGCGGCTGTGTGCGATAAAGAGTTTTCGGCTATATGCACAATGGCGAAAGAATACCTTAGCCAGCAACTGCAAGCTGTGACAACATTTAAAGTGAAGGCAAAGCGTGCGGATAAAACATTCGGCATGGATAGCATGGAAATAGCAAGAGAGCTTGGCGGATATCTGCTTTCGAATTTTTCAAACTTAAAAGTGGATGTGAAAAACCCCGAGATTGTTGTCACGGTGGAAGTACGTGAAGACTCGGCATTTGTGCATGCAGGTAAAATACCCGGTGCAGGCGGACTGCCGGTACCTTCAAGTGGTAGAGCGGCCTTGCTTTTATCGGGTGGTATAGACAGCCCGGTGGCGGCATGGCAGATGGCAAAGCGTGGCCTTGGCCTGGTGGGCATCCACTTTGCCAGCCCACCATATACCTCGCCGCGCGCCGCGGCAAAGGTGGAGGATTTGGCCGATTTGTTGGTGCCGTGGTGTGGGCCGCTACCGTACTATTATGTTCCATACACCAAGACGCAGGAATATTTGCGGGATAACCTACATAAGCAAGAATATTTCACGGTACTGATGCGCCGCAGTATGCTTCGTATAGCCGAGGTGATTGCAAGAAAAGAAGGTTGCGAGGCTATGGTGACGGGCGAGAGCTTGGCACAAGTGGCAAGCCAAACATTGCAAGCACTGGCATGCACTGACGCCGCGCAAAGCATGCCGATATTACGCCCGTGTATAGGCATGGACAAAAATGAAATTACAGCACTCGCAAGGCATATTGGCACGTTTGAAACCAGTATTTTGCCGTATGAAGATTGCTGTACCATATTTACGCCGCCACATCCAAAAACAAAGCCGAAACTTATGGACGTGGAATATCTTGAAAGTAGAATGCCGGAGCTGCTACAGCTGGAAGCCGAGGCGGCACAGGCGGCAACGTTTAGTTTGAGGACAGCCGCAGAGTGATTTGATAAATGTGATTTAAAACCGATTTTAAGGGGGCCCTGAAATGCGCGCGGAGATTATTTCGGTGGGAACCGAGCTGTTGCTTGGTGATATTCTCAATACAAATGCCAGATTTTTGTCTCAGCATTTGGCGGCTTTGGGTTACAACGTGTTTTATCAAACAACGGTGGGTGATAATTCTCGTCGTTTGCGTGAGCTGGTACAAGCGGCGAAATTGCGTAGTGATGTGTTGATTTTCAGTGGTGGTCTGGGCCCTACGGCAGATGATATCACAAAAGAAATTGTAGCCGAGGTGTTTGAAGATTTACTGGTGATGGATATTGACGAGCTGGTAAAACTGGAGCAGTTCTTCAAAAGTCGCGGCGTTGAAATGACCGAAAACAATAAAAAGCAAGCACTGGTACCAAAACTCGGCCGTAAAATTGTCAACGGTGAGGGCACTGCCCCGGGTGCTTTTTTCAGACGCAATAATAAATATGCGTTTTTGTTGCCCGGCCCGCCAAGAGAGATGCAACCCATGTTTTTAGAGCAAGTGGTGCCCATGCTGGAAGCTATGCAGGACGCCGCAATACGTTCGGTGACACTGCGCTGTTTTGGCATAGGTGAGAGTGCGCTTGAAGATAAAATAGCATCGCTTCTAGATGGCGAAAATCCCACGGCGGCACTGTATGCCAAAACAGGCGAGGTACATGTTCGAATCACTGCAAGGGCCGATACCGCAGAGCAAGCCGAGGTTATGTGCGATGAATATGCAGTGATGTTTTACAAGGCGCTTGGTGATTTGATTTATGCTACCGGTGAGGATGACATGGCGACGGCTACGGTGAACGCACTTATCCAAGGCGAGTATACTGTGGCGACAGCCGAAAGCTGTACAGGCGGACTTTTGGGTGAAAGAATCACTGCTGTGCCGGGCTCGTCTGCTGTTTATGGGTATGGCGCTATTACATATGCCAACATGGCAAAGCATGACATGGTAGGCGTGAGGAACGACACTTTACGAAAATACGGCGCTGTTTCAAGCCAAGTGGCGGCCGAGATGGCTTTTGGCGTGGCAAAAAAAGGCGGCTCGGATTTCGGCATAGGAATCACAGGAATTGCAGGACCGAGTGGTGGAACACCGCAAAAGCCGGTGGGTTTAGTATATATAGCTGTATCATATGATAAAGATGTATATATCAGAAAGCTTAATGTTCCGGCTCGTAGTCGAGACTATGTAAGAGAAATTTCATGCCTGCATGCCCTTGACATGATGCGCAGAATGGTGCTGGGACTGCCTGTGTCGAACACGCGCCAGTTTACCAAAAGCCAGCTGGCTGATTTTGAAAGAGACGGTGCTCCGCGCTCACGAAACCGCATGATGTTAAACACAGCGCTGGCAATATTGGGCGCAGTGATAATATTAATCGCTCTGATTATAGGGATTTATTCGTCCGGTAATAGTCAACCATCTGCACCCTCGGCCGATACTTCGGTTTCACTAAAATCGCAAGGCTTGCAATATGGCACAAGAGAATATACTGATGCGGCTTTTGAACTGGTGGAAAACGCAAAAGCAGAAAATCCGGCTATGGTCGGGTTTGTTGCAATGGCGGGACAATCTGTGGAAGCGTTGGTGGCTCAAACATTCCAAGGCACGCAAAACGCTTTAGAAGAATCGTTGAACGAAGCAGGTGTAAGGGGATATCCCGTTATGGCGGCGGATGCGCCTTTGGGCGATGAATCGTCGAATACACTTGTGCTGGGACAAGAGTCGCTTTTGCCGCTTGTGGATTATCAATACAATGACGGAAGTGCCACATTTTCTACATTTACCTTTTACACCGACGAAAAAGAATATATATACAATGTAATAGGGGTATATCTGGCCGACGATGTGAGTGACGACTTTTCTCCGGCAGACACCTATTTTGATGATTATAGTGAATTTTTAGAGTTTGTTATGGGCGTGAAAATGAGAAGCCTGTATGACATGGATATGGACGCACTACAAGAAGATAGCTACATGACTTTAGCTGTGCAAGACGCAGAAAGTGATGAGCGGAAAATGTATGTGTGTGGTCGGCTGGTGCGTTCTACAGAGCTACCTAAAGAAAGCGAAAAAGTGCCTGCCGGCGGCGATGTGCTAATGCCGGATAGCTGGTACGAAGAAAACAATGAATTGAAACCAAACATACAAAATTTGTATGAAGATAATATGCGCGAATATTTGATGTCGGGCACTACAAACAGTTATTTGCAGTTAGAGGCCGGCATACCGCAGGAAGATGCGGCGCCGCTACTATTCTCTGAGGAACTGTTAGAACTGCCGGTGGCACCGCCACCGGTAGAAGAGGATATAAGTGAAGAGGAAGATGTGCAAAGCAGTTCGGTTGCAACAGCAGAACTGCTGGGATTTACTGAAAATGCTCAAAACGAAACCGAGATACAGCTGTTGTCCAGCGTGACCACAGACGAGTCTACTCAAGAGGAAACTGAAGAGCAAGAAGCCGAAAGTGTGGCGCCGTCTTCGTCAGAACCGAGCACTCTACCGGACTTACTACCGCAAAAGCCAAACCCGAATTATCTGACAGTGAGAATGAACGGCGAGCTGACCACCCTCACCACAGAACGTGTGCTGGCAAGAATATGTCAGTATGAGGTAGGTGCGGGAGACGTGGCTACTATACAAGCTGTGGCGGTGGCTGCACACAGCTGGATTTTAAACCAGCAGGGTGCAGGCAACGAGGCACCGGCCGTGGTTGGAGCTCAACCAAACGACAGGGTGTTACAGGCTGTGCGTGAAGTGACGGATGTGATTATAAGCGGGGATGAAGAAAACCCTGCATTCACCCCGTGGTATTCCATGGCGGCGCAGGCTACATCCTCTTCAGACACGGTGTTTGACGTGGAGAGAACATATTTGACCACTGTGTCTTCTCCACATGAGCAAGGACAAAGCGGATGGAGAGAGATTGTGTCGGTGGATGCACAGCTGTTGGCGCAAAGAGTGGATGAAGTGCTGGGTGTGGATCTTTTAGATATGGATGACCCCGAAACATGGCTTAGTGAGATAGTAAAAGATGATGGTGGATATGTGAAAGAACTGGATATCGGCGAAGAAACCATCAGTGGTATGATGTTTTGGCAAGAAATTCTTACAGAAGACGAACAACCGTTGCTACCATCTTTAGCGTTTGAAGTAGATTATAGCGGCGAAGAGTTTGTGTTTATCTGCTATGGACAAGGCTTTGGATGTGGACTAAGCTTGGTGGGTGCAGAGGGATATGCTCAAAACGGATGGGAATACACAGATATTTTAGGCCATTATTTTCCTGACACAAAACTAATGACATGGTGATTTGTGTATAAGAAAATTTGACAAAATAATTAAAGAAAAGTATAAGGAGAGTTGGGAATGGAAAAGTCAAAAGTTTATTTTACAGATATGCGATGTCCTGTGGGAACAAGTTTGTTGCACAAGCTGGACAAGCTTATCAGGAAAGCAGGCATAGAAGAAATTGATTTTGAAAAAAAGTTTGCCGCCATAAAAATTCACTTCGGTGAGCCGGGGAACATGGCGTTTTTACGTCATAATTTTTCTAAAGTAGTGGCAGATCGCATCAAAGAGTGTGGCGGTATACCGTTTTTAACAGATTGCAATACATTGTATGTGGGCCGTCGTAAGGACGCCATTGAGCATATCACCTCTGCTTATGAAAACGGATATACTCCTTTTTCGACAGGATGTCATGTGCTTATTGCTGATGGTCTGAAAGGCACAAATGATGTTGAGGTGCCGATAGAAGGTGGCGAATATTGCAAGACTGCTCGTATCGGTGCCGCTGTGATGGATGCTGATATTTTTATTTCGTTGACACATTACAAGGTGCATGAAGAAACCGGCGTGGGCGGTGTTTTGAAAAATATCGGCATGGGATGTGGAAGCAGAGCCGGTAAAATGCAAATGCATCACGATGGTAAACCTGCGGTTAACCCTGATAAATGTAAGGCTTGCGGGCTATGTAAGAACTGCTGTGGTCAGGATGCGTTTGAATATGACGACAGCGGCAAAGCTAGAATTATAGAAGATAAATGTGTGGGCTGTGGACGTTGCATCGGTATTTGCAACTTTGCCGCTATTGCTAACGTCAGCGGAACAGCCACCGAGATGCTGAACTATAAAATTGTAGAATATACCAAAGCTGTGATAGATAAGCGTCCGCATTTTCATATTTGTATAGTGAATCAAGTGTCGCCACGCTGTGACTGCCACGGTGGCAACGATGTGGCTCTTGTTCCCGATATTGGCATGTTTGCATCATTTGACCCTGTAGCTTTGGACGCCGCATGTACCGAAGCGGTAAACAACGCACCCATAATGGCAAACTCAGAGCTTGCCGAGGTAGAGCATGTTCATGAAGATCATATCACCGATGTACATCCCATTGTACGCTGGAAAGCGCTGATGGAACACGGCGAAAAAATAGGGCTTGGTACCACTGATTATGAATTAATCACCATATAAATTGCTAATATGAAAACCCTGCAAGATATTTGTTGTGAGGATTTTATGCGTAAAGTAAATTTGAGCAGATTTTTTTTCACAGTGGATTTTGCCGCAAATTGGAATGTGTGGCAAGGTATTGTTTCTGTGCGCGGGTAAAGAAATGAACAAAGGAGCAACGCTGTTTGGTGTATTGCTCCTTTGTTTTATTAATAAGCCGAAATCATATAAAAAAGGTGGGATAATATGGGAAAAGATACTTTTCAATATGACATTGCTGTGATTGGTGCAGGTAGTGGCGGGCTGGTAGTAGCTTCTGCGGCAGCTGGTATGGGTGCACGTGCTCTTTTGGTGGAAAGCCGGAAAATGGGTGGCGATTGTCTGAACTATGGCTGTGTTCCCAGTAAGACTTTTTTGAAATCGGCACATTTAGCACATAAGATGAAAACGGCTACAGAGTATGGCATACATAATGTGAGCTTTGATGTGTCTATGCAGGACATAATGAAAAGAGTGTCTGATGTTATTGCGGAGATAGAGCCTCATGACTCGAAAGAACGCTTCGAGTCACTGGGTGTCACGGTGGTGATGGGATTTGGCAAGCTGGTAGAGGCCCACACAATAGATGTGGACGGTACGATATACACTGCTAAAAAAATAGTGATTGCCACAGGTTCGACAGCCTTTATACCACCCATAAAAGGCCTTGATACGGTAAAGTATTACACAAACGAGAGTGTTTTCGAGCTGGATACATTGCCAAAGCGCATGGTGGTGCTGGGTGCAGGGCCTATAGGCCTTGAGCTGGGCCAAGGTTTTGCGCATTTGGGCAGTGAAGTGCATATGGTGACAAGGGACGATAAGATATTTTCAAAAGACGAGCCGGAAGCGTTTCCGATAATGGCACAGGCGATGGAAAACGACGGTGTGAAGATTTATACAAAAAGTGAAATAAAAGAAGTGCTGGAAAAAGACGGACAAACAGCGGTGGTGATATCTGCCGAGGATGGCGAAAAAGAGCTGTTGTGTGATGTGCTTTTGGTGGCGCTTGGGCGCAGGCCGAACACCGACAACATGAACCTTGAAAATATAGGCATAGCCATAAACAAGCGTGGGTTTATAGAAGTGAATGAATACTTGCAAACAACGGTGGATAACATATACGCATGTGGAGATGTTCGCGGCAAGTTCCTTTTCACTCATTCGGCGGGGTATGAGGCGTCTATGGTGGTGCGAAACGCTTTGGTGGCGCCAAAGTTCAAAACATCATATCACAACATTGCATGGACTACGTACACTATGCCGGAAGTGGCCCAGGTGGGCCTGTTAGAAGCTCAAGCTAAAGAACAAGGCGTGCATGGATATACATATATCCTGCCGATATCAAATAACGACAGGGCAAAAGCCGACGATGACAGGCAAGGGTATGTGAAGGTAGTGCTGGACAAAAAATCTCGTGTTATCGGTGCAGGCATAGTGTCGGAAAAAGCAGGGGATTTGTTGCCGGTGTTGTCACTTTTGGTAACTAAGCGAATGAAGATAGGCGGCGTTATGTCGGTGATATATCAATATCCCGTACAAGGTGAAATAGTGAAGTCGGTAGCGCTGGAACATTTCAAACAAACAGCTAAAGCGTGGCAAAAAGCATTGCTTAAAAAAATAGTAAGAAGATAAGTGGAGGAAAATATGATTGACACAAGAGGAAGGGGTAGTATTCAGTCAAGCATGGACAAACTGGTGGTGACAACAAAGCTTTCTAAGCTGCATCCAAACACCATCACAGCTATTGCGTTTGTTGTGGGTGTGGTATCTGCGGCGTTTTTGGCAAACGGTCACTCGTTTATAGCGCTTATACTTTTGTGGATTTCGGGGCTTTTTGATGTGCTGGACGGCACCGTGGCAAGAATAACGGGTAAAAGCTCTAAGCTGGGCGCTTACTTAGATCTTGTGTTTGACAGAATGGTGGAAGCTGCCATTATTATGGGTTTTTATTTTTTCTTGCCACACAATGCGCTGGCATATCTTTTGTTTTTTGTGAGCGTGCTGTTTAACTTTACTACATTTATGGTGGCGGGCTCACTTTTCAAAAATGAAGGCAAAAAAAGTATGCACTATGACATAGGCATAGTGGAGCGAACAGAAACGTTTATTGCATTCAGCTTGATGATGTTGATAACAGACTACGCATTTTTAATCTTGACTATTTTCAATGCACTAACATTTATCACAGGCGTGATACGTATGTATAAAATCATCAGACATGAGCAGAAAGCAGGGAAAACATGAAGAAAAAGATATTGATAATCGTGGTCGCACTTGCTGCTGTGGTGGCGGTGTTTTTGCTGAGGTCATATATTCCAATACAAGAAATTTTGGACTTTTTAGAGTCTATTGGCGATAACCCGTATGCGTTTATTATATATATATTTGTATATGCCATTGCTGTGACGTTTGCCTTGCCGGCGTCGGCGTTTACGCTTTTAGCACCTACTATTTTTGGGTTTTGGCAGGGGCTTTTAGTGGTGGTTATTGCATCAAACATTGGATGTCACCTGTCTTATGGTATAGCAAAACTGTTGGGTAAAGATGTTATTTTGAAATATGTAAAATCGGGCTCGTTCATAGATAAAGCCACACAAAAAGCGCAGAAAAACGGATTTGTTTTTATGATGTATGTTCGCTTGATTCCGTTGTTTCCGTTTGCCGCGGTAAACTATCTGTCGGGCATAATCGGTATTAAATATCACCATTATGCTTTGGCTACTTTTTTCGGCATGCTACCGGGTAGCACAGTTTATGTGTATTTTGGATACACCGCCAGCAACGTAAGCGAAAATCCGCTGGGCCTTGTGGTGTCTATTTCGGTTTTAGTGGTGTTCACAGTGGTGGTGACATTGATTTCAAAGAGTAAAAATAAAAAAGAAGAAATTGAGGAAAGAGTCACAGAAGAAAAGTGAAAGATATAACCCGATAAAAATAAGTATGCTTTGTGTGATAAAAAGTGTATAATAAAAAAACAATGAACACAGAGGAGGGTTTTGTTATGTCTACACCGCATATTGGGGCTGAAAATGGAGAGATAGCCAAAACAGTTTTGATGCCGGGTGACCCTAAAAGGGCGAAGTTTGTGGCTGAAACTTTTTTTGAAAACATAAAACAAGTGACGGATATACGTGGCATGTTGGGCTTCACCGGCACATATAAAGGAAAACCTGTGTCTGTGATGGGCAGTGGCATGGGTATGCCGTCTATAGGCATTTATTCGTATGAGCTATACACGCAATATGACGTGGAAGAAATTATTCGCATAGGCTCTTGTGGCGCATATGACGAAAAACTAAAGTTGTTTGATGTGCTGATTACCACCGAGTCTTACAGCCACTCAAGCTATGCTAAAGAGCAAAATGGGTGCGATGATAAAATAATGCTACCCAGCAAAGAACTGGTACAACGCTTGCATGAAAGTGCAAAGGCGCTGAATATACCTTTAATAGAAAGTCGAATTCATTCATCAGATGTTTTTTACACAAACGAGCCTATTTGGCAGCACTATTTAAAAGAGTATGGATGCCAGGCAGTAGAGATGGAGAGTTTCGCGCTGTTTCATAACGCAAACGTATGCGGCAAAAAAGCAGCGTGTGTGCTTACGGTGTCGGACTCATTGTCGCTACACCAAGAAACAACGCCAGAGCAGCGAGAAAAAAGCTTTACTCAAATGATGGAAGTGGCGCTGGGAGCACTTTAATATAACAAAAATATGTATAGATTTTTACAAAAAGAAAAAACTCACACAAGAAAGATAAAAGTAGTTGACATACACAATAAAACAAAGTACAATATAGACGTTGCCCAAAAAGGGCGATTGTTTTCGTGCAGTTTTATAGAAAACACATGCGCGGATTTTTCATTGATGTTTAGTCGGTTTTCGGCTTTACATATATAAAAATTTCAAAGAAGGGAGGAAAAACATGCCAACATTTAACCAACTTGTTCGTAAAGGTCGCGAGGTACAAGAGAAAAAGAGCACAGCGCCGGCACTGGGTAAAGGGTATAACAGCCATATTAAGCAATATACCAACCAAAACAGCCCACAAAAACGTGGTGTTTGCACAGCAGTGCGTACCATGACACCGAAAAAGCCTAACTCTGCGCTTCGTAAAGTGGCTCGTGTGCGTTTGTCGAACAACATCGAGGTTTCCAGCTACATCCCTGGTGTGGGTCACAACCTGCAAGAGCATAGCGTGGTTTTGATTCGTGGCGGTCGTGTAAAAGACTTGCCCGGTGTACGTTATCACATCATCCGTGGTACATTGGATACTCAAGGTGTTAATGGTCGTGCACAAAGTCGTAGTAAATACGGCACAAAACGTCCAAAGAAAAGCTAAGCTTTTCACAGTAAAAGAGAATTTTGCCCATTTGAGGGTTTACATATATATTATGTTCCCTTTTGTGGCAACACGGCTTATTCATCGCCGTGTAAAACACGAAGACAGATTGTTTTCGAGTACCGATGAATTCATTGCAAAAGCGGTGGCAAGGCAGCGACTTTGCAAAAGCTTTTAATTATAATGAAGGAGGGAAGAGCGATGCCAAGAAGAGGGAACGTACCAAAACGGGTACCACTAGTTGACCCCGTATATAATTCCCAACTGGTCACGCGTCTTATCAACAGCATCATGCTAGACGGCAAAAAGGGTGTAGCCCAACGCATTGTCTATGATGCATTTGAAATCGTACGTGAAAAAACAGGCAATGAGCCACTAGAGATGTTTGAAAAAGCATTGGAAAATATCATGCCCAGCCTGGAGGTTAAAGCCAGACGTGTAGGTGGTAGTACATACCAAGTGCCGCTGGAAGTGCGCCCAGAGCGCCGTGTTACCTTGGGTCTGCGTTGGCTAACAGGATATTCTCGTGCAAGAAACGAGCGTAAAATGAGCCAGCGTTTAGCCGCAGAAATTATGGACGCGGTGAACGGTACCGGTAGTGCTGTGAAGAAACGTGAAGACACACACAAAATGGCCGACGCCAACAAAGCGTTTGCCCATTACCGCTACTAAGTTGCTAGTAGAGCGGCGTTATTGCTTCGGCAGAGTCGCTTAAAGGAAACGAGGGCACACAGCGCAGAAACACTATGCGCTGTGTTGCTACGAACAAAAGCAGGAACTGATAAAAAGATTGGAGACATTATGCCAAGAGACGTATCTCTTGCGATGACAAGAAACATTGGTATCATGGCGCACATCGACGCCGGTAAAACAACGACCACAGAGCGTATTTTGTTTTACACAGGTGTAAACCATAAAATGGGCGAGGTGCATGACGGCGGCGCTACCATGGACTGGATGGAACAAGAGCAAGAACGCGGTATCACCATCACATCGGCTGCTACCACTTGCTACTGGACTCATTCAGAGCTTTTGGGCGATCCTGCCGTTGCCAAGAAAAACCGTCATCGCGTTAACATTATCGACACACCGGGCCACGTGGACTTTACCGTAGAGGTGGAACGTTCATTGCGTGTTTTGGATGGCAGCGTAACTGTGCTGGCAGCTAAAGGCGGCGTGGAACCCCAAAGTGAAACTGTGTGGCGCCAAGCTGACAAATACAACGTACCCCGTATGGTTTACATTAATAAAATGGACATCATGGGTGCAGACTTCTATCGTGTTATTGACATGATGGTGGACAGACTGAAATGTACTCCGGTACCCATTCAGCTCCCCATCGGCTCAGAAGAAAACTTCCGTGGAATTATTGACCTTGTTAATATGAAAGCTGAAGTTTACTATGATGATTTGGGCAAAGATATCCGCAGTGAAGAAATTCCCGCAGATATGATGGAAAAAGCCAAACAATATCACGATGAAATGATGGAAACTGTTTGTGGTAACGACGAAGAGCTGATGGAAAAATTCTTGAACGATGAAGAAATTTCTATCCCTGAGCTAAAAAAAGCTATCCGCATCCAGACCATCAACAACACCATCGTTCCGGTGGTGTGCGGTACATCTTACAAAAACAAAGGCGTACAGCTTCTTTTGGACGCTGTTGTGGATTATATGCCTGCTCCCATCGACGTGGAAGCTATCAAAGGCGTGAACCCCAAAACAGAGGAAGAAGAAGTTCGTGAAAGTGCTGATGACGCACCTTTCAGTGCATTGGCTTTCAAAATCGCCACCGACCCATATGTGGGTAAACTGTGCTATTTCCGCGTGTATTCCGGTATTGCTAAAAGTGGTAGCGGCGTATACAACAGCGTAAAAGGCAACAACGAGCGTCTTGGACGTATTCTACAAATGCATGCTAACAGCCGTCAAGATTTGACAGAGTGCTATGCAGGCGATATCGCAGCAGCGGTAGGCCTGAAAAACACCACTACCGGTGACACACTGTGTGACGAGCGTCATCCGATTATTTTGGAAAGCATGGACTTCCCAGAGCCTGTTATTCGTGTGGCTATCGAGCCTAAAACAAAAGCAGGTCAGGAAAAAATGGGTATTGCTTTGGCAAAACTTGCCGAGGAAGATCCCACATTTAAAACTTATACCGACGAAGAAACCGGCCAGACTATCATTGCCGGCATGGGCGAGCTTCACCTTGAAATCATCGTAGACCGTTTGCTTCGTGAGTTTAAAGTGGAAGCGAACGTGGGTGCACCTCAGGTGGCTTACCGTGAAACTATCCGTCGTGAGGCTGACCAGGATACAAAATATGCACGTCAGTCCGGTGGTAAAGGTCAATACGGCCATGTTAAAATTCGTGTTGAGCCCAACGAAATGGGCAAAGGCTACGAATTTGTTAACGAAATTTCACAGGGTGCTATTCCAAGAGAATACATCAAGCCTGTGGATGAAGGTATCCAAGGAGCCATGCAAGCAGGCGTTTTGGCGGGCTATCCCGTTGTGGACGTGAAAGTTACATTGTATGATGGCTCTTATCATGAAGTTGACTCCAGCGAAATGGCGTTTAAGATTGCCGGTTCTATGGCGTTTAAAGATGCTATGAAACGTGCAAATCCGGTTATTTTGGAGCCTATCATGAAAATTGCCGTTATCGTACCGGAAGAATTTACCGGCGATGTTATCGGCGACTTGAACTCTCGTCGTGGCCAGATTCAAGGTATGGACGCACAAATGGGTGTCACTCAGGTGAACACGCAAGTACCTCTTAGTGGTATGTTCGGTTATGCTACCGACTTGCGCAGTAAAACCCAAGGTCGTGGCCAGTACTCTATGGAGCCCAGCCACTACGCAGAAGTGCCTAAAAACATTGCAGAGGGTATCATGAGTACTCGTGCAAAAAGTGAAGGCTAATTTTGCCATAATGGCAGAGTGAAAAACAAAAACCTGCATATTACAGGACGGTTTTCAAATTGTTTTGACTGCGAAAATAACTTTTGGCGGGAAATACTAAAGATAGCTTAAAAATGTTCTGTAAAATGCTTGATTTTTCAAAGTAAGTTTAGTAAAATAACAATACATGCAGTGATCTATAAACTGAAGGAGGACATACGATAATGGGTAAGGAAAAATTTGATCGTTCGAAACCCCATATCAACATTGGCACAATCGGCCACGTTGATCATGGTAAAACAACATTGACTGCCGCTATCACAAAAGTACTGAGCTTCAAAGGTGAAGCTACATTTATGGACTATGCCAGCATTGACAAAGCGCCTGAAGAGCGCGAGCGCGGCATTACCATCAATACTGCTCACGTTGAATATGAAACCGACGTGCGTCACTATGCACACGTTGACTGCCCCGGACATGCTGACTATGTTAAAAACATGATCACCGGCGCAGCACAAATGGACGGTGCTATCTTGGTTGTATCGGCTGCTGATGGTCCGATGCCCCAAACTCGTGAACACATCGTGTTGGCTCGTCAGGTAGGCGTGCCTTACATCGTTGTATACATGAACAAAGTTGACCAAGTAGACGATCCCGAACTACTTGAGCTAGTTGAAATGGAAATTCGTGATTTGCTTTCTGCATACGATTTCCCAGGCGACGACACCCCAATCATTCAAGGTAGTGGCTTGCAAGCTTTGGAAAGCGATTCTTCCGACCAAAGCGCTCCTGAGTATGCCAGCATCTTGGCATTGATGAACGCTGTTGACGAGTACATTCCTACTCCTGAGCGTAAAGAAGACATGCCTTTCTTGATGCCTGTTGAAGATACCATGACCATCACTGGCCGCGGTACTGTTGCTACCGGTCGTGTAGAGCGTGGCATTATCAACGTTGGCGAAGAAGTTGAGCTTGTTGGTCTTACTCCCATCGACGAAGACGTTGCAAAGACTGTTGTTACTGGTCTTGAAATGTTCCGCAAAACATTGGACGATGCTCGTGCAGGTGACAATGTTGGCGCATTGCTTCGTGGTGTTTCTCGTGACGAAATTGAGCGTGGCCAAGTGCTTGCTAAACCCGGCAGCATCAAACCTCACCTCAAATTTTCAGGCCAAGTATACGTTTTGAAAAAAGACGAAGGTGGCCGTCACACAGCTTTCTTTAACAACTACCGTCCTCAGTTCTACTTCCGTACAACTGACGTGACCGGCGTTATCACATTGCCGGAAGGTGTAGAGATGGTTATGCCTGGCGACAACATCGAAATGAATGTTGAGCTGATCACTCCCATCGCTATCGAAGAAGGCCTACGTTTTGCTATCCGTGAAGGTGGCCGTACTGTTGGCTCCGGCGTTGTAAGCAAAATCGAAAGCTAAGAATAGTTTTTATCTAGAGCTCTTTCCTTTTGGAAAGGGCTCTTTTT
>CAYJIG010000018.1:0-36643 GCA_964370165.1 uncultured Oscillospiraceae bacterium
AAAGCTAAGAATAGTTTTTATCTAGAGCTCTTTCCTTTTGGAAAGGGCTCTTTTTATGTGAAAAATTTTGAAACATTGCATAAAGAATGATATAATTTCAAGTAATAGTAAGACTGAATAGGAGAAAGCTGATGAAAGAATTATCATTTAGAAATACTACAAAAGAAGATGCGGCGAAAATTCTTGAATTTATAAAAGAGCTGGCAACTTATGAAAATATGCTGGATGATGTGGTGGCTACAAAAGAATTATTGGAAGAATGGCTTTTTGAAAAAGAAAAAGCCGAAGTGATGTTTGTTTTGGAAAATAATGTACCAATAGGGTATATTTTGTTTTTTCATAATTTTTCGACTTTTCTCGGCCGTTCGGGAATATATCTTGAAGATGTGTATATAAGACCAAAATACAGAGGCAAAGGATATGGGAAAGCGGCACTGAAGAAATTGGCCCAAATTGCTGTAAAGCGCGGTTGCGGAAGGCTGGAATGGGTGTGTTTAGATTGGAACAAGCCCAGCATAGATTTTTATTTGTCTTTGGGAGCGCAGGCGATGGACGAATGGACGGTGTATAGGCTTTCAGGAGATGAACTAGAAAACTTGGCAGAATAATGTTGTTACAGAGTAAAATCAAAAAGCGATGTGGAAAACCACATCGCTTTTTGGATAGCTTGCACTGAATAAGTTAATATCCATACACTTTTTTACCTTTGTAATAAAAGTATAAAGAGATACCGATAGATAAAAATTCTGCAACAGGTACGGCAATCCATACACCGATAAGTCCGAATATTTGCGGTAAAATAAGCAGAGAAATTACAATGAATACTAAACTACGTGCGATGGAAATGGCAGCAGACACTTTGCCGTTTGAAAGCGAGGTAAACATGGCGGAGAAAAACAAATTGAAGCCCATGAATATATATGCGGGCAAAAACATTAAAAGGCCTTCTTGCGCCATGGCAAATGTAGGGCTGTCTTTTGCGATAAAAATAGACACGGCTTGCTCGGAGAAAAGTAAAGTAAATACAATTACCAAGGCTGAGGCAACCCCCACAATAATAAAACTTTGACGCATTATTTTGTGCATGGCAGGCTTGTTGTTTTCGCCGTACTTATAAGAAATGATAGGGGATACACCGATGGTATAACCGATGTAAATAGCACTTTGGAACATTTGTATGTATAAAATAACACTGATTGCCGCAACACCCGCATCGCCCACAAGATTGAGTAAAATGAAATTGAATAGCATGGTAGTTATGGATGTGGCAAGAGAACCGACAAGCTCTGAAGAGCCATTGAACATACTTTGAATCAGTGTTTTGAGCTTAAGGCGAGGTTTCACGAAATGCAATATCCCTTTTCTGTGAAACATGAAATAAAGAAATCCTAACACCCCGGGCACGGAATTTCCTATACCGGTGGCAAGCCCTGCCCCGGCAATGCCTAAATCTAAAAAGTCGGGCGAAATAAAGAAATAATCCAATATAATATTGGTGATTCCACCTGCAATACTGAGGATAAAGCCTAAGGTGGGTTTTCCGGCCGTTATTAAGAATGACTGCGTAAATACAAGAAAAAAGATAGCGGCAGCAAACCCCGCCAGGCTAAGCATATAGTCGTATGCATAATAATAAAGGCTTTCGCTTATGCTTAATAGGCTCAATGTCTGGTGTGGAAAAGCAAATACTACTATACTGCAAATGAGGCCTAAAATAGCACCAATGATGTATATAACTGTTAAAAATTCACGTGCCTGCTGAGTTTTACCTTCGCCCATGAACTTTGCAATAACGGCGTTGCCGCCTGTGGCAAGCATTAAGCCCACCGCCATCACTATGCCCATGAGAGGCATTATTAAATTTACAGCAGCCAATGCATCTTCACCGACAAGGCGAGAAACAAACACACCATCGATGATAGTGTAAGTGGACATAAATACCATGGTGAATATCGAAGGGATGGTATATGCCAATAGCGACTTCATGCTGAAATCTTTAGCCAACGGACTTTTATTCATTTTCTGTCCCTTTTGTCATTTCCTCGTGCATAGATTCTGCTAAAAATGATAGCATATCGCACAGCAGATCTACTTGCTTTTCACCAAACTTTTCTTCCAGTTTTTGTGCGGCAATGCGTTCTATTTTTTTGTCCTCATCAGACCAATAACTTTTTGTGGGATCTACAGATAAATAGAAAACACGTTTATCTTGCGTACTTTGTGTGCGGATAATATACCCTTTTTTTGCCAGTTCATTTATTTTTTGTGTTACGGCAGGCCGGGTTATTTTAAGCAAGTCTGCTATTTGCGAGGAAGTATACTTGTTTGGGTGTGCATCAATAATGTTTAAATATAGCGTATCATGGTAAGATAAATTGCTTGTTTCTCTATTTTGATATAAAGAATTCAGCTCGGCAATAGACATATCGTGGCTCAATTTGTCTATTGTTTTTATAAGACGGTCACTCATAGATTGATCCTTTCACTCAGCGATAAATAGTTACTTTTAATTAATTATTTACACTTAACTACTTTAACTTAACTATTTTGATTTGTCAAGACTATTTCTTAAATAATTATAAAAAAATCACTTTCGTGAGATGACAAATTGTTGTATAATAAGAAAAGAGCATATTTTATATGAAGTAGCTATAGCTTAAACAGGAGGAAATATATGGCTCATCAAACAGTAATGATTGTGGATTTTGGAGGACAGTACAACCAATTAATTGCACGCCGTGTGCGCGAAAATAATGTGTATTGTGAAGTGGTTCCATACAAAAAAGCCATAGCGGCTATTGAAGAAAAAAAGCCTACAGGCATTATTTTTACAGGTGGACCTGCCAGTGTGTATGAAGATGGCGCACCTGATATTGATAAGGCAGTGTATGATATGGGAATTCCTATTTTAGGAATTTGTTATGGTGCGCAGCTGATGGCTCAAGCATGTGGTGGCAAGGTGGAGCGTCAAGAGCGCCAAGAGTTTGGCAAAATAGAAATACAAAGTAGTGGTGGATTTATAAAAAGCGTGGTGGATAAAGGCGTTAGTTGGATGAGTCATAACGATCAAATAGTGTCTTTGCCGCAAGGGTTTGAGACAACAGCATCCAGTGAGTCTTGCCCGTTTGCAGCTATTGAAGATGTAAGCCGTAAACTTTATGCAGTGCAGTTCCATCCGGAAGTAGAGCATACTGCGTTCGGTAAAGAGTTTCTGCGTGCGTTTTTGGTAGATGTATGTGGATGCAAGGGCGACTGGACAATGGCAAGTTTTGTGCAGTCCACCATTGAAGAGATTAGAAATACAGTAGGGGAGACAGGACACGTGCTTTGTGCATTGTCCGGTGGTGTAGACTCTACTGTGTGTGCGATATTGGTGCATAAAGCAATAGGGCATCGGCTGCATTGCGTTTTTGTTGATCATGGATGTATGCGTAAAGATGAAGGCGACCAGGTGATGGAGCTTGTCGGTAAGACGTTTGATCTCAATTTAGTGCGTGCAAATGCAGGGGATAGGTTTTTGGGTAAGCTTGCCGGGGTTACAGATCCTGAGAAAAAACGTAAAATCATCGGGCATGAGTTTATTGAAGTGTTTACCGAAGAAGCAAAGAAACTGGGTAAGATGGACTTTTTGTTGCAAGGTACAATATACCCGGATATTATCGAAAGCGGAATTGGCGATGCTGCGCTGATAAAAAGTCATCATAACGTGGGTGGTCTTCCCGAGAAATTGGGCTTCAAATTGCTGGAGCCGGTACGCCTTTTGTTCAAAGACGAAGTGCGTAATGTGGGCAGAGAGCTGGGTATACCTGATGTTTTGGTGGATAGGCAGCCATTCCCGGGTCCGGGGCTTGCTGTGAGATGTCTTGGTGAAGTGACAGAAGAAAAGCTGTTTATCATACGTGAAAGCGATGCTATTTTACGCGAGGAGATTGCAGCGGCAGGACTGGATAAAGAAATCTGGCAATATTTCACAGTGTTACCGAACTTAAAAAGTGTAGGTGTGATGGGTGATGCACGTACATATGACCATGCGATAGGCATAAGAGCTATCACGTCCACAGATGCTATGACAGGTGACTGGGCACGTATTCCGTATGATGTGCTAGAGCGGATATCTTCGCGTATTGTGAATGAAGTGCCGGGCGTGAACAGAATATTGTATGATTGCACAACAAAGCCGCCCTCGACGATAGAATGGGAATGACATATTGAAACGGGTAAACCCAGTAACCATAAGGGTTTAAGCGGTTTTTATACCGCCTTTGGCAACAAAATGGCAACATAAAGTATAAAAGATAAAAACAGCTAACTGATTTTATGAAAATCGGTTAGCTGTTTTTTAATGTTAAAAATTATCGATGGGTTAGCGGTTAAGTGGGCTGGGGATCGATAGAATATTATAACAATTCCTTGGCCTTTCGTGCTGTTTGTTCATCCTTTTTACTGAGACATAGACAGATTTTGTAGTTAATCTTTCCGACGGGTAAGCAGTAGATATCCTTCAAATAGGAAAGGATGTGCATCAAGATGCGGCAAAAGTATAATTTATCTTACACTACCGTTCAATTGAAAAAATCAAGTGGAAACTGATCTTTAAGCTTATAAAAAGAGCTAAGATGCTTTACTACAATAGACTGTGCTTTTGCATCATCGTGATTCATTAGCGCGTCTACCAGCTCAAGATGGTGATCAAGCTGTGTTTTTTCTTCTTTGACTAAATTTGGCTCATGTAAAATGATGAACTTTACGCGTAAATAAAGTTCTTTTTGATATTTTATTATTAAATCATTACGGCTAAGCATTGCAAGCTCTGAATGAAAATCACAGTCGTGCTTCAAACGCCCTAATATATCACTGGAAGCCAATGCATCGTGACACAACAGCGCGATACTTTTCAGACGCAAAAAATCAGCTTGGCTACCATACAAAGATGCCAGCTTTACTACCATTTTTTCAAGCGCAATACGCGAAATAGCAATATCTAAAATTGCCTTACTGTCATATTCTGATACCTTTACAAATCTATTAGGATAAATATCGACTAAACCATCGTTCGCAAGTTGTTTTAGCGCATCTCGTACAGGCGTTCGACTGATGCCAAATTCCTCAGAGATTTTTAGTTCCGGTATGTGATCTCCCGGCATAAGTTGCTTTGTCATTATTAAATTTAATATATGGTCATATGTAGGGCGCGTTAAACTCGTGTTACGTTTTGGCATGCTGGGAACTCCCTCATCTAAAGTAATTATTTGATTTCATCATATTATAGCAGAAATGTTTTGATTAGTAAACAATTTATCGATTTAATATATTTTTACTTGCAATTGTATACAAACAGAAACGTTGTTGAAAAATCGTGGGTGTTTTATATTTTTCACATTATTAAACCTCAAAGCTTTACTATAGCTGCAGGTTATATCTGTAGATTATGTGAAATAGTTGTTTTTTTTGTAGTTATAAAATGTTGATTTGAGTCAGTAAAGATAATATGGTTAGATGAAAATTTGTATAAAATGTAAAAAATATACGAAATTTTTCTGTAATTATAACGATTGACATTGTATACAATTGCGTGGTATTGTTGACATGTTCAGTAAATTATTATTCTAAACCGACAGAAAAGAGGCTTGATGATGAAAGCTGTTGTGAAATATGACGAAGGCTCCAAAAAAGTAAAGCTAATGGACATGGAAATGCCCGAGCCCAAAAAAGGGCAAGTTCGCATAAAAGTATCATATGCAGGTATATGCGGCAGTGATATTCACATATACCTTGATGATGGTGGGTATAACAGCGTTCCGCCTGTGGTTTTAGGTCATGAGGTATCCGGCGTGATAGATGCAGTGGGCGAAGATGTTGACGATAATCTGTTGGGAAGAAATGTGGTAACGGAGACATATGCGATAACTTGTGGTCATTGCAATTTTTGTGTTTCCGGTCGTAAAAATCTTTGTGCAGGGCGAAAGTCTATAGGTAGCGGAGTAAACGGTGGAATGACAGAGTATGTTGTGGTTCCACAAGGGAACATACATTTTGTACCGCAAGGCCTTAAGATGAGCAGTGCTGCCATGACAGAACCGCTTGCATGCTGTGCACAAGCAGTATTTGAAAAAGCAAATATCACTCCGGGAGACACTGTATTGCTAACGGGACCCGGTGCCATCGGTCTTATGTGTCAACAACTTGCACAGTTGCGCGGAGGAAATGTGATTGTAGCAGGCACACAAAAAGATATGCCCCGCCTTGAGATAGCAAAAAAGCTTGGTGCTACAAAAGTGGTCACAACAGATCACGATGGCGCAATAGAAGAAATAGCAGATTTGTTAGGCGAGTATGGCGCAGATGTAGTGTTAGAGTGTTCGGGTGCTGCCCCTGCTATCAATATGTGCTTGCAGCTGATACGTAAGGGTGGATGTTTCGTTCAAGTGGGTCTTACGGGCAAACCGACCACATTAGATATGAATTTGATAACTTTAAAAGAGTTGGAGATAATAGGAACATTCGCACAAAAACCAATTTGGTGGACACGTTCTTTGCAGCTTTTAGGAGAGAAAAAGATTGTTTTAGAAGATCTGTATGAAGAACCGGTGCCTTTAGAGGATTGGGAAGAAGCTTTCCAAGGAACTATACGTGGAGAAGGTATGAAACGAATTTTGTCTCCGCAACTATAAACCGATATGTTGTTGCATCAAAAGTATTGAAAATTAAGTGTTATGCATATTGGTACACAGTGTATTAAATATAATATTTTGGAAATATTATTCAGGGGTGAAAATGATGGAAAAAGGTATTGTTACACACGAGAGTATGGGAGATATAAAACAAATGGACGGGCGTGTAGTGTCTTGGCTACAAACCCCCGAAAGCACTAACGGGCAGTATTCTTCGGTTTGTACCTGTGTTTATGATCCTGGTGCTCGCGCAAAACCGGCACACTCTCATCCGAATGGTGAGGAGACAGTGTATGTCATTTCCGGAACTGGTAAGGTGAAGATAGGCGATGAAATTGCAGATATTCGGCAGGGTTCATTGTTTTTATTCCCTCAAGGTGTGCCCCACATGGTGTGGAACACAGGTGCCGAGAAAATGAAAATTGTATGTTTTTATGCACCTGTTGCCGAAGCTATTTCATATGAGTTCCATGAGGATTTTGATTTTCCGGAGTTTCAATAGTAGAAGGAGTGTAGACCTTGAAGGCAGTCGTAAAGATAAAGCGTGGTCCTGGTAATATTGAATTATTAGAAAAACCGATTCCGAAAGTTTTGCCCGGACAAGTCTTAATAAAAGTTATGGCAGCCGGGATATGTGGCACAGACATAAAGATATTGCACGATCAAACATTTAGTAACCCGCCTGTAGTGCTAGGTCATGAATATTCAGGCATAGTGGAAGAAGTCGGAGAAGGCGTCACAGATATTGCACCGGGCGATAGGGTGGTTAGCGAAACAGCTCAGGTTATTTGCGGTAGTTGCGAATATTGTAGAACCGGGCGTCAGCTGATGTGCCCTGAAAGACTTTCGATAGGATACGGTGTAGATGGTGCATTTGCGGAGTATATAGCGGTCAGAAAAGAAATTATTCATCCTATACCGGATAGCATGACATATGACATGGCGGCCTTGTGTGAGCCTTTTGCAGTCGCATTGCACGGTGTATGGGATACGGGCTCTATAGAACCTACAGACACGGTGTTGGTCATGGGTCCGGGAATTATAGGCCAGTTATCTGCAGTAGCGGCGGTTTTGAAAGGTGCCGAGGTTGTGCTAGCCGGGATGCCTGCCGATAAAGAACGTTTAAAGATAGCCGAAAAGCTTGGTATTCATCACACGGTAACAGAAGATCTTGAAAAATTCATTTTGGAAAAGACAAACGGTAAAGGTGCCGATGTGGTGATAGATTGTACTGGTGCAGAGAGTGCTATAAGACAAGCAATGTCGCTGGTGAAACGCACTGGTCGTTTTGTACAAATCGGACTTACAAAGAAAGATCTCACTATTGAGTATTCGCTACTTACGGGCAAAGAAATTTCTATTGTAGGATCTTTTGGACACAGGTGGCATAACTGGGAACAGGCTATATCAATAATGAATCAAAACAGATTTGATTTAGACAAGCTGATAACATCACATTACACATTAGAAGAATGGGAACAAGCTTTTAGTGATATGGATAAACAGAAAGGTGTTAAGATCTTGATCCATCCAAATGGTGCCGACACCTATTAAATTAGGTGGAAGTTATATTATTTTATAGGAGGAACATGATGAAAAAGAGTAAAATCGCACGTTTGATCGCAATGTCCGTCGTTTTAGTTATGATGCTAGGCTTGCTTGCAGGTTGTGTTGACACATCCGGTGAAGCAGCACCAGCAGAATCAGGCGCAGCTCCTGCAGCATCTGAGGGTGGCGAAACTACATTAAGTGGTGATGTGGCTGATCCTATGACAGAAGATGGCAATGTAAAAGTTGGATTTGTATGGCCTTTGACCGGCGGTAGTGCAACTATCGGTCAACAGCATAATGATGGCGCAATGTGGGCTATTGAAGAAATTAATGCCAACGGTGGCATTCAGTCTATGGGCGGTGCACTGATTGAAGCAGTGGTTGCCGATAGCGAAACCCAACCGGACATTGGTTCCACTCAAGTAGAGCGTCTTATCACAAATGATGGCGTGGCTATCGTTTGTGGCGCATACAACAGTGCTGTTACCTTCCCGGCTTCTGAAGTAGCACAACGTTATGGTGTACCTTTCTTGTCACAAGGTGGTGTTTCAAATGTTATCACTGAACGTGATTATGAGTGGGTTTTCCGCATCAACAACAAAGCTACATATGACGTGGAAGAAATGCTGAAAGGTATCGACCTTCTTGCTGAAGAAACAGGCCAAGAAGTGAAAACATACGCTTTGATTTATGAAAGCACTGACTGGGGTTCTGATAATGCCAAAATCTGGCAAGAGTTTGCTGAAGAGCGCGGCTGGGAAATGGTTTTGGACGAGCCTGTTACAGTTGGTCAGTCTGACATGAGCAGCCAAGTACAAAAAATCAAAGCTGCAGATCCCGATGTTGTAAACGTATCTTTCTACACACCTGAAATGATAGTTTTCTCTAAAGCTATGACAGCAAACCAAGTAAACCCACCGTTGGGCATCTGGTCTGTTGGTGGCGGTTCTCAAGACCCTGCTTACTTTGAAGCAGTTGAGCCCAGAGAGTATGAGTACAACTTTGTACAAGAAGACTGGGACGTTTCCGGACCTTTGAACCACGATTGGATTGCTGAGCTTAACGAAGAAGTATATGCTGCAAACGGTTACTACCTAAACAGCTTCTTTGCACAAGGCTGGACAGCTGCTTATGTAGCATACGAAGCTTTGGAAGCTGCCGGTTCCGCTGATCCTGAAGCTATCCGTGAAGCACTTGTTAACTTGGACATCGAAAATGATGGCGAAACTCGTGTTATCCTTTCCGGATATCCTCGCATCAAGTTTGACGAAGACGGTCAAAACACTTACTCTACCGGTACAATAGTACAATACCAAAACGGTGAGGCCATTGGTCTGTCTCCGGAAGCTAACCGTTATCCGGACGCTGTACCCATTGTGCCAATTCCTGATGATTTTGACACACGTGGTCAATAATGTCACACCTCTGTAAGTTAGACAATTAGTACAGATGCCTTGCAAAGAAGGAATTGTGCTTTAGTGATTAGATGGTGTATTTTATCTACATTTTAGCGTCCTTCTTTGCATGGCTTTTTTAGATAAAACTAGGAGGAAAATGATTCATGCTTGAGAACATATTGCTTGTACTTCCGCATGGTATAATTTTAGGTGGAGCATATGGCGCTATAGCACTTGGACTTAGCGTTATCTTTGGTGTAACCCGTGTGACAAACTTTGCTCATGGGTCTATGTTGATGGCATCTACTTTTGCTTATTACCAGCTTTATACATGGTTTGGAATTGATCCGTATTTAGGTATATTGATTGTAGCACCTATTTTCTATTTTGTAGGATTCTACGTACAAAAGTTCTTGGTAAAACCGCTGTTGTTACGTGAGCGTTCACCGGATGTTGAACCTATCGGTGTTATGCTTATGACTATTGGCTTAAACTTTGCTTTAAGCAATTTGTATATGATGATTTATGGTTCTGACTATCGTACTATCCCCAGCGAAGCAAACAACTCATACCTAGAACTCGGCGACGCTATTTTTGTAACACAATGGTCAAGAGTTATAGCATTCCTGGCAAGTTTTGTGTTGGCATTTGCTTTATGGTACATAATAAACAGAACCGAACTTGGCAAAAGAATTCGCTCTGTATCACAAAACCGTACAGCTGCTGCTCTTTGTGGTGTGGATGTATATAAAACATATAGTATTTCATTTGGTTTGGGTGTTGCGGCAGTATCTATTGCGGGTGCTTGTCTGTGTCAATTCTTGTTTGTGCAACCGCAGCTGGGTACCATTTTTGGCACAAAGAGTTTCATGATCGTAGTTTTGGGTGGTCTTGGTAGCATCCCGGGTGCATTGATAGGCGGTATTATTTTTGGTTTGATAGAAGCTGTTGGTGCAGTGTTTATCAATACTACATCTGCTACAATGCTAAGTTTCGTGCTATTTATTTTAGTGCTCGTGTTTAGGCCTAAAGGTCTATTCGGCAAGAGCTAAGGAGGGGACAGATATGGATACGAGCACAACACCGTTGTTGGGAAATCAAAGAAAAAATTTCCTTGATAGACGTTTGTTTGGGATTTTAGGAATCATAGTGGCTGTATTGGTGCCGTCGATGATGGGCTCTTACCAACAGCACATTTTCATAATGGTTGCATTTTATGCTTTTGTTGCATCTTCGTGGAATTTAGTTTGCGGATTTGTAGGGACATTGTCTTTAGGACACTCTGTTTATGCCGGTATCGGCGGATATGTTTCTACCATACTTCTTATGGAAACAGGTCTTTCACCGTGGATAGGCATGTTTGTTGGTGCGGCAATTACTTGCATCATCGGCATCTTGGTGGGCTTCCCCTGTTTCAGATTGAAAGGCCCTTATTTTGCACTGACATCTATTGCATTTAGCGAGCTTGTGCGTATTTGGGTGGAAAACAATGAAACATTCTTAGGAATTGAAATCAAAGGTTCGATGGGTCTTGTTTTACCGCAGTCAGGATACAGCTTCTTAGCTTTCGACTTTGCCAACAAACTGACATTCTACTATATCATTTTGACATTCTTGGCGATTGTTGTTCTTGTAACATGGATTATGAGCCGCAACAAACTGGGCTTTTACCTTGTGGCAATTCGAAGCGATGCTGATGCAGCAGAATCTTTAGGTATAAACCTTACTCGTTATAGAGTTATTGCCATGGCTATCAGCTGCTTTTTGATGGGATTTGCCGGAACATTTTATGCACAATATTTCCGTTATCTTGGACCCACTCGTATATTTGGCCATGATTTAAGTGTGCAAATTGCTTTGCTGGCACTTATCGGTGGACAAGGCACTGTACTGGGTCCGGTGTTTGGTGCTATATTGCTTGTGCCTCTTACCGAGGTTCTTAGTGAACACTTTGGTGGCACAATGCCGGGTCTTCACTTGTTCATTTACGGCGTTGTTATGATGCTGGTAATTAGGTTCATGCCACGCGGTATTCATGACTATGTAGTGAAGTTTTTCAACTGGCTCAACGATTTAATTTTCGGCAAGAAAAATACAACAATTACAAGAGACAAATCTTGAAAGGAGGAACACACATGGCGAAAAATATAATTGAGATTAAAGGTGTCACAAAGCAGTTTGGTGGATTGAAAGCTGTGAATGATTTCACAGGTGAAATTCAAGAAAACTCTATTGTGGGCTTGATTGGTCCCAATGGTGCGGGAAAAACCACACTTTTTAATATGATTGCTTGTACTTTTCCTCCCACTTCAGGCACAATACATTTCATGGGAAAAGATATTACAGGCGCTCGTACAGATTCCTTGGCGAGTATGGGCTTAGCACGTACTTTTCAGGTAACTAAACCTTTTGGTGAAATGACAGTTATTGAGAACATTATGGTTGGTGCATTTTTGAGCACAGGTAGCCGAAAAGAAGCACGTAAGATGGCTGAGAAAACATATGACTTTGTTGGTATGGACAGTGGACGCGAACAAGTAGCTCACAACCTTACCACAGTAGACCGTAAAAAATTAGAGGTTGCAAGGGCACTTGTCACCCAGCCGAAAATATTGCTTTTAGACGAAGTTATGGCAGGGTGTAACCCGCAAGAAAAACTGGAGTTTGTGGATGTAACACGTAAAATACGTGAAAATGGCACCACAGTTGTTATCATCGAGCATGATATAAAAACCATCATGTCTTTGTGTGATTGGATTTACATGCTGAACCGCGGCGAGAAGCTGGTAGAAGGAACAGCAGAAACCGTGTCTAGCGATAAAAAGGCCATTAGCGCTTATCTTGGGGAGGACTACGCCAATGCTTAAAGTTAATGATGTCAAGGCCGGATATGACGGCGTACAAATCGTCAATGGTATATCTATTGAGGTACCTGACAATAAAATAGTTGCTATCGTGGGTGCAAACGGCGTAGGTAAAACTACTCTTTTGAAAGCCATAATGAATTTGATTCCTCTTTTAGGGGGCGATATTGACTTTAATGGCAATGCTATCGGTGGGCTAACAACAAATAAAATTATGGAGCATGGCATATCTATGGTTCCGGAAGGTCGCCAGCTTTTCCCGGGAATGACAGTGGAAGAAAACCTAGATGTAGGCTCTTCGACAAAGTCCACTCGCCCCAACCGTGAAAAAAATAAGCAAGAAATGTTTAAAATGTTTCCCAGATTGGAAGAGCGTCGCAAGCAATTAGCAGGCACACTTTCAGGCGGTGAACAGCAAATGGTTGCCACAGCGCGTGCACTGATGAGTAACCCTAAACTATTGATAATGGATGAGCCCAGCTGGGGTCTTGCACCAATATTGGTTACAGAACTGTTTGAAACCATACAGACAGTGCGTGATGAGGGTACATCTGTTTTACTAGTTGAGCAAAACGTTTCGCAAACCTTGCAAGTTGCCGACTGGGGCTATGTTATTGAGCATGGTGAAGTCAGCATGGAGGGTGTAGGTGTAGATCTGTTGCAAGATGAGGGACTGAAAAAAGCTTATCTTGGTATGTAAGGTAGAAATTTATGAATAAGTTTACTCTTGATGATATTAAAGGCAAGATTATCAATAAAGGTACGGTAAATGAGCGCCGCGTCAAATTAGTAGCTTCACCTATTTCAAAAAATGCAATTAGGGAAGAGTTTGGTTGTGGCGTGGCGATTATTTCACCGGGTCAAGTGCATGAAGAACATGCTCACTGTGATAACAAAGAGTTGATTTTAGTTTTACAGGGTAGCGGAATTGCTGTTGTAGGTGGCAAGTCTTTTACGTTTGAAGCACGAGATTTCATCGCTATTGATAAGAGTGAGCCACACATGTTTACTAATACAGGAGAAATAGATGTTCAGTTTTACTGGATTTATTCTCCTTCCGGACCGGAAGTTAGATTTGCTGACGAGAACCCGGGTGATGAAATTTAGAAAAGGATGGTGCAAATATGACAGCAAAAGAAAAATCTAAAGATATGCAGATTTTTACAAAAAAGATTCAAATGGAAATAATCAAAATGATTTCCAGTTTGGGAATTGGGCATGTAGGTGGCTCTTTATCTGTAGCCGATGTTTTATCGGTGCTTTACAATGGGGAGCAAATGAAACATGATCCCAAAAATCCCAAATGGGAAGAGCGCGACTGGCTAGTTTGCAGTAAAGGGCATGCAGGTCCTGCTGTGTATTCTGCACTAGCTTTAAAAGGTTTTATTCCAATGGAACAACTTGGTACATTAAATCGCCCCGGAACAAAGCTTCCCAGCCATTGCGACCGCAATCTTACCGTAGGCGTTGATATGACTACGGGTAGTTTGGGTCAGGGGGCTTCCACTGCTGCGGGCGTGGCATTGGCGCATAAGATGAACGGCGCAAGCAACAAAGTGTTTCTCATTTTGGGCGATGGTGAGATCAATGAAGGTCAAGTATGGGAAATGGCTTTGTTTGCCAATGCAAAGAAACTAGACAATCTGATTGCTTTTGTTGACTCGAACAAATTGCAATTGGATGCTCCTACGGAAGAACTGATTCCTTTAGGAGATATTGCTGAAAAATTCACTGATTTTGGATGGCATGCACAGTCTGTAGATGGACATGATGTAGAGGCTATTTATGAAGCTATTGATGAAGCAAAAAAGACAGACTCGCCGTCAATGATTGTTTTGAATACAGTAAAAGGTTGTGGCTGGAACGTTATTGAGAATCAATTAAGTTGCCACAGCATGACCATTTCAGCTGAGCAAGAAAAAGAAGCATTGGCCGAAATGGAACAGGCAATTAAAAATATTGAGGAAGGAAGATGACTCCAATGAATGTAAAAGTATGCAAAGAAATTCGTCCAGAGGAAATCGAAATGCGTAATGCATATTGTGATACTTTGATTGAAATGGCTGAAAAAGATAGCAACATCATTGCTATGGACGCTGACTTGATGGCTGCAATGGGAACAAAACCTTTTATGGAGCGTTTTCCTGAGCAAACAGTAAATTGTGGTATCCAAGAAGCAAATATGATTGGTGTAGCGGCAGGACTAAGCGCTGTTGGTAAAATTCCTTTCGCACACACATTCGGACCTTTCGCCACACGTCGAGCTTGTGATCAAGTGTTTATGTCTTGTGCATATGCAAAGCTAAACGTGAAGATTGTAGGCTCCGATCCTGGCATTACAGCTTCTCTAAACGGTGGCACACACATGCCTTTTGAAGATATGGGCATTATGCGAGGAATTCCTACTGTTACGGTAATTGAACCTACCGATGTTGTTATGTTGCGTGATGTGATGCATCAAATGGCAGGAGAGTTCGGTGTGCATTATATGCGTTTGGTTCGTAAGGGCTGCGATAAAATATATGAAGATGGTTCCACATTTACTATAGGTAAAGCTGTGCCGATAAACGATGGCACTGATGTGACAATTTTCGCCAGTGGTTTTTGTGTATCTGAGGCTATCAAAGCCGTGAAAATGTTAGCAGATGAAGGTATCAGTGCGCGTCTTTCAAACATGTTCACATGGAAGCCCATCGATGAAGAAGCCATCATCAAAGCAGCAAATGAAACAGGTGCTATTGTTACTGCTGAAAACCATAATGTTATCAATGGTCTTGGCAGTGCCGTGGCTGAAGTAGTCACAAAGAACAAACCCGTGCCCATGGAAATGATTGGTGCACAAGATGAATTTGGCGAAGTAGGTCCGATAGATTATTTGGCCGATCGTTTTGGAATGACTGCAAAATATATTGTGGAAGCGGCGAAAAAAGCTGTTGCCCGGAAAGTGTAGTGGTAATATATGAAAGCTGCGATTTTTGAAAAAGTAGATCAATTAAATCTTAAAGACGTTCCAAAACCGGAGCTTAAAGACGGTGAAGCGTTAATTAAAGTACACTATATAGGAATTTGCGGAACTGACTCGCATGTATTTCACGGACATCATGCTACAGCTGTATACCCTTTAATACCGGGACATGAGTATGTGGGAGAATTAGCTGAAATTAAAGGCGTTGGTAGCGAGCGTTTTGAGCTGGGAGATATTGTGGTGGCACAGCCAATCCTTAGCTGTGGACATTGCGATGCGTGTGCGAAAGGTGAGGACAATGTTTGCAGCTCTTTGAGAATCGTAGGTGTTCATGCCGACGGTGGATTTGCAGAATATGTTAAAGTTTCCACACGAAAAATGTATAAGTATGACAAAAACATTGACATGCAGCTGGCTGCTTTAACAGAGCCTTTGGCTGTAGCTGTGCACGATGTGCGCGTCAGTGGCTTGAAAGCCGGTGAAACCGCATTTGTGCTTGGTGGTGGTCCCATCGGACTTTTATTAGCTATAGTAGCTAAAAAAACCGGCGCTCGTCGTGTGGTAGTAGCAGAAGTAAGTGAGTATCGTCGTAAATTCGCCGCTGAATTAGGTTTTGATGTGGTAAACCCATTTGACGAAGATTATGATGAGCAACTTAGAACACTTAGCGAAGGTCGAGGCTTTGATGTCAGCTATGAAGCAGCCGGTGCACCTAATGCACTGAATATATGTATGGAACACACCAAAAACACAGGCACAGTGGTTGTTATCGCTATTAGCTCAAAGCCTTATCCAATAGACACAGCTAAAATGTTCTTTAAAGAGTTGCGTTTGCAAGGTGTTCGTATACATAACCAGTATAATTTTATAGGTGCAATAGATCTTATAAACAGTGGTGAAATGAATGATGATTTAATAAAACTCGTCAGTAAAGTATTTACCCTGGATGAAGTACATGAGGCGTTTAACTATGTTGAAACAAATAAAGATTGCTTTAAGATACTAGTGAAAGTTAATGATTAATTAACTATTAGGAAATCGGATTTTTGATTTGTTTTAATATTGTTATTTGTATGTATGGCTATCTTCATTGTAAGATGTGGCCAAGATTTATTGTGTTAATTATTAATTATTAAAAGGGGTACGGAAAATATGAACATGTTATATTTGAAGACTCGAATTCAGTATTATGATGAGGTGAAAAGCTTTTTCGATGAGTATGAAATCGGAAGTGGAGATCTTATCTTAACACAAGAGTTTATATATAAGCCAAGTATCTATCCTTTGGGAGAAAAGGCTGATATCTTGTATTATGAAAATTTTGCTCAGGGTGAGCCTTCCAATCATGCTGTAGACAAGATGTTGAGTCAAGTCAATAGTAAAAATTATAAGCGTATTATTGCTATTGGCGGAGGTTCGGTTATTGACGTGGCAAAACTAATGGTATTTGAAGGAACTGCCACAACTCTTCAGATGTTTGATGGTGAGGTAGAGCTAAAGAAGTCTCGTGATCTCATAGTTGTGCCTACAACTTGCGGAACAGGTAGCGAAGTGACAAATATATCTATAGTTTCATTAATAGAAAGAGACACAAAAAAGGGTCTTGCACTTGATGAAATGTATGCCGATGCGGCTGTTCTTATACCTGAGCTTTTAAGAAGTTTACCATATAAGTTTTTCCTATTCAGTGCAGCTGATGCCCTTATACATGCTGTTGAATCATATTTATCACCTCGTGCTACAGAGTGTACCGAGCTTTTTAGTGTTGAGGCAATGAAAATGATAGTCAATGGTTTTGACAGCTTGCTGAAAAACGGCGAGGAAGAGCGATTTAATCTGCTTAAGGAGTTTCTCTTAGCTTCCAATTATGCCGGCGTATCTTTTGGTAATGCCGGTGTGGGTGCGGTACATGCCTTAAGTTATCCTTTGGGATCGAAATTCCACATTGCACATGGAGAATCAAACTACAGATGCTTTGCTGCGGTCATGAAAACTTATGATAATAAAATGCCCGAAGGAAAGATAAAAAATCTTAAGATGATTTTAAAAGAGTGCTTGAATTGTCAAGATGATGTGTTTGACGTGCTTGATAATATGCTGGAAAAATTGATAGGCAAAAAGAGCTTATCCGAATATGGCATGGTGGAAAGTGAAACATTTGAATTTGCTGAAAGCGTGATTAAAAATCAGCAAAGGCTGTTGGCTAATAACTATGTAGAAATATCCGAGGCGGAAATTCAGAATATTTATAAAAATTTACTATAGGAGATTTGTTATGGCGTTGATGACAAGAAATGAATATATAGAGAGTTTAAGGAAACTTGACTTGAAAGTATATATGTTTGGTGAGAAAATGGAAAATCCTGTAGATCACCCTATGATAAGACCCTCTTTAGAGTCTATCGCTATGACATATGAACTTGCACAGCAGGAAGAATATAAAGACCTGATGACTACAAAGTCTTCATTCAGTGGTGAAACAATAAACCGTTTCACCCATCTTCATCAGAGCACTGAAGATCTAATAAATAAAATAAAGATGCTCCGACTTTTAGGCCAAAAAACTGGTGCTTGTTTTCAGCGCTGTGTGGGCATGGATGGATCAAACTCTGTATTCAGCACCACATATGAACTGGACGAAAAATATGGTACTTCTTATCATGAGAATTTTAAGAAATTTTGGCAATACATACAAGATAATGATTATGTAGTGGATGGCGCAATGACAGATCCAAAGGGAGATAGGGGACTATCTCCGTCTCAACAGGCCGATCCGGATCTTTTTCTGCGTGTGGTAGAGCGTAGGGAAGACGGCGTTGTTGTAAGAGGCGCAAAGCTTCACCAAACAGGCATGGTCAATTCTCATGAGGTGCTTGTCATGCCTACAATGGCGATGAAAGAAGATGACAAGGACTACGCCATATCCTTTGCAGTTCCCGCTGATACTAAAGGCATTTTCATGATTTATGGCAGACAAAGCTGTGATGCAAGAAAGCTTGAAGAAGGCGCGAATATCGATCTTGGTAATTGCAAGTTCGGTGGACATGAATGCATGGTGATCTTTGAAGATGTGTTTGTTCCGAATGAGCGCATTTTCATGAATGGCGAGACAGATTTCTGCACTATGGTAGTGGAACGATTTGCAGGATATCACCGTTCAAGCTATGGTGGATGTAAGGTGGGTGTGGGCGATGTGCTCATAGGAGCTGCCGCTGTAGCAGCAGACTATAATGGCGCGTCAAAAGCCAGCCACATTAAAGATAAGCTTATAGAAATGACACACTTGAATGAAACACTTTATTCTTGTGGCATAGCATGTTCTGCGGAAGGCACAAAAACTCGTGCGGGCAACTATCTGATAAATCTTTTGTTGGCGAATGTTTGCAAGCAGAATATAACACGGTTTCCATATGAACTAACCAGACTGGCCGAAGATATCGCCGGAGGACTTATGGTGACATTGCCTTCCGAGAAGGATTTCAAGGATAAAAAGCTTGGCGCATACATAGAAAAATATCTTAAAGGTAAGAATGATGTGCCCACCGAAGATCGTATGCGGATACTGAGACTGGTTGAAAACATGACTTTGGGCACAGCAGCTGTTGGCTATAGAACAGAGTCTATGCACGGAGCAGGCTCGCCGCAAGCACAACGTATAATGATAGCACGACAAAGTAATCTTGAGGCGAAAAAAGAACTTGCTAAAAACCTTTGCGGTATAAAAAGGACCTAAATATTATGAAATATGAAAACATGTATAAAGATAAGTGCGTAAGTGCAGAAGTGGCCCTTAAAAATATAGCCCCAAACAGTAGAGTGGTTATGGCTCATTGTATAGGTGAGCCCATGGCATTGATTGATGTCATGATGGAAAATAAGCAGTGGTTCAAAAATGTGGAAATTGTTCACATGGTTCCTATGGGTAAAAGTGAATATGTTTTGCCTGGAATGCAAGAAAATTTTTGGCATAATTCATTTTTTGTGGGAGGCACTACTCGTGAAGCTGTGAATACAGGTAGGGCGGATTTTACGCCTTGCTTTTTCCATGAACTGCCGGGATTGTTGCGTAGTGAAGATTTTAAAGTAGACGTTGCATTGGTACAGGTTTCTCCGCCCGATAAATTTGGATATGTGAATTTGGGCTTGTCTGCTGATTATACCGTAGCTGCGGTTGAAACAGCAGATATTGTGATTGCACAGGTGAACAAGTTCTCGCCTGTCACACATGGAGATACATTTGTGCATATTAACGACATTGATTACTTTGTCGAAATGGATGCGCCTTTAAAAGAACTGGCACTAGCCAAGATTACAGATGTAGAAATGCAAATAGGCAAGCATTGCGCTACGTTAATAGAAGATGGATCAACATTGCAACTTGGCATAGGCTCGCTTCCCGATGCTGTATTAATGGCGTTGACGGAAAAGAATGACCTTGGAATACACTCGGAAATGATAAGCGACGGAGTTATTGACCTTATAGAAAGAGGCAATATAAACAACAAGAAAAAAACCTTGCACAAGGGAAAATCTGTAGTGTCTTTTCTTATGGGTACGAAAAGATTATATGACTTTGTAGACAGAAACCCGGGAATAGAGATGCTAGGCGTTGATTATGTTAATGATCCCTATGTGATTAGGCAAAACTACAAAATGATCTCTGTCAATTCTTGCGTACAGGTTGATTTTTTTGGTCAAGTTGTGTCTGAAAGTGTAGGCTCAAAGCAGATTAGTGCCGTAGGTGGTCAGGTTGATTTTGTTCGTGGTACAAATATGGCAAAAGACGGTAAAAGTATTATTGCTATAAGCTCTACAGCAAGTGGTGGTAAGTTTTCAAAAATAGTTCCGTTTTTGGATCACGGCGCAGCAGTGACGACATCAAGATATGATGTAAACTATATTGTTACAGAATATGGTATTGCAAAATTGAAGGGACAAACTTTAAGAGAAAGAGCTAGACGTCTTATTAATATTGCTCATCCAAGTTTTAGGCCTTCTTTGATTGAGGAATGGGAAAAAAGATTCAGCTGTGAATTTTAAGGGAGAATTATGGAAAATATTTACATTGTCGAAGCGGTAAGAAGTGCGATTGGATCATATGGTGGAAGCTTGAAAGAAGTTTCCGCCACAAGACTCGGGGCGGCTGTGGTGACAGCCGCTCTTGAAAGAGCAAGTATATCTCCAAATGATGTAGGGGAACTCATTTTTGGAAATGTTTTGCAAGCCGGTCAAGGTCAAAATATAGCAAGACAGGTTTCTTTAAATAGTAATATACCTGTAGCCACACCTGCCTACACCATAAACAAAGTTTGTGGTTCGGGCTTAAAAGCTGTGAGTCTTGCTTTCGCTTCCATAGCGTTGGGAGATGCCGAGTGTGTCATAGCAGGCGGAACAGAGAACATGAGTATGGCACCTTATCTTTTGCCTCAAATGCGTTGGGGACAAAGAATGAATGACAGTGTAGTAAAAGATTATATGGTAAATGATGGCCTGTGGGATGTTTTTAATGATTATCATATGGGCATTACAGCTGAAAATATTGCCGAGAAATATAATATTTCAAGACAAGAGCAGGATGAATTTGCGGCGTGCTCGCAAGAAAAGGCGTCACGTGCAAGGAAAAACGGCGTATTTGCAGACGAAATTGTGTCGATTGATATTCCACAAAGAAAAGGCGATGCAATAAAGTTTTGCGAGGATGAATATATCCGTGAAACCTCAGTGGAAAAGCTAGGTGGACTAAAACCGGCATTTAAAAAAGACGGAACCGTGACGGCAGGAAATTCCTCCGGCATAAACGATGGAGCTGCCTGCGTTATAGTTGCGAGTGAACGCTATGTACGCAATAACAATCTGAAACCACTTGCAAAAATTGTAGGTCGCGGCTCTGTTGGGGTAGACCCGTCAATAATGGGAATAGGGCCTGTACCCTCCACGGAAAAGGCTTTGAAAAATGCAAACATAACAGTACAAGACCTTGATTTGATAGAGTCAAACGAGGCTTTTGCGGCGCAGTCGATTGCAGTTGCAAGACAGCTGGGATTAGATTTATCGAAAGTAAATGTAAATGGTGGAGCTATCTCGCTGGGTCATCCCATAGGAGCTTCGGGGGTGCGTATTCTTGTGAGTTTATTGCATGAACTTACAAAACGAGGTGGAAAATATGGACTTGCCACGCTTTGTATAGGCGGAGGCATGGGTGAAAGCCTTGTGGTTATGAGAGATGAACTGTGTAAATGAGGTAAAAAATGTATATAAAACTTGATAAAAAAGAAAATATTGCTCGCTTGACAATTGCCAGAGAAAAAAGCTTGAACGCACTTAGTTCAGAGCTTTTACAAGAACTTTCAGAGGTTCTTGACGTGATTGATAAAGATGAAGAAATATATTGTCTTATCGTTACCGGCGAAGGTGAAAAATCTTTTGTTGCAGGCGCTGATATAAGCGAAATGCAAAAAATGGACAAAAACTCTGCAAGCATATATGGCCAAAATGGTAACGCTGTTTTTAAACAGCTTGAAGATCTTAAAGTACCTACTATAGCTGCTGTAAACGGATATGCTTTAGGTGGTGGGCTTGAGCTTGCACTTGCTTGCGATATTAGGATTGCATCCGATAATGCTGTTTTTGCTATGCCTGAAACGAGCTTGGGAATTATTCCCGGATTTGGGGGAACTCAAAGATTGGCGCGTTTTATCGGTATAAGCCAAGCAAAAAGGCTTATCTACAGCGGCGAAAAAATAAATGCAGAAAAAGCACTTTTGCTAGGATTGGTCAGTGAAGTAACTTTACAATCCGAACTGATTCAAACAGCAGAATCACTTGCCGAAAAGATAGCAAAAAATGCACCAATAGCGGTTAAAAAAGCCAAGAAAATGATAAACTTGAGCCATGATTTATGCCTTGATGAAGGCTTGAAAATTGAAACCGAGAGTTTTTCGGATTGCTTTTTGTCCGAAGATCAAAAAAATGCAATGGAAGCTTTTGTAAGGCGTGAAAAATTTACAGGTTTTTTAAATAGATAGGAGAAATACATGAAGGTATGTGTGATAGGTGCGGGTACAATGGGCGCAGGCATAGCTCAGTGTTTTGCACAAGCAGGCTATAAAACTTTGTTGTGTGATGTATCGGAAAAATTTGTGAAAGACGGCCTTGAAAAAATAAAGAAATCACTTGAACGAATGGTTTCAAAAGAAAAGCTTTCAGTGATGCAAATGGATTCGATATTAGATAATATTACAATTACTTGTGATTTGAAAAATGCTTCGGATTGCGATTTTGTGATTGAAGCAATTATTGAAAACATGGAAATAAAGAAAAACCTGTTTTCCGAGCTTGAAACAATTGTAAAAGACACCTGCATTATTACAAGTAATACTTCGGCCTTGTCAATAACAGAGCTTGCCACAACTATGAAGAACCCAAGTAGAATTGTTGGAATGCACTTTTTCAATCCTCCAACAATGATGAAACTTGTGGAGGTAGTGAGAGGTTTCACAAGCGATGATAAAGTTGTTGATGCTGTAAGCGAGATATGCATTAAACTAGGCAAGGAAGCCGTAGTAGTGAATGAAGCTCCGGGGTTTGTGGTGAACCGCATACTTATCCCAATGATAAACGAAGCTGTGGCAATATTGGCAGAAGGCATAGCAAGTGCTAAAGATATTGATATTGCAATGAAATTAGGTGCAAATCATCCTATGGGTCCCTTGGAACTTGCAGACTTAATAGGAAATGATGTTAATCTTGCTATAATGGAGCAACTATATGAAGGATTTGGTGATCCTAAATATAGGCCTCATCCATTACTGAAAAAGATGGTTAAGGCAGGACATCTTGGGAAAAAAACCAAAAAAGGTTTTTATGATTATAATTAGTCCTTAGTATAGCAATCTGGCAACCGAGAAGAAACTCATAAAGAATATTTGATATAAAAGGCGAAATCAATGGTAGTTGCGATAAAATATTGTGGGGGTTGTAATGAATATTACAACAGAAAAGAGAGTGTTTCTTATATAAAATCACAGTTAAAGCACCATGTTTTCACCAGTTACGAGCCTGAAAAAATCTATGATATGGTGCTTGTAGTGTGTGGCTGTCCTTCCGAGTGTATACATGTGGATACAGAAAATAGTGTTTACTTGAGTTGTGCCGAAGATGTGGAAAAAACAGTCGAAACTCTCAAAACTCTATAAATTTTGATGATAAGTATGAAACCACCGCTTGAATATCTATAAAGCACTAAAATGGCAAAACTCACCAGCAATCTGCATCTTTGTTTGGTGCTACTATGTACCTGCTGGTATTTTTATGTAAATGGCGATGTTGATTTGTTAATTATTATACTATAAAATTTACATAAGCTTTTATTTTTACTACTAAAACAAAATAACAATATATGGAAGGAAGGAAAGTTTATGGATTTTAACTTGTCAAAAGAACACTTAATGCTCAGGAAGATGTATCGTGATTTTGCTGAAAATGAAGTAAAGCCTATTGCTTCAGAGATAGATGAAACCGAGGAGTTTCCGACCGAAACTGTGAAGAAACTTTCAAAATTGGGTATGATGGGGATATACTTTCCAAAAGAATACGGTGGAGCAGGTGCCGACATACTTTCTTATGTTATGGCGGTTGAAGAAATGAGCAAGGTGTGTGGCACAACCGGCGTTATAATTTCCACGCATACCTCACTTTGCACTGCGCCGATTTTTGAAAACGGTACCGAAGACCAGAAACAAAAATATCTGCCCAAGCTCTGCGCAGGAGAGTGGTTGGGCGCTTTTGGGTTAACAGAGCCTGATGCAGGAACCGATGCGCAAGGACAGCAGACAACAGCCGTTGATAAAGGAGATCATTATCTTTTAAATGGCTCGAAAATTTTTATTACGAATGCAGGCGCCGCAGACATTTTTATCATTATTGCTATTACGGGTACTAAAGTTGACAAGCGGGGCCGTAGTCTAAAGGAAATTTCCGCTTTTATTGTAGAGCGTACAGACCCCGGATTTTCTGTTGGCAAACATGAAAAGAAGATGGGTATTCGAGCATCTTCTACTTGTGAGTTGATTATGGAAGATTGTATAATTCCGAAGGATCGTCTGTTGGGACAAATTGGTAAAGGCTTTAATATTGCCATGAAAACTTTAGACGGTGGGCGGATAGGCATAGCCGCGCAAGCTCTTGGTTTGGGCGAAGGTGCAATTGATGAGGTTATTAAATACACAAAGGAACGTGTACAATTCGGTAAACGCATATCCCAGTTCCAAAATACTCAGTTTCAATTGGCCGACATGCATACAAAAATGCAGGCTGCCCAATATTTAGTTTATGCCGCCGCCGTGAAAAAGCAAAATAAAGAGCAATATTCAATGGACGCTTCCATGGCAAAACTTTTTGCAGCAGAGGCCGCAAGTGACGTTACTCGTCGTGCAGTGCAGTTATTCGGTGGCTATGGTTATACACGCGAATATCCAGTAGAGCGAATGATGAGAGATGCAAAAATTACCGAGATTTATGAAGGAACCAGTGAAGTACAACGTATGGTAATTGCGGCAAGATTAGGCGTGAAATGAGAGGTAAAAACATGAAACTAATTATTTGTGTAAAACAGGTACCAGATACATCGGGCGTTGTAGCGGTAAAAGATGACGGCACAATGGATAGATCCGCCATGGATACAATTACTAACCATGACGATTTAGCTGCGGTTGAAGCAGCTTTGCAAATAAAGGATGAAATTGGCTGTAAAGTGATAGCTGTTTCTATGGGTCCACCTCCTGCCGAGGGTATGCTTCGCGAGCTTCTAGCTAGGGGCTGTGATGAGGCGGTGCTGGTTTCTGCGCGCGAGTTTGGTGGCTCAGATACATATGCGACTTCTCAAATATTGGCGGCCGCCATTAAAAAGCTAGGTGTAGATAGTGATGATATCATCTTCTGTGGTCGTCAAGCAATTGACGGAGATACTGCTCAGGTTGGTCCTCAAATTGCTGAAAAGCTAAATATGCCACAGATATCTTATGCCGAAGATGTAAAGATAGAGAATGGTAAAGTGGTAGTTAAGCGTCTTTTAGAAGACGGATATATGATGCTACGTGTAAAAACACCTTGTCTTATTACTTGTGTGAAAGAACTCAGCCCACCTCGTTATATGAGCGTTGGTGGCATCATGGAATGCTACGAAAAGCCCTTACACAAGTTTAATTTTGACACACTTAAAGATGATCCACTTATCGACTTGGACACAATAGGGCTTAAGGGCTCACCTACAAATGTATATAAGTCTTTTTCCCCGCCAGCAAAGGGCTCCGGAATGGTGCTCGAGAATGCAGATAAAGCAGCTTGTGAACAATTAGTCGATATTCTGAATGCCAAGCATTTAATATAAACGGGAAAGGAAAATACATAATGACTTTTAATAGTAAAGATACCGCGGCATTCAACGGTGTGTGGGTGTTTTGTGAACAGCGTGACGGATATATTATGTCTATTAGTACCCAACTTTTGTCTGAAGGACGAAAACTTGCAGATGACCTTGGAACCTCTCTGTGCGGAGTGGTATTGGGAAGCGAGATTTCAGAAAACGACCTAAAAACTTTGGGCGGCTATGGAGCAGATACCGTTTATTACTGTGACAGTCCTCTATTGAAAGACTACACTACCGATGCTTATACAAAAGTGATTTGCGAATTAGTGGAAGATAAAAAACCGGAAATTTTTCTTATTGGTGCAACAAATATTGGACGTGATTTGGGGCCGCGTTGTGCGGCGAGACTTCGCACGGGACTGACTGCTGATTGTACCCATCTCGATGTAAATGTCGAAAAATATAAAGAATTTTTAAAATCAACCTCAACAATTGACGTGGATAATACTAAGTTTGAGGAAAATACAAATTTAAAAATGACTCGTCCGGCTTTTGGAGGCCATTTGATGGCGACAATCATCTGCCCACGCTTCCGCCCACAGATGTCGACAGTGCGTCCCGGCGTAATGCAAACACAGAAATTTGACGCCGATGGAGTTCAAAGATGTGTGGTGGAAAATATCCATACATCAATTTCAAAAGACGATATCAATGTGGAAATTTTGGAAATCAAAAAAGCTGCAAAACAGATGGTTGATTTGATTGGTGCAGATGTTGTTGTGTCTGTAGGGCGTGGCATTAGCAAAGATCAAAAAGCCGGTATTGAAATGGCGCAGAAGTTGGCAGACGCTCTTGGCGGAGTTTTAGGTGCCTCTCGTGCCGTTGTTGACGCAGGCTGGCTGGATGCAGATCACCAAGTTGGACAGACGGGTAAAACTGTCCACCCGCGCATTTATGTGGCTCTTGGCATTTCCGGTGCTATTCAACATAAGGCAGGCATGCAGAACTCGGAATGCATCATCGCTGTGAATAAAAACGCTGATGCGCCTATTTTTGAAGTGGCTACCTACGGTATCGTCGGAGATCTTTTTAAAGTGACTCCGATGCTTGTGGATGCAATCAAAGCCACACTTGCGAGCAAATAGTGTAGTCGTGAAAATCTAAAAATGTGAACACAGGATACATTTAGTGCATAACCTCATATTTGTCTAGCATAAATAGGGTTTATATCACAACACGACTGACAAGCCTTGATAAAAAATGGCTTACGTACCGACTACTAGAAGTTAGATTTAAAAATCTAGCAAAAGTTAGTCGGTATTTTTATGGCAAAATATAGTTGTGGATTCAAACAAAAGAAAATGCGCTGGTGAATTTTCCTATCAAAGAAATGATGGGGTGTTTGCAGTTTTTATTTTGATACTTGAAAGTAGATGTAATTATTGTATTGTATTTTAGTCGATTTATATAAGCTTTATTTGTTTGTGACACCACTGTGATACAAAAAATTGACTTCATTCTAGAACAGAGTATAATAGAAATAAGCGAGCTAAAAAATAGCACAAAAACGATACAAAAGCATATGAAACCGAATTGAACTTAGCGAGTGAGAACAAAAATCTAAAATGACTTAAAAATATCACATATGGAAGTGAAATGCTGCATGAAGAAAGTAATCACATACGGATCATTCGACATGTTTCATGAAGGGCATCGCAGGCTATTGGAACGCGCAAAGCAGCTGGGTGATTATCTGATTGTAGGAGTGACTACAGATCACTATGACGAGTCTCGCGGTAAGCTGAATATAATTGAGCCACATTTAGCACGTTGTCTTGGTGTGGAAAAAAGCGGATATGCAGATAAAATTATTACAGAGGATCATACAGGACAAAAACTGGAAGATATCATTAAATATGGTGTGGATGTTTTCGCCATTGGATCGGACTGGATGGGAGACTTTGACTACCTAAAACAGTATTGTGAGGTGGTATATTTAGATCGCACTCACAATATCTCCAGCACATCCATAAGGGCCAATAAATATCCGCTTATTCGTGTGGGGATTGTGGGATCGGGCAGGATCACCGCACGTTTTTTCAGTGAGTCAAGATATGTGAGCGGAATAGAAGTTACTAGTGTTTTTAATCCACGAATAGAAAGTGCGAAACAGTTTGCAAAAGCACATTTTATTGGATATCATGACGATTTTGATGAGTTTTTACAGAATGTGGATGCGGTGTATATCGCATCACCACACGAGACCCATTACGAGTACATTATACGTTCGCTTAAAGCCAAAAAGCATGTGTTATGTGAGAAACCCATGGTGCTTTCCAGTGCTCAAGCACAGCACTCTTTTGACTTGGCAGAAGAGAAAAGCTGTGTACTTATGGAAGCAATAAAAATTGCGTATGCACCGGGTTTCGTAAAACTAATGGGAATTGTGCGTAGCGGTATTATAGGCAATATACGTGATGTGGAGGCCGGCTTTACCAAGATACCATATTCGCAAGAAGTAAGAGAGCTTACCGATAAAGAATACGGTGGAAGCTTTACCGAACTTGCCAGCTACAACTTGATGGCAATAACGAAGCTAATGGGTACAGAATATAAAGATGTTCGTTTCGATAGTATTTTTGCTGAAAACGGCATTGATATTTACGCAAAAGCGAACTTTATATTTCAAAATGGATTTGCAACTTCAAAAACCGGACTCGGGATAAAATCGGACGGACAACTGTTAATCAGTGGCACAAATGGATATATTTTAGCAAAGTCGCCGTGGTGGCTGATGAAAGAGTTTGAAGTGTGTTTTGAAGATACAAGAAAAAACCAAAAGCACATAGTGAATTTTCAGGCAAGTGGCTTAAGATATGAACTGGCTGAGTTTGTGGCTAAAATAAACGGATACAAGGAAGGTGTAGACCGCCTACATCAAAATGAAAGCATCGCAATAGCCGGAGTGATGGAAAAATACTTAGAGCAAAGAAAAAATAATGGTGAGTGAAACGTTTATGTCGATGGAAATGTCGATATAACACAGGATATAAACAAGGTATAAGCACACTTATGAAAATCAAATCGAAAGGTTATAATTTTATGATTATACAGTCGACATTTGATATTGATAAGATAATAAAACATGTGAATGATTCAAGCTATGTTTGTTATTGTTTTGGAGCAGGCGCAATGGGCAAAGATTTTGTCGATTTTGCGTGTGACTGCGGAATGAGTTCAGACAGATTAGTTTTTGTGGATAACGACAAAAACAAGCAAGGAAAGAAAGTGGAAGTTCAATCGTGTGCAGTACCGGTTATTTCAAAAAGTGATATGATAAAGGCAATAAAAAAAGGCGATATTATTGTAATATCAACCTTGGCATGTAAAGAAATATATGATGACCTAAACACTGAAAAAGTGCTTGAGCAAATTGATGTTTGTTTTTTACAGCTTCTTTTATTGAAGTCATTGCAAATAGGCGAAAAAGTACATCTTCATGCAAATAAGAAACAAGTAATACCTAAAAAAATACATTACTGCTGGTTTGGAAAAAAAGAAATCCCTAAAGAGTTTCAGCGATATATTGACGGCTGGAAACAGAGATGTCCTGATTTTGAAGTTGTGCAATGGGACGAAAATAACTATGATATAACAAAAAGCTTATATATGAAAGAAGCTTATGAGCAAAAAAGATGGGGGTTTGTGCCTGATTACGCAAGACTTGACATTATTTACAGTCATGGGGGCATTTATCTGGACACAGATGTGGAGATTGTAAATTCGCCGGAGGTATTGCTTTGCTACAAGGCTTTTTTTAGTATTAATGCTTCTTTAAAACCTAATTTAGGTAACGGGTTTGGTGCGGTGAAAAAGCATCCATTAATCAAAAAAATGCGAGATTATTACGATGACTTCAAGTTTGTTTTAGAAAATGGAGAGATAAATGCTAGGCCATGCACAGAGTATCAGTATCCGGTTTTGAAGGATGCAGGGTTTAAAATTAGTGGAAAATATCGTGAGCATGACGAGTATGTTGTATTGCCGTTTGATATTATGTGTGGATATCATCATTGGATAGATGAATATATGACTAGTGAAAAGGCGATTGCAATTCATCACTGTAAAAGAACATGGCATGATGAAATATTGAGAAGACGTGCACAAGAATCTGTGGATTTTTTAAAAAGTGTTATGTAAGCGTGGTAGTGTTGTATGATGGTGTCAACGCCTTTGAAAAATAGCAATAAACTGACTTTATTTACATATAAATTTTTAAACTTTCAAACAGCTAACAGGGTGTACTTTTCTTTGTTCTTTTGGAGGCAATTGCATATATTTGCCAAACTTGAAGGTTAAATATTCATGATAGTCTTTAGCCGCAGGAAAACTGTAGCCTTCAAACTGGATATCAGAAAGCTGGGTATACCATTTTTTGTAATAGCCATAATATCCGTTTTTTGGCGTTGGAAAAGTAAGAATACGCACAAGTTGAGAATGAGAATGTTGGTTGCTTTTTTCTTTTAAGTGATGGTATCGATTTTTTACACCTTGTTCAGAAACAAGACCCATTGTTTTATATACTATACGTTTTATCGAATTTTTTTCGGAATATTTTCCAACCTCCGCCCACATTAGCTTTCTTACATAAGTACAGTGAATGTTGTGTAGTAGCCTTTTTGCTTTGCTCATTGGGACATAGTCCAGTGGAAATATATCTATAAAAATACCTTGCTCGTATGGCATATGTTCTTGATTGAGGCGCACAAACTGTGTGTCTTTTTTTCGCAGTTTTCCATAGCCCCATCGGTAGCCGGGTGTGTGTTCGTTGTCTTGGAAATAAAACTTTTTTGCATCAAGTGAACTTTTGCAAGCATGTGTAAATTTATCGTATTCAGTGCGCAGCATAGCTACATCTGCATCGTCGTCCCATGGGATGTAGCCGCCATGCCGTACCGCGCCTAGCAACGTGCCGGCAATGATGCAGTAGTTAATATTATGCATTTTGCAAATGCGGTCAACTTCTTTCAGCAGTTCAAGTTGCACCAGCTGGATTTTACGTAAATTCTCACCGCTTATTACCACTTTTGCTTTTGCCATGACATGCAAAATCTCCTTGTTTTTTATCGGTGTGCCGCCGCGCTTTAGAAAGATAATGATGTGACAAAAAATCTCAAAGTAGGGGAGATATGTATCCCTGCTTTGAGATTTTTTTATTTGCTTAACGGTCTAGATTTTCAAGCATTTCCTTGATGCGTGGTGCATCACAAGCAATGTGTATGTCGCCTCTTGGAGCAATGGAATCTTCAAGTGGTGCAGGAGTGCGTCCGGAAGCGTCGATAAAGTTTTTCCGCATGGAAGTATGAACTTGGTTACAGCCGCTTTTTTCCACAAGCTCTACCACATTGTGAGGACGTACACCACCGCCGGGGCAAATCTCAAGGCGGCCGTTCGTGTATGCCATCATTTCACGTAGTGTGGCCGCACCATCTATGGCGTTATGCTCCTGACCACCGGTTAAAATGCGGGTTACTCCAAGTTCCATCAATGTATCAAGTGCTTTACGCCAGTCGGGCACTTTGTCTATAGCACGATGGAACACACTTTGCTTATCACCGATAACACGCATCATTTCAGCGCTGCGTTCTTTATCCACAGTGCCGTCTGCATGAGTGATACCAAACACAATACCGTCGGCGCCGGCCTCAATAAGTGCTTTCGCGTCATGTAACATCACGGCAAACTCCCTGTCGGTATAGCAAAAACTACCCTCTCTGGGACGTACCATGGCCATAGTGCAAATATCGGCTTCTTTAGCTATCATCATTTCGCCGACACTGGGAGTTAACCCACCAAGAAGCAGCCCTGAATTAAGCTCGATACGGTCTGCGCCCACAGATTTAGCGGTAAAGGCATCCTCTACCGAGTTACAACAAACTTCTACAATAACATTTCGCATAATATGATCCCCTTGTATTTTTATGATGATATATCGAAATTTAATCTATTGGAATATCTAGAAAATGATTAAGTGCCTTAGCAATTCCATCGTCTTCAAGAGCCTGAGTTGTGTATCCTGCCGCTTTTTTTGCGCCAATTGTACCATTTTCCATCGCTACGGAATATTTTGCATTTTCCAGCATATCAATGTCGTTATCATTGTCGCCAAAAGTCATCACTTCGTTTGGCAGAAGGCCTAAATGTTTTGCCATATGTGTGACGCCGTTCCACTTTCCACCACCGATTGGAATGATATCTACACACCAGGAAGTGTCTGTGTTCATCCAGGTAGTATAGGTGCAACTTTCTAGTTTTTTTAGAATATCAGGCGCAGAAGCGTATTTTTCACAATAAAGGCCTATGTGGAAAATTTGACTGTCGATGTAATCACTTAGGGCGGCTATTGGTGGAAGAGTTAAGTTGTAATAGTTGTAACAATAGCGGACTAAATCGTTGATTTGAGTGATATACATGTCATTATCTGTAGCAAAAAGACAAGGTGTGCTGCTATGCTGTGAATATTCATATAAAGTGACAAGATCGTTTTTTGGAATAGGTAAAGTGTATATCAGATTATCGCCATCTTTACAGTATTGCCCGTTAGAGGTGATGAAGCCATCTACAGGTAAGTCGGCTAACTGGTCAATATCACCAAGCTCTGAAGCATGCCTACCGGTTGCGCAATAGACATGGTATCCTGCCTTTTTCGCGTTGTTAAGCGCTGTGACAGCACTGTGTGGAATGCTATGTGTAGCAGGACTTAGCAAGGTGCCATCAATGTCAAAAAATAGTGCTTTTACTTCATCTTTTGCGTTAGGATAAGGGTTTGAAAACATTGGTGATTCTCTCCGATATATCAAATTTTTTATTATGCATATAGTATAGCTAAGTATATCATAAAACACTATGTTTCACAATAAAATGGCGATAAACTTTGCTTGGAAATAAATGAGTTACCAAACATCAAAATATGGCTCACTGATGGACAAACCATCTCCACCACGCAAGATTTCAGTGAAAGCTAAAGAAAGAGCAGTGGCGTCCTCGGCCGGTATCACCCCGTTGATTGTGACAGTGTCGGCAAAAACAGGCTCGCCGGGAAACCGTGTGCCAAATTCGCACAAAAGCCTATGAGAGGTGTCGTATAAAGAGTAAGGAATACATAAATATAGTTTTACCACACTGCGAACACATGCAATATCGGCACAGGAAATAACGGCTTGTGCTGCCTTGGTGTAAGCCCTGACAAGCCCGCCTGTGCCAAGCTTTATCCCGCCAAAATATCGTGTCACAACTATGATCATGTTTACAATCTCGGAATGTTCGATAACCGAAAGAACAGGGTATCCTGCTGTTTTAGAAGGCTCGCCATCATCGGAATAGCGCGTACGGTTGTCTTTTTGCAGTAAATATGCATACACATTATGATTTGCTTTACGATGCTTTGCACGGATACTATCTAAAAATAATAATGCATCTTCCTCACTGTGGGCAGGCGAAAGATGTGCGATAAATTCGCTTTTTTTCTCTATTATTGAAGAGCTGGCCACACCGGCAGGTTCTTTGTATGAGGTTTGCATGAAGGTCTCCTATGTACATTTGCTACAGAATCGCATGTTATATTATTCAGAATACACTCATATTTTAAAAATATCAATAGATTATAGTTTGATTTCGATATTGGTATTGACGAAGGCGGGAATTTAAAATAACATAATTAATATAGGGTTTGCAATAAGTTTTGCTTATGAAAGAGGTAAAGGATGCTAGATTATCGGCTTTATACGTTTTTAAAGGTGTGTGATACTATGAATTATCGTATCAGCGCAGAAGAGCTAAGCATGACCCAGCCTGGGGTTACTCAGCACATTCAGTTTTTAGAAAAGCAATATGGATGCCGCTTGTTTATATATGATAAAAAGAGGCTGTCGAAAACGGCTCAAGGTGAATTGTTGGAGCAGTATGCCAGAGCTGCATGTTATAACGATGGCTTAACAAGAGAGAAGCTTTCGGCTACCAAAACATCGCATATTCGTATAGGTGCAACTAAAACTATCGGCGAGTATATTGTGGCGTCGTCTATACAGCAGATGATACGGGAGCATGATGGAGATGTGACGTTTGCGGTGGACAATACAGAACATCTACTGAATTTAATTGACCATAATCATCTGGATTTTGCACTTGTGGAAGGCTTTTTCAATAAAGAAGAGTATGGGCATATACTTTTGAAAAAGGATGTCTTTGTAGGTATTTGTAGTAAAAATCATCCATTTGCAAACAGGTGCATTACGTGGGAAGAAGCGATGCTACAAACAATAGTGTTACGTGAAAAAGGATCGGGAACACGGGCTATTTTGGAACAGTTATTATACAGTGGCAACCACACAGTTTCAGGGTTTAAACGTAGGCTATGCGTCAGTGGGTTTTCGATGATAAAAGAAATTGTGAAAGAGCAAGGTGGCATATCTTTTGTTTATCAGTCGGTAGCAAACGCACATAAAGACGAAATTGCAATGTTTTCTGTACGAAGTCATCCGGTTGTTCGTGAATTTAACTATGTGTTTTTGAAAAACGCAAACCCTAAAGAGTATATAGACACATTTTGCAAGTATTATAAATCTGATACTGATATATAAAATATGGTATAACATGCGTATTATTTGATTTTTACTTGCAATTTTCACTATTTTGTAGTATAGTATTTATGCCTAAGTGATTAAGCTTAGGGAAGACACTGTTTCCCAAAACGCTATCCACAGCGGGGTAAACAGCGCGTTAGTGAATAGAAAGCAAGGTGAAAAAGATGAAAGAAGGCATCCATCCTAAGTATGATTTGTGCAAGGTAGATTGCGCTTGTGGTAACACATTTGAAACAAAAAGCACAAACCCTGAAATCCGTGTTGAGGTTTGCAACAAATGCCATCCGTTTTACTCCGGTAAACAAAAATTGGTAGATTCCGGCGGGCGTGTTGATCGCTTCAAAAAACGTTTCAGCCTCTCAGAAAAGAAATAATGTTAAAACAAAAGAAGAGTCGCTTTTGCGGCTCTTTTTTGTTGCAAAAAACAAACCACCAGCATAGCCGGTGGTTTTGAAAAATGAAAATATTACAAGCGGCAGAAATATTTTAGATTGTACTGAACTCTCAACTCGTTCTCTTCATTTTGAGCAATAGTTTGCAGCTCTTTATGGAAGGTGTGTACATCTTCGGTGCCGTTTGCGTAGGCTAGAAGTCGTGTGGCGATGTTGGAGCAGTGATCAGAAATACGCTCATAGTCGGCAAGTACTGTCAAAAATACTATGCCGGCATCCATGTTACATATACCGTTTTTCAGGCGTGCGATGTGACGATCACGCAAAGTGTGGCAGATGGCATCTATCGTTTCTTCCAGTGGCTCAACCCTGCGTGCGATTTCATCGCTTTCTTTTTCAAAGGCCTGCGCAGTTATATCTAATATTTCGCCGATGGCTTCGTTTAAGATGGCAAGCTCGTTCTGCGCTTCCATTGAAAAACGAATACCTTTGTCAAACACTTCGCCGCCTCTGTCTAAAATATTGATAAAATGATCACCAATACGTTCATATTCCGTTATGAATCCCAGTAATTTTGTGACTTCCTTGCTTTCTTCTACACTGAGCTCGCTGCTGGGCATATTTATTAGATAGTTGGATATTTTTACCTCTAGCTGATCTATAACAGCTTCCCTTCTTGTGGTCAAGTCGCTCAGTTCACGGTTGTAACTTACCAAGTTGTTTACAGAGTCTGCCTGCATAAGAATTCCAACGTGTGCCATTTTTTCTACGGCTTTATGCGCTTGAACCAAAGCTACAGAAGGGCTGTTGTAAAGGCGTTCATCTAAAGCTGTAACTTCAAGTTCGGGATATGTGGTATCCTCTTTGTCGCGTACAGTGAATTCCGCCAGCCGGACCAAAAGTTTTGAGAAAGGAAGGAATATCAAAGTGGCAACTACGTTGAAAAGTAAATGGAAGTTAGCCACATCGCCTCTGTTTATGGAGGTTTCCCAGCCTGGGAAACCAAACGACAACTGGATAGCATAAATGCCGACAATAAATAGGCTGGTACCAATAACATTAAAATATAAATGGCAAAACGCTACACGTTTGGCAGCTTTTGATGTGCCGACAGAAGCGATTAGGCCGGTGGCACATGTGCCGATGTTTTGACCTAAAATAATGGGGATTGCACTGCTCCATGTGACAAGGCCGGTGACAGTAAGTGCTTGCAAAATACCGACAGAAGCAGAAGACGACTGAATGGCTACTGTTATCAGTGCACCGGCTAAGATGCCTAAGAACGGGTTTTGCAGGCTACTAAAGATTTCAACAAAAAGTGGGCTTTCACGTAGTGGTTCTACAGCGCCTTCCATGGCGAACATTCCACTAAATAAAACACCGAACCCCAGCATTATTTGCCCGATATTTCTCTTTTTTGCGTCTTTACTGAACATATAATGGATTATGCCGATAAAAGCTATTGCAGGAGCCAAAGTGGATGGTTTTAATAATAGTAAAAAGAAGCTATCACTTGAGATGTCGGTAAGCCGTAAGAGCTGGGATGTCACGGTGGTACCGATGTTGGCACCCATTATTACGCCTACAGCTTGCTGAAGCTTCATAATACCGCTGTTTACAAGGCCGATGATGATGACGGTGGTGCCTGAAGATGATTGAAGCAACGCCGTTGCAATTGCCCCGAAAATAACACCTTTTGTGGTGGAGGATGTCAGCTTTTGAAGTACGCTTTCAGTGCGTCCACCGGCGATTTTTTCAAGGCCGTTGCCCATGACGGTCATGCCATATAAAAATA
>CAYJIG010000019.1:0-33788 GCA_964370165.1 uncultured Oscillospiraceae bacterium
GACGACGGCCTCTCACGCCGTAAACAGGGGTTCGATTCCCCTAGGGGTCACCACTCGTCGCAAACTACGCTTAGTTTGCGACGACTTTTTTTGCAAAATCATAAAAGTCATCGCGCACACCGCTCCGTTGCTCCTCGTTATTCCGAAAAAAGGCACGCTCGGGTTTGTTGTTCGGTTGACAAGCGCCCTCACGACACAAACCAGTCGCTACCACCTTTTTTCGGGGTGTGATATTGACGCTGCACCCAATTAAGACATCCTTTAGCTTCTGCTGGAGGGTGTTTTTTTGTGGATTTTTTGCTAATTTTTGGGGGTAAATAATTGACATTATATGAAGCAAAATAGTATAATTTTAAATTGTGAGGCAAAAAAATAATAGCCAAGAAAGTGTGCCGTAATGACAAAAACGCAAGCGAAAATAGTGATGACAACCATTGCTGTATTAATCCGTGGATTTTGTGTATCAATGTTTAAAATGTCGTTGTTTGGGATGGATCCGCTTCAATGTTTTGTTCAGGGTTTTTCAAATGTTTTTCAGGTAAGTCAAGGCACAATGTTCTTAATTGTAAGCTTAGTTATCTTACTGTTTATGTTTATTTTTGGCAGAAAGTATATAGGAATAGCAACAATAATAAATTTGTTTTTACTTGGATATGTAGTGGATGCCTCACATGTAATATTATTGCACTTTTTTGGTGAAATAGGATTTGTGACTAGGGTCGTTTTTTTGCTTTTAGGCATTTTGATGCTTGGTTTTGCGTCAGCGATGTTTTTTACGGCAGATTTAGGCATATCAACCTATGATGCAGTAGGTTTGATTTTACAAGACAAAAAAATTGCACGTTTTACTACTGCTAGAGTTGTCGGGGATGTGATATGCACAAGTATAGGTTTTACTCTTGGCGCATCAATAGGCATAGGTACAGTAATAACTGCATTTTTCATGGGGCCGATTATTGCGTGGATGAGAAAATATATCACAGAGCCGATGTTGGCGAAAGTAAATAAATAATGGTAAAGAAAGTGTTAAAATGACAAAGTTAAAGCTAAGAATAATAATGGCAGTGTTTGGTATAGTATTGTGTGGAATAAGCGTAGCAATGTTTAAAGTATCGATGTTCGGTACAGACCCATATCAATGCCTGGTAATAGGACTTGATATTATAATACCCATCAGTTACGGGACATTATATTTAATAATGAGCGCAATCACAATAATAATCATTTTTTTCATCAGTAAAAAGCATATAGGCATTGCAACAGTGATTTGTGTATTTTTACTGGGGTATATAATTGATTTTACTGAGTATCAGATAATACATATCATTGGTGAAATAAATTTTATTGTTCGAGTTGTTCTTTTGTTATTGGGGTTTATATTACTTTGTTTTTCTATGGCAGTATATTTCACGGCAGATTTAGGCGTGGCTACATATGATTCAATAGCGTTGATAATGGCGGATAAAAATGTGGCAAAGTTTAAGTATTGTAGGATATTTACAGACAGTATATGCGTAGGTATTGGGTTTATATTAGGTGCGCCTATAGGAGTAGGCACTATAATGACAGCTTTTTTAACAGGGCCGGTAATATCATGGATGAGAAAGCGTTTTACAGACCCGTTCTTGGCAAAATTAGGGAAAGAATAACTGATAAATGTGCTTTTTTAAAATAGATGAAAACGCAAAATTTATCTTAAAATCTTTACTTATCATTAAAAATATATTATAATAATGTAGTTGCATGATGTACAAGTTTTACAAGAGCTTTTTTAAAAGGCTAAATATAGTATGCGTCTTTAGCTCAGATGGTAGAGCAGCTGACTCTTAATCAGCGGGTCCCGGGTTCGAGTCCCTGAAGACGCACCAGTAGCAAAGCGCTACACATAAACCACCCTTTAGCATGTGCTAGAGGGTGGTTTTATACCAAAAATTCATGGCATACTCTTTGTATGAGAAACTCAGCATATCCAAAAACGGTAGGTCGTGATGATTGATTTGAGAAACGCGTTGTTTTTGTATTAATATAAATATATCTTGTATGGATATTTTGAAAGTAAAAGGAGTATATGTATGGATGAGGGCATGAAACTATATTATGATTATGCAGTATCACCGCTGGGCAGTTTGTTTTATAAAACTGTATGGAAGCAGCTGGAAAACATACAAAATAAGAAAGTGTTAGACTTCGGAAGTGGGTTTGCATTTACTTCAAATTATTTGGCACAAAACAACGATGTTGTGGCGCTTGAAATGAATGAAGCCATGATAAACGCAGCTCAAAGCACGCAGACGTTTAACCAAATTCATGGTGATTTAGAAGCAGTGAAGGAAATGAAAGACGAAACATTTGATGTCGTTATTTGTCATTTGGTGCTTGAGTTTACAGAAAACCCTAAAGAGATTTTGACAGAACTTTTGCGAGTGGTAAAAAAAGGCGGCAAACTTTCTTTAGTAAGGCACAACAGAAACGGCCGCATCATCCAAGCGGTGGTGCAAGATTATGACCTAAACGAGTGTGAAAAACTATTGTGTGGAGAATATTCATACTCCAGTGCATTTGGAAACATTAAATATTATGAAAATGAAGACATTTTAGACTGGTCTGAAAATAAGCTTGTGATAGAAAATGTTTTTGGTGTAAGGGCGCTTGCCAGTTTGCATGATGAGAAGATACAGTCCGGCGAAAATTGGACAGATAAAATGTTTTCTATAGAAATGAAACTGCTGGAAAACCCGGACTTTATTAAAATAGCATACTTTAATCATCTTATACTTGAAAAAATATAAGATAAAGGTGTATTTGCCATGTAGAAAACACTTTGGTCTTTTAGTTTAAAATACTAAAGTAATCATATGCCAAAGCAATATAAATAAAGAGGAATTTAAAAAATGCTAAAACTTTATTTACTATAAATCACTTTGCTATTAAAATAGTAGATAGAATGAAATATTTTAAAGATAGGAAATAATCATGATAGTAGCAATTGTTGTTGTGGTTGTCTTAAGTTTTATTGCATTGATGGTGGTTGGATACATTATAAACAACGTCACTGAACGACCAAAAGTGATGTCGTATGAAGAAGTGTATAATAAGTTTGAAGAGCTGGGATACGACATACCCGGTTTTGATGCATATGATTTTGAAGATGTGAAAATATCTTCAGAATACGGATATCAACTGGCAGGTAAATGGCTACCGTATCAAAACTCGGAAAAATCGGTGATAATTGTGCATGGATTTACCGGTAGCATGGCAACATCTATGCGCTATGTGGATATGTTCTTTTCAAAAGGGCATAATGTGCTGATGTACGACCATAGGTGCCATGGCTATAGTGGTGGTGAAAATTGTACCATGGGCTACCTTGAAAAATATGACTTAAAAACATGTATAACATGGGTGGAAGAAAAAGCCGGCAAAGGCACGCTTATTGGCCTACACGGCGAGTCGATGGGTGCGGCTACATCTATTATGACAGCTGCAATTGATAAGCGGATATCGTTTGTGATATCTGACTGTTCGTTTGCCAATTTTTACGACGAGGCGAAATTTCGGCTAAAAGCGGCATACAAGCTACCGGAAATACCTTTTTTGTATTTTATAGATTTTTGGAATAAAATAAGGTTTAAACACAGCTATAAAGATATTTCACCCATTGATGATTTAAGTAAAGTAAATGTGCCCATTCTTTTTTTACACGGTGATAAAGATAATGTGACCCCGGCAGAAGATTCAGTAAAATTATATGAGGCATATAATGGCAAAAAAGAACTGTATATAGCGGAAAATACCGGGCATGTAGGAACAATACATAAGCATAAGCAAAAATATTACCAGCTGGTATATGAGCTGATATGTAAATTATGACGTAAAAATTTATTGAAGGTATCCATGAAACGAGGCTATTTAGTGAAAGAAAAATCCAAACATCAAATAGACATGACAAAGGGCTCATTGTTTGTAAATATCGTTTCATTTTCGATACCGCTGATAATAACAAACATGCTTCAATTGCTGTATAATGCAGCCGATATGATGGTGGTGGGGCAGTTTGCAGGTCCACAAGCGCTCTCGGCGGTAGGCTCTACAGGCTCGCTCACACATTTGATAGTGACCTGCTTTATGGGTCTTTCTGTGGGCGCAGGCGTGAGAATATCACGGTATTTTGGGGCAAAAGATTTTGACGGTATAGAAAAAACACTACACACGGCGTTACTTGTTTCGGTATTAAGTGGTGTGTTTTTAATGGTTGTGGGCTTTTTTGTTGCAAGGCCGGTACTCACGTTGATGGGCACACCATATGATGTAATAGACGGCGCAACTATATATATGCAAATATTTTTTATGGGTATGCCGTTTAATTTGACATATAACTTTGGTGCGGCAATGCTTCGTGCAGTAGGCGACACAAAACGTCCTTTAAAGTTTTTAGGTATATCGGGAATTGTAAATGTATTATTGAACCTGGTTTTTGTTATTGGGTTTAACATGAGTGTTGTGGGCGTGGCACTTGCAACCATAATTGCACAGGCGATATCTGCGGTGTTTGTAGTAAGGTGCTTTTTGCAACGTGACGGGCTACTAAATCTTGACTTTAAAAAGCTGAAAATATACAAAAGGCAGCTTTGGGACATTGTGAGAATAGGCCTACCGGCAGGCTTGCAAGGTGCAATGTTTTCCATAGCAAACGTCACAGTACAATCTGCCATTAACTCGTTTGGATCTATAGCAACTGCCGGGAATGTGGCCTCGGCAAATGTGGAAGGCTTTTTGTTCATGGGAATGAACTGTATCAGCCAAGCGGCACTTACCTCGGCGGCCCAAAACGTTGGGGCAGAACAATATAAACGCATGCGCCAAAATCTTTATTATAGCTGGGGCGCGGTTGTAGCTGTAGGCGTTTTTTTGGGTACTATGGCGTTTGTGTTTGCAGAGCCCATCATATCACTATATAATAGCGACCCCGAGGTAATAGCAATAGGCGTGCAAAGGCTAAGAATTTTAAGTATGCCATACTTTATCTTTGGCATTATGGACGTTATGATTGGTCAGTTGCGAGGTTTAGGGATTTCGCTGATTCCAACAATAATATCGTTTTGTGGAGTGTGCATGGTCAGAATTTTGTGGGTGTTTTTTGTGTTCCCACAGTTTAACAGCTTGGAAATTATATATTGGTCATTCCCGATATCATGGACGATAGCGGCAACAGCAAAAATTGTGTTATATAGGATTGTTTTAACAAAATTACCAAAAGATAATATTCAAAGAATTTAGTGTGAAGCCTTATATAAAAAAAGCAAACATCCAGCGGATGTTTGCTTTTTTATCGCTATAAATTTTTGACACTGTCACAGGTGTTGTGGTGACATTAAAGCCCCATGTTACCCAGCTTTTCTGCGGTTTCTTCCACCATAGCTACGATGTTTTTGGCGTTTTTGCCAGCAACACTTCTTATGCGGATCAAATCATCGGTAAGCCATCCTAAAAGCTCGTTTTTAACCATGGTATCCACACCGGCTTCTTCGGCTTTTAGTACCTGGAAAGTATTGGACTCTTTTTTCAGAGAACCGGGCAATATCTGCACCTGATTATGCGAATCCAGTGCCGGAAAAGCAATAATTGTGGCCAAGCCGTGCTTTACCAAACTGGGCTTTCCGGCGGCAAACTCGGTATCTTTGATTTGCTCAAACAAAGCCTCGAGTGTATAGCTATTTTGCAATTTAACCTTTTTGTATTTGAATCCGAATGCCATAAAAGTTATCCCCCTAAAAATTCATTATGATTCAGTATAACAAAATACATAAAAATTAGCAATTTTTTTGTACATGTTTGTGTGTGTTAAAATTAACACATATTAAACAAAATAGTGACAACATGGTGGGGATGCTGTTATTAGGAGGCACCTAAAGAGATATATTCAAGACATAAAAAAGACACCGAGCAGTACTCGATGTCTATTGGATGCAGCCTCGGGCTGCTTGGTGAGAGTGCCGTTATAGGAGGCACCTAAAGATATATTCAAGACATAAAAAAGACACCGAGCAGTACTCGATGTCTATTGGATGCAGCCTCAGGCTGCTTGGAGCTGGTGAACGGACTCGAACCCCTGACCTGCTGATTACAAATCAGCTGCTCTACCAACTGAGCTACACCAGCACATATAAGTTTTGAAAAGCATAAAACGAACAGTGCCTTACAATAATACCAAACTCAGAGCGGTTTGTAAAGGGGTTACAGACAAAAAATGTGAAAAATATGATAAATACTTGCATTAATGAGTGGATAAGCGATAAAATAGTGCGTGTATAAGCGTGAAACGCTAGATTGCATTTTAAATGTAGCTGGGGTATAATATATAAGATTATTTAGTGATAAAGCGCTTGCAGTAAGTGCAAAGGGAGGATCATCCATGATGGATTTCAAACCCCGTCGTAAAAAAGGGGAAGAAAATAAGCCGAAAGAAACTAAATCGGCAGAAAAAACTACACTAAAACCTGAAAAGGCAAAAATACAGCTTGATTTTTTGAATACGATGTCTAAAACCCAAAAAATAATATGCCTAAGTATAGTAGGCGTTATTGTGATATTGGTGATATGGCTTCTTGTGTCTGTCCTCCTACCGGGGTTTGGCCAAGATCCAATGGCATCATCCACAGCGTCGGAAAGCTCACAAAGTAGCACATCAGCGTCAGAGGATGAAAGCTTTGACAAAGATGCCATTTCCCGAATTAGTGGTGAATATGCAGGCACCTTACTGGAAGAAACGGAAGATGCCGGCGATGAATATCTGGCCGACACAGTGTTTTTAGGTGACTCAAACACAGCGCGCATGATAACATACAGCGACAGCACAGGCCTTACCATGGAAAACACCATAGGTATTGAAAGCATGGGCATTACCAGTGTTACAGGACTTCGTTGTGTTCGGTTTTCTGGGCTGAGCGATATGACAATGCCCAGTGCCGTGGAAGTAATGCAGCCTCTTAGGGTGGTTATTAACTTTGGCACAAATAACGCCGGCACAGATTACGATAGCTTTAAAAACTCTTACCAAACAGCGGTGGAGGCCATACAAGAAGAATGGCCGTATGCAGACATTATTATTGCATCGGTTATTCCAATCACATCCACATGCAGTTATAGCAGCATTTCAATGAAATGGATAGAGTCTATAAACTTGACCCTTTTAGAGCTTGCTAAGGAAATGGACGTGAAATTCCTTAACTGGTCGGATGCTATAAAAGACACAAGCACAGGCTATGCAAAAGATGAGTTTATGGTAAGTGACGGCATTCATATAAGCGAAAGTGGCGCTAAGGCAATGATAGACTATTTCCGCACACATAGCTTTGAAAGTGAAGACACTCGTCCGAAACCACTAAAAGATGTACCGAATCGACTGGCCACACCTGAAGGATTGTTCCCAAAACCTGTATTTTCTGTTCCGGAAGAGACCACTTCACAGGTGCAGTCAGGCACAGTAAGCGTAACAGTTAGTGGTGGTACAGGCGGCTCGGCTAGCGGTGGTGGCTCGGGCACAGCGGGCTCGTCTGTGAATATAAGCGTGTCGGTCACACCAAACGCAGGATATCAGTTCACAGGATGGAGCGCTTCGGCAGGCAGTGTGTCTGGTAGTACCACCTCTATCACGGTGAGCATACCCGAAGGCTATACAGGCAGCATCAACGTGGTGGCGAACTTTGCCCAGACCACACCGGCATCGACACCGGTGTCTTCGACGCCGGTATCTTCCACGCCGGCACCTGATCCAACGCCAGACCCACCTGCACCGTCTGAGCCGGTGGTGCCATCTGAGCCGGTAGTGCCGTCTGAGCCGGTGGTGCCGTCTGAGCCAGTGGTGCCGTCTGAGCCCGCAGTACCGTCTGAGCCCGCAGTACCGTCTGAGCCCGCGACAACTCCATAATTTGTTCGCAAAATCAAGATAGGCATGATAAGTAAGGTGGTATGAATGGAAGGTATATCCATAGGAGATATCATTAACCTGCAAGGTCTGGTTTGGGCGATACCGCTTGTGATTTTTGCGGTGCTTATGGTGAGGTTTTTCAAAAAATCAAAGATTAAAACACGCAAAAAGCCCGGGCAGTTCATGCGATATGAAGTAAAGGATGCCACCGCCACGGAATGCCGAGGAAAACTAGGCAAACCGCAAGCAGAAGATATATTCCACTATAAGCTGGAAGATGCAATGAGTGGTGGGTGGTATATCCATTTTTTGAAGCACAACTCTACACAGCAACAACTGGACACGGTGTTTTTGATACAGTTTGAAGAGGAAAGCCCGGCGGTATTTAGTTTGCGGTTTATAAGGGAAGCGTTTGGCATGAAAGAGCCTGTGATAGGCGAAAGCATGCTTGATGATTTTTTTGCAAAGAAACTTTCCGCATCGCGGCTGGTTGTTCAGGAGAGTGAAGAAGAACTTGATTGAACCGATATTGACAAAATCGCATAGTTTTGTTATTATTGGCAAAACAAAGCTTTAAAACCAGGATGAAAGGAACGTATTTACAAATGGACGACGACGGTAGTCGACCTCGACACATGAAATATAATACACAAGACACAGCTATCTTTATAAAAAGATGGTAGTGTCTTGTTTTGCTTGTAAAATAACTAGCATATAGGTTTTATTATAGGGGGAATAATTTCTTGGAAACAATTTCAGATAGTCAGTTGATAGGTATGTTTTTGTTGCAGGGTGTGCTTATTTTAATAAGTGCGGTTTTTTCTGCGGCAGAATCAGCAGTGACACAATTGCCTACCAATAAGCTACAAGATCAGATAGAACAAGGTGACGTAAAAGCAAAGCGCCTAATTAGCGTGTCGGAGAACATGTCGGATTTTTTAGCTAATATACAAACCGGCAGTCTTATAATGGGTTTTGTCGGCACAGCGCTTGCAACATATACGTTTACTACACCGCTTGCACAGTGGCTGTATATGCAGCTTGGGTTTGTGGTTTTTCCATATACCACGTTGTATATTTTAGTGCTGATATTAATTGCGGTAATATTAGCGTGTGTGATGTTACTTTTCGGCGTACTTGTGCCAAGACAAGTTGCGCGTAAAAATCCGTACAAAGCGGCAAAGAATACTGTGGATTTTGTTTTAGTGGTATCAGTTTTGATAAAACCCGCCATGAAACTATTACGCTTTATATCTAAAGGCTTGTTATATTTGTTTGGCATCCGAGGCGAGCAAGAAGAATCGGTGACAGAAGATGAAATCCGCATGATGGTGGATGAGGGCATGAAAAGCGGAAACATTGACTCGGAAGAAAGCGAAATGATTAAAGCGGTGTTTGAGCTGGATAAAACCATCGCAAGAGATGTAATGACACATCGTGTGGATGTGGTTATCATAGAAGAAGACACACCTGAAGATGAAATAGTGAGCCTTATCGGTGAAACCGGATATTCAAGGTTTCCGGTATGTGGAGACAGCTCGGATGATATTTTAGGCGTGCTTTCGTCGCGAACATTTTTACTAAACTTAAGAAAAGATAGCCCGTGTGCAGTGCGTGAACTTTTACGCACACCTCGGTTTGTGCCGGAAACGGTCAGAGCGGATATTTTATTACGCGACATGCAAAAGTGTAACGATCATATGGCTATTGTACTGGATGAATATGGTGGGTTTTCCGGGGTTGTCACAATGGAAGATCTTATTGAAGAGATTGTAGGCGATATTTTTGATGAGTTTGACGATCCGGAAGATGAGGGAATATATGAAGTGTCCGAAAACTTATGGCGCATTTCCGGGGATACTGATATTGAAGAGATGGAAAGTGCATTGCAGATAAAAATGCCGCAAGAAAGGGAATATGATACTTTAGGCGGGCTGGTATTTAGCTGTATGTCCACCATTCCGGATGACGGCGAAGAGGTAGAAGTGGAAGTGGAGGGCTTGAAAATCACCACAGAGCCGATTGAAGACCATCATGTGGCATGGGCCAAGGTGAGTATATTGCCTCCGGATAACGAAGAAGAGACAGACACTGAAGAAAATAAAAAACAAAGTAAAAAGTCGCAAAACGTTAAAGAAGCAAGTTGAACAAAGTATGTAACACCACACAATCTTTGCAAAGATTATGTGGTGTTTTTTTATAAAAAAACGGTAAAAAAGTATGTAAAAAATAAAATGTAAAATTTTTTCAAAAAAACAACAGTTAGCCGTGGCTTATTCGCTTGTAATTGGTGCGTCGGTACGATATAATAATATCTAAGTCAGATTGACAAACCTTTAACAAAAGGGAGGCAAAAAAGGTTATGAAGCGCATTTCTACATTACCCTTTCAAGGGACAAAAGAGCAAGAGGCCGAGCTGAAAAGCTGGCTGCAAGAAAATGTCGATATGCCGGGCGTTGTTATGCCGGCATTACAAAAAGCACAGGAGATTTATGGCTATCTGCCGCTGGAAGTACAGCGAATGATTGCAACTGAGCTTGATGTACATTTGGCAGAGATTTATGGCATTGCAACATTCTATTCACAGTTTTCACTTTCTCCAAAGGGCAAATATCGCATTAACGTATGTATGGGAACCGCATGTTACGTTAAGGGTAGCGGCCCGATTTTTGAGAGCCTTGAAACAGAACTGGGCGTACAAAATGGCGAGGTGACACCTGATGGAAAGTTCAGCCTAGAGGCTGTGCGTTGCATTGGTGCATGTGGTTTGGCACCGGTACTAATGGTAAACGACGATGTATATGGTCGTTTAGAAGGCGGTAGTAAAGAGCTGAAAGATATTTTGGCGAAATACTAAAACAGGCGGTTTTATGCAAAGGGGGGTCCTATTTGCAAGAATTGTCGATGAACGTATTGGATATTGCCGAAAATTCTGTTCGTGCAAATGCCACGTTGATAGAAATAGATATTGTGCAGTCCACAAAAGACAAAAAACAAACTATTACTATTACAGATAACGGTAAAGGGATGAGCGCCGATATGGTAGCGAAAGTGAGCGATCCCTTCACCACCACAAGAACCACACGTAAGGTGGGCTTGGGTGTACCGTTTTTCAAAATGGCGGCCGAGCAAACAGGCGGAAGCTTTTTTATAGAAAGTGAAGTGGGTGTTGGAACTACGGTTACAGCCACCTTCACGCTGGGACACATCGACCTGATGCCTCTTGGTGAAATCGAGGCAACGGTGGCCACGCTTGTGCAGGGGGCACCTGATATAGACTTTGTGTACAGCTTTAAGAAAGACGACGCAGTATTTTCGTTTGATACCAGGGAGGCTCGCGTGATACTTGATGGAGTGTCTTTGGCCGAGCCGGCAGTGTATGTTTTTATTAAGGACCATATAAAAGAGGGCATGGAAGAAATAATAAAGTAAAACCGGCTCTTTTTGATGTACAGCAGAAAATGAGGAAAGACTATATAAGTAAGGGAGCATAGCTATGAAAAGTTTGGAAGAATTAGCTGCCATTCGCAATAAAATGAAGCAAACGGTAAACACACGTGATTCAGCCAAAGATGGTACTCGTGTAGTGGTAGGCATGGCTACTTGTGGTATTGCTGCCGGCGCACGTCCGGTACTGAATGCATTCACAGAAGAAGTGGCACGCCGTGAAATTTCAGATGTAATGGTAAGCCAAACCGGTTGTGTTGGCATTTGCCAGTTTGAGCCGGTGGTGGAAGTATACCGCGGTGATGAGGAAAAAGTAACATATGTGAAAATGACTGCCGATAAAGTGGCGCGTATTGTGTCGGAACATCTGATAGATGGAAAACCTGTGGCAGAATTTACCATCGGAGCTGCCACCCGTTAAGGGCGGTAGGTCTGTAGGAATAGGAGGATAAGATTTATGTACAGAAGCCATGTTATGGTATGTGCCGGCACCGGCTGTACCTCTTCCGGCAGCGGTCCCGTGGCCGAAGCGTTTGAAAAAGAGGTAGCGAAAAACGGGCTGGCCGAAGAAGTGCGTGTTATCAACACAGGTTGTTTTGGCCTTTGCGCACTTGGCCCCATCGTTGTTATTTATCCCGAGGCTAGTTTTTACTCCATGGTGGATGCAAGCGATGTGGCGGAAATTGTTTCCGAGCATCTTTTGAAAGGTCGTCCTGTTACCCGTCTTTTATATGATGAAACAGTAAAAGACGACAACACCATTACCAGCCTTGATGAGACACCTTTTTACAAAAAACAAATGCGTATTGCTTTGCGCAACTGTGGTGTAATAAACCCCGAGAACATTGATGAGTATATTGGTTTTGAAGGCTATCAGGCACTTGGTAAAGCACTTACCGAGATGACTCCGGATGAACTGATTGAATGTATGTTGGATTCAGGCCTTCGTGGTCGTGGTGGTGCAGGCTTCCCCACAGGCCTTAAATGGAAATTTGCATCCGGCAGACGCGGCGAGGTGCAAAAATACGTTTGCTGTAACGCTGACGAAGGTGACCCGGGCGCATTTATGGATCGTAGTATCCTAGAGGGTGATCCACATGTACTGATTGAAGCTATGGCTATTGCCGGCTATGCTATCGGTGCAGACAAAGGCTATGTATATGTGCGTGCTGAATATCCTATTGCAGTAAAACGTTTGCAAATAGCGATTGACGACGCTAAAGAATATGGCCTGTTGGGCGAAAACATCTTTGATAGCGGATTTAATTTCGATTTGGAAATTAAGCTGGGCGCCGGCGCTTTCGTGTGTGGTGAAGAAACCGCACTGATGACATCCATCGAAGGCAAACGTGGCGAGCCTCGTCCACGTCCTCCTTTCCCCGCAGTGAAAGGTTTGTTTGAGGCACCCACTGTTTTGAACAACGTGGAAACATATGCAAACATTCCTCGTATCGTTCTTTTAGGTAGCGAGTGGTTCAAAAAAATCGGTACCGAAAAAAGCAAAGGCACAAAAGTGTTTGCGCTTGGCGGTAAAATCAAAAACACAGGCCTTGTGGAAGTTCCTATGGGTACCACATTGCGTGAAATCGTGGAAGAAATCGGCGGCGGCATCCCGGGTGGCCATAAGTTTAAAGCTGCTCAAACAGGCGGTCCTTCCGGCGGATGTATCCCCGCAGAAAAAATCGATGTGCCTATTGACTACGATAACCTTTTGGAAATCGGTAGCATGATGGGTTCCGGCGGCTTGATTGTTATGGACGATACCACATGTATGGTTGACATCGCACGCTTCTTCCTTGACTTTACCATCGAGGAAAGCTGTGGTAAATGTACACCTTGCCGTGTGGGCAACAAGCGCATGATGGAACTGCTGGACAAAATCACCGAGGGCAAGGCTACCCGTGAAGACCTAGACAAAATTGACGAGCTGGCACTTTACATCAAAGAAAACAGCTTGTGTGGTCTTGGTCAAACAGCGCCAAACCCTGTGCTTAGTACCATTCGTTACTTCCGTGATGAGTACTTAGAGCATATTGATAATAAACGTTGCCCGGCCGGTGTATGTAAGGCACTGATGCAATACACCATCATCGAAGATAAATGTGTGGGTTGTACCGCTTGTGCACGTAAGTGTCCTGTGAATGCAATCGAAGGTGCTGTGAAAACCCCACATACCATCATCCAGGATAAATGTATCAAGTGCGGCGTTTGCATGGAAACTTGCAAGTTCTCCGCTATATCGAAAGGTTAAGGGAGAAGACGAATATGGCTAAAATCAATATTAAGGTCAATGGCATGACCCACCAAGTGGAGGAAGGCATTACCGTATTGCAGGCCTGCCACGATATAGGTATTAAAATTCCTACCTTGTGCTGGATGCGTGAGATGAACCAAATTGGTGCTTGCCGCATGTGCGTGGTAGAGGTAAAAGGTGCAAGAACTCTTGTTACCGCTTGCGTATACCCGGTAAATGCCGACATGGAGATTATCACAAACAGTGATAAAGTATTAGGCGCACGTAAAACAAACTTGGAACTGCTTCTTTCTTCGCATGACCAAAACTGTTTGTCTTGTGTTCGCAGCACCGATTGTGAGCTGCAAACATTGTGCCATGAGTATGGCGTTAACGGCCTGAAATTCATTGGCGAAAAACCTCACTATGAGCTGGAAACCAGCACATTGCATCTGGTACGTGACAACAACAAATGTATTTTATGCCGTCGCTGTGTGGCAGCTTGCCAAAACCAAGTGTCGGTAATCGAGCCTTCAGAGCGTGGTTTTGAAACACACATCGCATGCGCATTCGAGGCACCTTTGGCCGAAACAGCATGTATTTCTTGTGGCCAATGTATCGTAAACTGTCCTACCGGCGCTTTGGTGGAAAGAGACGATACCGACAAGGTACGCCAGGCTATTTCAGATCCTACCAAAACTGTTATTGTGCATACAGCACCGTCAATTCGCGCTACCATGGGTGAGTCGTTCGGTATGCCGGTAGGCAGTAACGTAGAAGGCAAAATGGTAGCCGCGCTTCGTCGTTTAGGCTTTGACAAAGTGTTTGATACCGATACCGCCGCTGATATTACTATCATTGAAGAGGGCAAAGAATTCATCGGCCGCGTACTGAACGGCGGAACACTGCCACTTCTTACCAGCTGCTGTCCCGGATGGAGCAAATATTGCGAAATCAATCATCCCGACATGCTGGATAACATTTCCAGCTGTAAGAGTCCTCAGGGAATGATGGGCGCCCTTATCAAAACATATTGGGCAGAAAAAGCAGGGGTAGACCCCAAAGACATCGTGGTAGTTTCCATCATGCCTTGTACTGCTAAAAAGTTCGAGCTTGATCGCTATGATATGTTTGCTGCAGGCGAAGGTATCCGCGATAACGATATATCCCTCACCACAAGAGAGCTTTCCCGTATGGTGAAACGTGCAGGTATCGACTTTGTGAATTTACCTGACGAAGGCTTTGATTCTGCTTTGGGTGAGAGTACCGGTGCAGCCGTTATTTTTGGTGCTTCCGGTGGCGTTATGGAAGCTGCCTTGCGTAGTGTTGCCGAAGTATTGACAGGCAAAGAGCTGGAAAACATAGACTTCAAAGAAGTTCGTGGTACAGACGAAGGCATTAAAGAAGCTACATACAAAGTTGGCGATATAGATGTACATACTTGCTCTATTTCAGGCCTTGCCAATGTGGAAAAAGTGTTGCGTGAAGTGAAAGCAGGCAAGCGCAACTACCATATCATTGAGATCATGGCTTGTCCGGGCGGATGCATCAATGGTGGCGGTCAGCCTCCACAACCGGCTTCGGTACGTAACTTTGTAGACCTAAAAGGTCTTCGTGCACAAGCGCTTTATAACAATGATAAAGCTAAAAATGTGCGCAAGAGCCATGAGAACTCTCAGGTTATCGGTTTGTACAGAGAATTCTTCAAAGGCGATCCATTTGATGCCGCAGGATGTGAGAAAGCTCATCATATACTGCATACTTCTTATCAGCCTCGCAATCCGAAATACTAAGCACAGGTGAAAATGGGATGTAGTAGGATTTAAGATGTAAAAACATCCCTAAATTTTAACATTAATATCCATTTAAACCACAATATAAAAAAGTAGTCAAGTATTTATAACTTGGCTACTTTTTTCTGGTATTTTTCACTTATTTAATGTATTATAAAATAGAACAAAATTAATAAGGAGATATACGTAATGCCGAAACATGAAGTGCAGCTGGTTGATATGAAAAAAACAGTGATTTTCGGACGTGAAATGCAAAGTGGTAATCGTACACAGGCAGAAGATATTAGGATGTTATCAAGTAGCTTTTACGAGCAAGCCGGCTTTGCGCCGGGAGATGATTTTCCGTATTATATTGTCAACGCGGAATGTGACAGAAGAAAGCATAAATTCATACTGTTTGTGGGTGGACTAAAAGATGCGCCCGCACTGCAAGCGCATGTGTTACCGGAAGGTATATGGGCGACGATTGAAATTCGGCCACGATTTAAAAAATTGTGGGCCGGGGTGATTGAATCTACAAAAAGATGGTTTTATCAAAGCTGGCTTCCCAAAAGTGGGTATGCGGCACTTGATGTAGAATATGAATATTACACCGAAGACAGCATATCAGAAGAACCAAAAGCGGTGATTTATTTTGCTATAAGGAAAAAAGAAGGGGCAGAGCTTTTATAATATAATTTTAGTACATAATAAATATTTTCATATAAGTATTATTTAAAACAAGGAGGAATATATGAAGTATAGTGAAAGATTAGGTAGCAATGCGGTGGTGCCGGTGGTTGTTATTGAAGATGTGAAAAATGCAATACCTACAGCAAACGCACTTCTTGCCGGAGGCATTGATGTGATGGAAATCACCCTGCGCACAGATGCAGGCCTTGCATCCATAAAAGAAGTTGCTGAAAATTGTCCTGATATATTAGTTGGCGCAGGCACTGTAATAAATTTAGAACAGGCAAAAGCCAGCGTAGCGGCCGGCGCAAAGTTTATTGTTTCGCCGGGCTTTGACGAAGAAGTGGTGAAGTATTGTGTGGAAAACGATATAACAGTGACACCGGGATGTGTGACACCCACAGAAATCATGGCCGCATTAAAACTTGGCGTGAATGTCATTAAGTTCTTTCCGGCCAATGTATATGGCGGACTTACAGCAATGAAGGGATTGGCCGCGCCGTTTGGCAATGTTACTTTTATTCCCACAGGCGGAGTGAACGCTAAAAACATCGGCGAATATGCCGCACAGCCATATATACATACTGTAGGTGGCAGCTGGATTTGCACAAAAGAAGACATTTCTGCTGGAAATTTTGATAAAATCACTATGCTTTGTAAAGAAGCGGTGGCAAATTCTGCAGGGGCTTAAAACGATATACACCTTGTAGATGCTTAGAAGCAGGGTGGAATTTATCATTGTATTAATGCAGAAATAACATAGAATAGGGGTGGTTCATCATGAAATATTTAACATTTGGTGAAATAATGCTACGCTTGAAGTCACCGGGATTTGAACGCTTGTTCCAAAGCCCGATGCTGGAGGCTACATTTGGTGGTGGTGAGGCAAATGTAGCGGTTTCGTTGTCTAACTTTGGCATGGATGCATCTTTTATAAGTGTTTTACCGCAAAATGCCATAGGCAGGGAATGTGCAAACGAGCTTCGTAAATTTGGTGTGGATATCAGTCGTGTGCAATATGGTAAAGGCCGTATGGGCATTTACTTTTTGGAAGCAGGCGCAAACCAGCGTGCCAGTAAAGTGGTGTATGATCGCGAGTATTCCGCCATATCTATGGCAGGTCCGGGCGATATCGATTGGGAAAAAGCATTTGAGGGGATAGGCTGGTTTCATATCACGGGCATCACACCCGCTATTTCCGAAAGTGCTATGGAGCTATCTTTAGAAAGTGTGAAAAAAGCAAAAGAATATGGCGTGACGGTATCTTGTGACCTAAACTTTAGGAAAAACCTGTGGCAGTATGGCAAAAAAGCACCAGAGGTGATGTGTCAGCTGGCAAAATATGTTGATGTGGCAATTGCAAACGAAGAAGATTGCCAGAAGTCGTTGGGCATGGCGGCAGACGTACATGTGGAAGGTGGAAAGCTGGACCATTCCAAATATGAAAAGCTGTCGAGTGCAGTGCTGAAAGAATATCCAAACATGAAGATGATTGCCATCACATTAAGGGAAAGCATCAGCGCAGATACAAACGGCTGGGCGGCTTGCCTAAACGACGGTACCGATTTCTACATCAGCAAAAAATATATGATGAATGATATTGTAGACCGTGTAGGTGGTGGCGATAGTTTTGCCGCAGGGCTGATTTATGGCCTGAATACTTATACGGAAAACAAACAGCAAGCACTGGAGTTTGCCGTGGCAGCGTCGTGCCTGAAACATTCCATTAACGGTGATTTTAACCGTGTGTATGTTGATGAAGTGCAGGCACTTGCCGGCGGTGATGGAAGCGGACGTGTACAGCGCTAAAAGCAACTCATAGCAAAATGACGATGAATTTTTATAGTTGAAAATATCCAATAAATGAAACAAAAGGCCTATATATACATATGTATATATAGGCCTTTTAGCGTGAAAATTCGATAAGTGAGCTGTTTTTTATTATATAAAAATCAAATAAATAAAAATATATAGCATAGTGAATTGATAAAGTGGCAACAAAACTTTAAGCAAGCACTTGTTATAAGTGTACAAAAATTTTTAAAAATTTAAAATATTTTAAGTGGATTTTATTTAAAACTCACAAAATTTGATAAAAAAATCTATATGAACGTCAATTGATTATTTCGACACGATACGCTAAAATATTCAAACTTAAACGATAAGACATAAAAAAATAATATTTTATTTTTGATTTCACCAGACCATGCAGAGGATAGTCTGCGCCAGAAATGAGGATTGTTATGAAACAGGTTAAATATTTAGGGGCTATTATAGCCATTTGCGTGCTATGTACATTTGTGTCTTCGATGTCTTTCGTTTCAGCAACCACTGTAGAAGATGGCGATGTGATAAGAGTGGGGTACTACGAAGATTTTTTGGAGTTTGCCGAGGATATTAATAGTTTCAATAACAAAGGGTACGGTGTCGATATCTTTGAAAAGATAAGCGAAGTGAGCGATCTTGAATTTGAATACATTCCGATTAGTGACGATCCTACGGATGCCTTAAATAATGGAGAGGTAGATTTGCTTGCATTTCACACGCGAAGTCAAGAAAGAGCAGAGGATACTATATACTCTCAAATGGAATATGGCAAAGCATATGTTTCGATATTGTCAAAAGATATGGATATTGCCTATGGCGACTTTGATGCACTAGACGGGAAAACCATAGCTACATATAGTGAAAATATTGGTAATGAACGGTTAGAGTTTTTGGGTGAAAACTTAGGCTTTTCGATGGAATATGTGTATGGTGAAGCACATGACTATATGGATTTAGATGCAGATTTTTATCTTGCGTTTTCAGGACACAGATCCATTGGAGAACTTAACAATGTTTTAGATGTAGGCGTATACAACCTATATATTAATGCTAGTATCGAAAACCAGGAGCTTATTGATAAACTTGATGCGATTTTATATGATATAGTGGTTACAGAGGGTAATTTTTTTCTTGAACTAGAGGAAAAATATTTAGCCGATAATGTGGAAATAACTCACCGAGGCTTGATGCCAAATGAAATTGAGACATTACGGCAACGTACGCTTGAAGTGGGATATATTACCGGGTTCGCACCTATTTCTTTTATGAACGAGCAAGGACAGCCGGATGGCGCTATGGTAGAAACATTTAGTTATTTTGCAGATCGTTATGGTTTTGAAGTAAATTATCATCCCTACAGCATCAGCGACCCACCTGAAAGCCATGAAAATTTTGATATACTTGTCACTCTTTATGGTGATGGAGATCATGAATGGGAACATTATGTCGCTACTGAGCCATATTATCTTATACCTATGTATGCGCAGGTCAATATAGACCGTCTTGGAACTATAGCTTTAGAGGAAATACTCGCAAAATCTCCTGAAATAGGCATACTTCCATATCAAACTGTCGATCTTGGACCATTCAATGATGCATTTCCGGATGTTGAAATTATTTATTATAACGATTGGTTTGAGTTACTTGATGATTTTGACGCAGGAAATCTTGACATGCTGATGAGCACAGAAAGTGCTGTTACTTTTGCTGAAATATATCTTGATGAGGTAAATAGTGCTTCGATTCGTACTGATAGTGAGATACCCATGCAGTATTTTATTAATAAAGATATTGCAGATGAATATTTGCCGATATTTAACGTGATGTTAGATAGGATGTCAGAAAGAGAATATGAAGCCATCCTTGAAACTAATTCTAATGAAATTCTTCCATCTCAAGAGATGAGCGTTTGGGATTTCTTTAAAGCTAATTGGTATTATTTTGCAATAATCGTTATTGCCGGGTTGGCACTATTTGCAGGATATGAATATAAAAAGCAAAAAGAAAAACAAGAAGCGCTTGCCATTGCGTATAACACCGACGCACTTACAGGGCTGATAGCAATACATCAGTTCAACAAAGTTATGGATGAAACGCTTGCAAAAGCAAGACCAAAAGAATATGAGTTGATTTCATTTGATGTGGATGTATTTAAGACAATAAACACCCATTTCAGCAACGAAAGAGGAACAAGTGTTATTGTAGCCATTGCCGAGCAGCTGAAAAAAACATTTAAAGACACATCTGCCATTATTTGCAGAAGAACAAGCGATCAATTTTTAATTCTTCGCAGAGTGGATGATGGTGGTCCAATGAGGCAGATATACAATAATGATATTTTGCCAAGCATTAGGGATATTTTAGGCGAAAAGTATAATATATCTATGTCGTTTGGCAACGTGATAATTTCGAATTGTGACGAAAAAGCGACTACCATTGTAGGACAGGCAGATAATGCACGTGGGCAAGGTAAACATTCGCATAAAACGACATTTATCACGTTTGATGCAAAGATGCAAAAGATATACGACGATAAAATCAATATCACGTTCCGTATGGAGCAAGCGCTTAAAGACAAAGAATTTTTTGTGCAGTATCAGCCAAAAGTGAACTTTAGCACCATGGAAGTGGATGGAGCCGAGGCGTTGGTACGCTGGAAACCGAAACTTGGCGATGTTATATACCCGGACAGCTTCATACCGGTTTTTGAAGATAATGGATTTATTTCAACGCTTGACTTATTTGTACTGGAAGAAACGTGTAAATTTATAAAAACAAACTATAAGCAAGTTAAAATCCCGCGTATTTCGGTGAACTTATCGGCACATACCGTTCTTTCAGATGACGTAGTGAACAGAATATCTGACATCATGGATTTACATAAAATTCTTCCGAAAGAAATAGAGCTGGAGCTTACCGAAAGCGCTATAGAATCCGATGCTACAACATTTTTACGCCGTGTGAATCAGCTGAAAAAGCTGGGATTCCCAATAGCTATCGATGACTTTGGCGCAGGTGTTTCGTCGCTGAATAGGCTTAGCGCTATAGAGGCAGATGTGCTGAAACTTGATAAAGCTTTCTTTGACTTAAAAGAACAAGGCGGAAAAAGCACTACTATTGTTGCGGATGTTGTGACCATGGCAAAGCATCTGGAGATGAAAGTGGTTGCGGAAGGCGTTGAAACAGCTGCACAGGCACTTTGGCTTCGAGGCATAAAGTGTGACTATGCCCAAGGGTATTACTTTGCGAAACCTATGGGGACAGATGACTTTAAAGAACTTCTTGCAAGTGATAAAAGATTCACAATTTAAACTTGGGTAAATACCGGATAGCAGTATAAAAAATGCACCGAACTCGACTACTGCCGGGTTCGGTGCATTTTAATATGCGATAAATAAAGTGAGTTACATGACTATTGAGGATTTTCCTCGGTAGATTCCGATGCCTCGGCGGTGCTGATAATATAAAGCTCATCCAGCTGTTTTGTGTCTACCAAATCAGGGCTACCGCTCATCAGCTCGCCTGCATTTTGCATTTTGGGGAATGCAATAACATCACGGATAGAATCCTTGCCCAGCATGAGAGCCACCAAACGGTCAAGGCCAAACGCCATACCGCCGTGTGGTGGAGCACCATAGCGATAAGCCTCCAGCAAAAATCCGAAGTTTTCCTCGGCACGTTCTTGTGTGAAGCCCAAAGCCTTGAACATAGTGGCTTGTATGTCGGGGTTATTGATGCGGATGGAACCACCGCCCAGCTCTACACCGTTTACCACCATGTCGTATGCCTTTGCAATACACGAGCCTGGATCGGATAACAGCTTATCCACATCGCCGTCTTTTGGCATGGTGAACGGATGATGCATGGCAACATAACGGTTGTTTTCTTCATCATGCTCAAACAGTGGAAAGTCAGTAACCCATAAGAAATTGAACTCGTCTTCGGGAATAAGGCCGTGTTTTTTCGCAATTTCTAAACGCAAAGCACCAAGCGCAGCAAACACCACGGGATCTTTGTCGGCCACCACAAGTACCACGTCGCCAGCTTCGGCGCCGACAGCGCTACGCAAAGCAGATTTCTCGTCGTCTGAAAGGAACTTTTCAAAGCTACTACTTTCGGCATCGGCTGTCCATCTTAGGTATGCAAGCCCTTTAGCACCGTATGTTTTAGCTGTTTGGGTCAGGCGATCAATCTCCTTACGAGATATTTTATCGGCAAGGCCTTTGACGCAAAGTGCGCGCACACTGCCACCGCTTTGGACGGCACCACTAAACACGGCAAAACCGCAGTTTTCAGCAATGGCACTGATATCTTGTAGCTCCATTGCAAAGCGGGTATCAGGCTTGTCGCTACCAAAGCGGCTCATAGCCTCGTGCCAAGTCATGCGTGGGAACGGCACGGGAATGTCTTTGCCCAGCACTTCTTTGAACACATGAGAAATCAAGCCTTCGTTGACAGTTTCAACATCATTTTCGTCGCAAAATGCCATTTCCATGTCAATTTGAGTAAATTCAGGTTGTCTGTCGGCACGCAAATCTTCGTCACGGAAACAACGTGCGATTTGGAAATATCTATCAAAACCCGAAAGCATCAAGATTTGCTTATATAGTTGTGGGCTTTGGGGTAAGGCATAAAACCTGCCCGGCTGAACCCTGCTAGGCACTAAATAGTCACGTGCGCCTTCGGGAGTGGATTTTATAAGCATGGGGGTTTCCACGTCTACGAAATGGTTTTGAACATAATAATCTCTTATAGAGGCAGTGACTTTACTGCGGAAAGAAATAGCATGGTGTAAATCTTCACGACGCAAATCAAGGTACCTGTAGCGCAGTTTTAGCTCGTCGTTTACATTCAGGTCATCACGGATTTCAAATGGTGGGGTTTCGGCGCGGCTTAAAATGCGCAAATCGCTAACAAACAGTTCCACTTCGCCTGTAGGAAGCTCGTGGTTTATGCTTTCACGCATACGAAGCACACCCTCGGCCATTACCACATCTTCGGCACGTAAGGTGGTGGATTTTTTGAAAATATCTGTGTTTGTGCCCTCGCCAAAAGCCAGCTGTATTATACCGGTGGTGTCACGAACATCGGTAAACACTAAACTGCCCAAGTTGCGACTTTTTCCGATAGAGCCTGCAACGGTCATGGTTTCACCAATGTTTTTTGTGCTGATATCACAGCTGTAATGTGTTCTGCGTAATGTACCCATTTGATCCATATCTATTCTCCTTAGCTTTTACAGTTTAATTAAAAAGGTGAAATTAAAGTCCGTCCACCAATGTTTGAAGGTCGTCGGTGCATTTTGATGTAGGGTCTTTTTGGTGTAAGGCTTTTAATGTGACAGAAACTTTATCCAAAGAAATGTTGGCCTGGCTACCGTCAGACATACGCTTGATACGTGCGATGCCGCTGTCTATTTCTTCGTCGCCAAGCACCATGGTGTATTGTGCGCTCAGGCGGCCTGCGGCTTTCATTTGCGCTTTCACACTGCGTGCAGAAATGTCATATTCACACTGCAAGTTTTCACGCCTCATATCATACGCAAGTTTTCTTGCGGCGGCACGTCCGCCATCGCCCATACCCACGGCAAACATGACGGGGCCTGTGGCAGACGGAGTGTTTCCTTTTTGATCTAACAGCATTATAACACGCTCTACACCCATGCCAAAACCAACGCCCGGAGTGGGTGCGCCACCCAGCTCTTGAATAAGGCCGTCATATCGTCCGCCGGCACATACGGTACCTTGGGTACCAACGCCACTGGCGATAAACTCAAACACAGTTTTAGTGTAGTAATCAAGTCCACGAACCATGTGTGGATTTACCACATACGGCAGGCCTAAACCGTCTAGCTGGCTTTTGACGACGGAAAAGTGCTCATCGCATTCTTCGCATAAATAATCTACACTTTTGGGTGCATTTGCCGATATGGCATGGCATTTTTCTTCTTTGCAGTCCAATAAGCGCATAGGATTTTTCTCAAGACGCTCTAAACATGTTGGACATAAAGTGGATTTATACTCTTCAAAATAAGCAGTCAGTTCCTTTAGGTAGGTTGGACGGCATGTAGGGCAACCGATAGAGTTTATTTCCAGTGTTATGTCGGAATTAAGATCTAAGGTTTGAAACAAGCTATGTGCAAGCAGCATGGTTTCCACATCGGCCGAGGGATCACTTGTGCCAAAGCACTCGATGCCAAATTGATGAAACTCGCGGTATCTACCCTTTTGGCTGTTTTCATAGCGGAAACAGCTTTGTAGGTAGTAGTTTTTTAGTGGTAATGGGCTAGAAGAAAGCAGCCCGTTTTCCAAAACAGCACGAACTACACCGGCTGTACCCTCGGGTCGTAAGGTGACACTGCGCCCGCCTTTATCTAAAAATGTATACATTTCTTTAGACACAATATCAGTGCCTTCACCTACACCACGAGCAAATAGCTCGGTACTTTCAAAAGTAGGCAAGCGAATTTCTTCATACCCATATAGGTGGGCAGTTTGGTGTATTAGATGCTCTAAATAGTGCCATTTGTGGACATCGCCGGGCAAAATATCTAAGGTGCCTTTTGGTTTTGTGTATTTTACAGCCATTAAATTCCTCCGAAAATATCATATAACAGTGAAAAAACCACATGCATATACCTGAAATATGACAATAATAAAAAAAGTTACATACAAATTATTATACATTTTTTGCACAAAAGTGGCAAGTGCAATTCATGCAAGTAGACTTATTTGAAAAAATGTGGTATAATAATTTTCATATACCCACTAATTTAATAGGAATTAAGAAAAGGAGAACAGACATGAACTTTGAAACAGCTTGTGTGCACGGCACTTATAAAGCAAAAAAAGGGGAACCTCAAGTGGTACCCATGGTGCAGTCCACTACATATAGATATTACGATACGGATGATGTAGCGTCAATGTTTGATTTGAGCAGTGCAACCCATATGTATAGCCGCATTTCTAATCCTACCATAGCGGCGCTTGAAGAAAAAATGGCGTTATTAGAAGGCGGTGTTGCCGCAGTGGCCACTTCAAGCGGACAAGGCGCTACCATGGCATGTGTCTTGGCTGTTTGTGAAGCGGGAGACCATATCCTGTGTAGCACAAATGTGTATGGAGGCACAAACAACCTTATCGGAGTTAGCTTTAAAAAGCTGGGGATTTCTCATACTTTTGTTTCGCAGGAAGCCACGTATGAAGAGATCGTAGCAGCAGCCACACCCAGCACTAAAATGATATTTGCGGAAACACTGGCCAACCCTGCATTGACAGTTTTGGACTTTGAGAAATGGAGCAAGGCAGCTAAAACGCTTGGCGTACCGCTGGTGGTAGACAACACGCTGGCCACGCCATACCTGTGCAAGCCGATAGAACACGGCGCAAATATTGTGATACACTCCACCACAAAATATGCTGATGGGCATGCTACCAGCATGGGTGGAATGGTGGTTGACGCAGGGACTTTCGACTGGAATAAAGACGATAAATTCCCGGGTCTTACCCAGCCTGACGAAAGCTATCACGGACTTAAATATACAGAAAGTTTTGGGGCGGCGGCATTAGCTGTTAAAATTAGGGCACAGATGTTGCGTGATTTCGGATGCACCATGGCTCCTATGAACGCTTGGCTCACATGCATGGGGCTTCAGACATTGCATCTGCGCATGGAACGCCACTGTGAAAACGCACAAAGCCTGGCAGAGTTTTTAGAGGCAGATCCTCGTATAGAATGGGTGAATTATCCGGGACTTGCCGGTAGCGAGGCGTCTGATTTGCAAAAAAAATACATGCCTAAAGGTAGCGGCGGGGTTATCACGTTTGGCGTGAAAGGTGGATTTGCGGCAGGACGTAAGCTGATAGAAGCACTGGAGCTGAGCAGCTTGGTGGTACATGTGGGAGATATCCGTACATGCGTGCTTCATCCGGCCTCGGCCACACACCGTCAGCTTTCAGAGGCAGATCAGATAAAAGCAGGAGTGAAACCTGAGATGATTCGGGTGTCGGTAGGCCTTGAAAATAAAGAAGACATCATTGCCGACTTTAAAGCCGCTATAGATGTTGCAACAAGTTGAAAATAGTAATACAATAGAGAAAACTGTGTAAAAAGGAGGGCAATAGTAATGCCGTTGATTATTCCTGAAAAATTACCAGCGTCTCAAGTATTGCAAAGCGAAAATATATTTGTGATGAGCCAGCAAAGAGCGGCTACGCAAGATATACGTCCGCTTGAAATATTGATTGTGAACCTGATGCCCGATAAAATTGTCACCGAAACTCAAATTGCTCGTGTTTTGGCAAACAGCCCGTTGCAGGTGCGCTTATCCCTACTTCGCACATCTACGCACGAGTCGAAAAACACGTCGGCCGAGCATATCGGTGCGTTTTACAAGACATTGGATGAAGTGAAAAAACAACGATATGATGGCATGATTATCACAGGTGCACCCATAGAACACCTTGAGTATGAACAGGTGGATTATTGGGATGAGTTCATGGAGATTTTGGCGTTTGCACGCAGGAATGTGTATTCTACTATTTTCTTGTGCTGGGCGGCGTTGGCAGGGTTATACCATTTATACGGTGTGCCAAAAGTGATGCTACCGCAAAAATTGCACGGGGTGTTTACACACACGGTTAGTAGGCCGGGTAATCCGCTGGTGCGTGGGTTTGATGAAGAGTTTTGGGTGCCACATTCACGTAGCGCCGATGTAAATCGCGACGATATATTAGCAGTGCCACAACTGCGGATATTGGCAGAAAGCCAAGAGGCCGGCGTGCATCTGATAAGTACCGAAAACGGGCGTGAAATTTATATTTTGGGCCACATGGAGTATGATAAAGAAACATTGTTTAAAGAATATGATCGTGATACAAAGGCAGGAAAAAACCCGCCTTTACCACGGCATTATTTTAAGGATGATGATATCGAAAAAGGTCCGTTGTTCCGCTGGCGCAGTCATGGCCAGTTATTATACTCAAATTGGCTGAACTATTACGTGTACCAAGAAACTCCGTTTGATTTGAATACACTATAAAATAATACAAAAAAGCGCCTGGGCAAGAGTAATTGCCTAGGCGCTTTTTTTGATGAAAAGTTAGATGATAGTGGTTTGCTATTGTTGTTTTATCCAGGCGGCCATGTCTTTACCAACTTTTTCCATGGTGGAAGCCTTAAAAGGTGTGCTTAAGCCTGCCGCAGATACAAGTCCTGTGTACGTAGCTGTGCCACCCTTTTCTGTAAGAGCCAAATAACGCTTCCATGCATCTTTTGGGTCTTGATTGTGTGCTAGGAAAAACTGAATAGCAATAATTTGTGCCAGCACATAATCAATATAATAAAAAGGTGCGGTGTAGATGTGTAGTTGGCGCTGCCAGCCGGCACCACGCGAATAAAATGGCAAATTGTCAAAGTTGTTCCATGGACGATATTTACGCTCTAAATCCAGCCATAGTGAATGACGCTGAGCAGGTGTAAGGGTAGGATTGTCGTATACGGTCTCTTGGAACTCGTCCACCTGGCACCCGTACGGCAAAAAGAAAAGAGCGTCTTCGGCATGAGATATGGCATATTTTTGGGTGTCTTCGCCAAAGAACAAATGATGCGATTTTTCTGTTAAAAACTCCATAGCCATTGAGTGGATTTCGCAACTTTCAAGGCCCGGCGAGGAAAGCTCACCCACAAGGTTTTGCTTTGCGGCAAGGTATGCGGCAAAGGCGTGGCCTGCCTCGTGTGTAAGTACATCCACGTCGCCGGCCGTGCCGTTGAAATTCGAAAAAATAAACGGGCTTTTGTAGGTTGGAATATAAGTGCAGTATCCACCCGGAGCTTTACCCGGCTTTGAAAGCACATCAAATAAATCGTTGTCCATCATGAAATCGATAAACTCCGATGTTTCAGGTGAAAGATCACGATACATCTTTTGCCCTGCGGCAAGAATTTCTTCGGGCGTGCCTTTCGGTGTAGGGTTGCCATCTTTGAAAGACAATAAATCATCATAAAACCTAAAATCAGACACATCTATGCGTGTGGCCTGCTCTTGTTTTAGTTTTTGCACCATCGGAACAATCCCACTGATGACTGCCTCTCGGCACGCCTTGATGTCACTACGGGTATATCCGTGGCGTTGCATCCGAATATCGCCCAGTGGCGTGAAAGTGTCATGACCCAAAGTTTTTGCTTGTTTTGTGCGGTTTTGAACCATTTTTTGATAAATATCATCAAGTTCTTCACTGTTTTTGTCAAAAAACCCGCCTTCTGCCTCGAATGCTTCTTTACGGGTAGTGCGGTCGATATGCTGTTTATAGGGGCCCAGTTGTGACACTGTAAGCACTTTTCCTTGGAAAGGAATCTTTGCCGAGGCATACAGTTTTTCATATTGTGTGGCGAGTGCATTTTCTTCTTGCTGGAGCGAAATAAGGCGTTCATCACTACTTTTTACAGAGATTTCCAGCTTTTCAAGCAGAATATCACCATAAACTTCGCTCAGTGCGTTTTTGTGCTCTGAGCTTAAGATGGAACGATACAAAGATAAAGACTTGTCTTCCACAATAGGTCCTTGGGTATCAAAATAATCGTTTTCGGTGTCGTAGTATTCATCAGTGGTGTCCACGGTATGGCGAATCTGCACAAGGGTGCCTGCGGTGCTTATATCGTCGCTAATTTGCCTGAACTGCCTATAAACAGATAAAATTTCTTCGCCGTTTTGGGCGTCTGTGGCCTTTTGAGCCAATAACTCAATTTGGCCTGCTAAATGGGTCAGGTCGGGTCTTTTGTAGGGCATATCACGAAATTTCATAGAAAATCCTTTCCTTTGGTATTTTATATTAAAGCAAATTTGTTGACATCAAATAGGCCGAGGTCTGTCAGGCGTAAATCGGGAATAACAGGTAGTGCCATGAATGACAAACTGATGAATGGATCGACGTAATACGGTATACCCATGGTTGCGGCTTGCTTTAGGATATCGCCGGTAGCTTTTTGCACATCTTCGGCCGGCGCATAGCTCATCAGTCCGGCCACCGGCAAAGGCACGTCGCCTATGATTTTGCCGCCGCTTACCAGTACATATCCACCATTGATATTGCGTAGATGATTTATGGCAAGGCACAAGTCGTCGTCGTTGTCGCCTGCCGCAATGATGTTGTGGCTGTCGTGGGCAACCGAAGTAGCTAAAGCTCCGTTTGTGATGCCATATCCTTTAAGTGGCGCCACAGCGATGTTACCGTTTTTACCATGACGTTCCACCACACATAGTTTTGTGTATACGGAATCAGGCACAAAAAAGCCGTCTTTTTGAGGCACGACTTCTTTGAGATGGCTTGTAACCAGCTGATATGGAATCAGCTCTATCACATCAGTTTCGCCTGTAGTCGGAAGTTGCAAGTCTTTCACAGATACACTAGGTGCCTTTACAGTGTTTAAAACACTGCCGTCATTCACAGTAAAATCAGGCATATCGGCGATGCGTTTTGCGGCGGGTATACCGTCTTTATATACTTCGCTCACATTCACTTGTTTTAAAGAAGAAAGCAAAACCAAATCGGCCTTATATCCTGCGGCAATAGCGCCGATATCACGAAGACCGTATACTCTTGCGGTGTTGATGGTGGCCATACAGATGGCATCCACAGGCTTCATGCCCAGCTCGATGGCCAGTTTCACATTCCATCGGATGTGACCGTCTCGGTTTAAGTCGTCAAGGTGTTTGTCATCGGTACAAAACAAAAACCTATCGATAGGTGTGTTTGTGTCTACCAGGCCGTTCACGATGGCAGATAAGTTGTGAGCGGCACTGCCCTCACGTACCAATATGGCCAGTCCGGCACGGGCTTTTTCTGTAGCTTCTGAAAATGTAGTGGCCTCATGCTCGGTCATTATACCGGGCGCAACATAAGCTTGCAGAGAATGTCCGCTGAGTCCCGGAGCATGGCCGTCGATATTCTTTTGGCTGAAAAGCTGTAGCTTGTCTATGATATCGCCTTTGCCGGCAATTACCTCGGTGAAAGCCATTGCCTCGCCAAGGCCAAGCACACGTGGATGAGAGATAAACGGGAGCATCTCGTCTGCGGTAAATGTGCTACCGGCAGTTTCAAACGGTGTGGCAGGCACACCTGAGGGTAGCATGATAAAAATATTACACGGCACATTTTCGGAAGCATCCAACATAAACTGAACACCTTTTGCGCCGCACACGTTTGTGATTTCGTGTGGGTCTGCAATGACGGAGGTGGTGCCGCTGGGCAAAGCCATGCGCACAAACTCGCTCGGAACAACCATGGTGCTTTCGATATGTATATGAGCATCAATAAAGCCGGGGCACAAGTATTTATCGGTGCAGTCTACCGTGTTTTCGGCATCGTACGTACCCACACCTGCGATATATCCGCCGGCAATAGCCACATCGGCAGGAAGGATTTCCTTTGTAAACACATTCACAACATTGGCGTTTTTTAAAACAAGATCTGCTTTTTTACGGCCAGAGGCCACATCAATCAAGTGACGAATATCTTTCATACAATCCTCCCCAGCAAAGCCGCTTGCATTTAACCGTGGCTTTAATTATTATTAATATAGTATATCTTAACAGAATTTAATATTATACTGTATTATAACATATAAACAACATAAAAGGAGCAAGAATTTATGGGCAAACTAACCGAAGAAAGAGCAAAAGAGCTACTGCAAACAACCACAAAACAAAAGCATTTGTTGCAACATGCTTTGGCGGTGAGTGCCGCTATGGGCGCAATGGCGCATCACTTTAATGAAGATGAAGATTACTGGAGAGCTGTGGGAATGTTGCACGACTATGACTATGAAGAATATCCCGAGGAGCACCTGCAACACACAAAAGAGCCACTGCTAAATGCAGGGGTAGAAGAAGATACTGTTCGTGCAATTTTAGCACATGGATACGGGATGTGCACCGACGTGAAGCCTGAAACAAACCTTGAAAAAAGCTTGTATGCTGTGGACGAGCTAACCGGCCTTATTTCAGCGACTGCTAAAATGCGACCAAATGGAATCTCCGATCTTGCACCTAAAAGTGTGAAAAAGAAATTTAAAGACAAAGCCTTTGCCGCAAAAATTGACCGTGAGGTTATCGGAAAAGGTGCCGAGATGCTGGGCATGGATGTGTCGGAACTGATTGTGCTATGTATAGAAGGCATGAAGCCACACGCCGCCGAACTGGACTTGATGGGAACAACTGCCTAATAATTATGTAAGATTACCTTACCGTATGTTTTTCACATGCGGTAAGGCCGGCAATAAAGCACCAATTGCGTCGTCAGACTGCAAAATGTCGCGGCAGTTACATATACCATATATGCGCCTTTGCGACATTTTTTGCTTTCTTGCACTTGGCGTTTTCTTGCCACCCTGAGATTTTTGACAAAATTACCGCATGTGAAAAACATGCGGTAATTTTGTTGTTTTGGTGAAAAAATGAAAAAAAGTGCTAATAACTCTTGACATCTTATAAATTTACGGTAGAATAAAGTTAGCACTCAAACATCAAGAGTGCTAAAAACGAAATAGGGAGGCAACACCATGGCGATGGATGACAGAAAACAACGGATTATGATGGCGATTGTTTCACTGTATGCCGATGAGGGCGAACCGGTCGGCTCCAACTTATTGTCTCACTATTTCGATATGGCAGTCTCCAGTGCTACTTTGCGAAATGAAATGGCTGCGCTGACACGCCTTGGCCTGCTGGAGCAACCACACACATCTGCAGGACGCATCCCAACGGCAAAGGGTTTCAGATATTATGTGGATAATATTTTGAAGTCGCCTTTCGATTTGCCAAAAGGAGAGCGAAAAGAGCTGGAAGATGCATTCACGGGGCTTGACTTTGATCCGGAAAAGATGGTGCAGGGTGCGGCAGATAGTTTATCTTCTTTATTGAGATATGCGGTGATTGCCACAACACCGCGAAGCGACGACATGAGCTTTGCACATTTCGAGGTGGTGCAGGTGGGTCGCAACACTGCCAGTATACTAGCAGTCACAACAGCAGGCGGAGTAAGAACCAGGGTAGCTCGGGTGGATTTTGAGCTAACGAAAAAAGATGCTGTCATTATGGGCGAGCTGTTGAACAGGCATTTGCGGTTTGTAGCAGGAGCGGATGTGGACGCCATGATGATTCGTTCTTTGATGGACAGCCTTGGTATGGACGGGCACAAATATTGGCCACTTGTTTCGGCGGCGGTGACGCTGATGAGCGAGGTAGGAAAGCCCAATATTTATTTTGAAGGCCAGCAGTATTTGTTGCAATGGCTGGAGCTGGATAAACATCTAAGGCCGATGATGAGCTTGCTGGCAGACCCTGAAAGGCTGGAACAAATCTTGCAATTGCGCCAGGAGCAAACTACGGTACTGCTTGGAGAAGAATTTCCACAGCCGATACCGGGAATGTGTCTGGTAACTAGGCAGTATCTGGCCGGTGGCGGGCTGAAAGGCAGTATCACAGTGGCAGGGCCTGCCAGGATGGATTATCGGAAAGTGATACCGAAACTTGAATATTTTTCAAGTTTGTTGGGCCAGGGTATGAGCGGCACGCTGGCGATATAAAATAGATTTCATTAAGAACAGGAGACACAAATTAATGGCCGAAGCAAAAGAAAAAATGACCCAAAAAGAAAACGAGGCGGCCGCAGGGCAAGCAGAAGAAAACACCTCAAAAAAAGAAAAGAAGGCAGAGAGTAAAGCGAAAAAAAATAAACAAAATCCCGCTAAAGCATCGGCAATGGAAGAAAAAATAGCAGAAGCTAAAGCAGAAAACGAAAAGCTAAAGGACCAGTTTTTACGTACCACAGCAGAGTATGAAAACTATCGTCGTAGGACTCAAGAAGAAAAAGACGCAGCGTTTTCAAACGGAGTGGCACATGCTACAGAACAAGTTTTGCCGGTGTTGGATACCCTTTTTATGGCGGCTTTGGCCCCTTCGGCAGACGAAGAATATAAAAAAGGTGTGCAGCTTACACTGCAAAAAGCACAAGAAGTATTCAAAAAGCTGGGCATTGAAGAAATCGAATGCGAAAATAAAGCTTTTGACCCTACACTAATGAACGCATGCATGAACGAAGAAGTTGAAGGCGTGGAAAGCGGAAACGTGACAAGAGTGGTTCAAAAAGGGTATACACTAAATGGGCGAGTGATACGCCATGCCATGGTGGCAGTAGCGCCTTAAAGCTGAAAGTTTTTGACAACATTTTATGTAATTTTCAGTAAAGATAGAACATAATATTTGCAAACAATCATGAATTTAAACATATAATTAATTGAACAAAAGGAGATATAATAATGAGTAAAATTGTAGGTATTGACCTTGGTACAACAAACAGCTGTATTGCTGTAATGGAAGGCGGCGACGCCGTAGTTATCCCAAATGCAGAAGGCGGACGTACCACCCCTTCGGTGACAGGCTTTGCAAAAGACGGTGAGCGTTTGGTGGGCCAAGTGGCAAAACGTCAAGCCATCACAAACCCCGACCGCACCATTGCTTCCATCAAACGTGAAATGGGCACAAACCATAAAGTGGAAATTGATAGCAAAAAATACACTCCACAAGAAATTTCCGCAATGATTTTGACAAAGCTGAAAGCAGATGCTGAAAGCTATTTGGGCGAAAAAGTGACAGACGCTGTTATCACTGTGCCGGCATACTTTAGCGATAGTCAACGTCAAGCTACCAAAGACGCAGGTGCTATTGCAGGCCTTAATGTAATGCGTATCATCAACGAGCCTACAGCGGCAGCGCTGGCTTATGGTGTGGACAAAGAAGCTGAACAAAAAATCATGGTGTATGACCTTGGTGGTGGTACATTCGACGTGTCTGTTATCGAAATGGGCGACGGCATAACAGAGGTTCTTTCCA
>CAYJIG010000020.1:0-33573 GCA_964370165.1 uncultured Oscillospiraceae bacterium
TTTCGCATATGCTGTGCAAGCTGGATTATGACGACGGCAAAGCGGAATATGAAGTAGAGTTTTGGGATGGCACAACCGAGTATGACTATGAAATCAATGCATTAACCGGCGAGATTACCGGCTACAACTACGACATGGAAAGCTATAATGCAGCAGCGCCTACAGCCACATCCAGTGCATCTGCTTCAGGCGAATATATCGGCGAGGCCGAGGCGACGGCCATAGCGCTGGCGCATGCAGGCGTGACAGAAAGCGAAGCCGGTCCCATCAAATGCCAGTTTGACTTTGATGATGGTCATGCCGAATATGAAATAGAATGGATAATCGATAGAACGGAGTACGAATATACCATCAGCGCTACCGACGGAACCATTTGGGAGCATGACGTGGATTATAACAACTGATTTAAATTTGCATATAAAAAACGACGCTGAATCTAAACAAATTTGATTCAGCGTCGTTTTTTGTCTCATACGAAAACAAACTATCTAGTCAGCATCACGGACTAGTCTTACCATATTAAACACACGTTGTTCATCGCCTTGTGGAGCGTTTGAGTCGGAAACAGGATAATCCTCTGCACTTCCTGTTTTCGGATCGCTTTTTTGCGAGCCTGCGCCATGTGCATCAACGGTTTCGCCGTCCATTTCACCAAGAGCATCTCCAAAAACCATATAAGAAGCAGCGCCATATTCAATCGAAGAAGCACTTAAATCATCGTGGGTTGTTCCAGACCAGTAGTACCCATAGTCATCTTCACCGGCATAGTTTGTAATAGGCGTGCAGTCAAACAAACTATCAATAGCCGCTGTTCCGGTAACTGCAAGCGATTGCTCGTAATCAACCAAGCTTTGAAGTTCTTTAATATCGGGTAATCTCCAATCAGAATAACCCAGGAAGTTTTCTTCATTTTTTTCTTGTACCCAAGCCAGCGCATCTTCCCAAGTCATTGCGCCGTTACCGTTTTCGTCGGTATATCCTTCGTAATAACCCGAGTCATATTGTGACCACATTAGCGAAGTTGCCTCATCGGTAATTGTTTCGTCGCCATTATCTACAAATAAGTTTTGACCATAGCTTGTGTTTCCACGAACAAAATAGCAGTAGAAATCTTTGTCAATTTCATACCCTTTAATGCGTCCGTCGGCAAAGTTATACCCAAATACTGTCGTGTTACCGCCTAAAGTTGTCGAGCCATAAATGGTAGAGGTTAAGATTTGGGAGTCTATAAAGCGTGCTTCGCCTGCGACATCACCGTATTCAAACACAAAATAATCTGTGTCAATATATGGCGTGGATGTAGAAGAGCTTGTTCCGGTATTTCCGGAAAAATCTACCAAAGAATAAAGCTCTTTCATTGACGGTATTCTCCAGTCAGAATAACCTAGGTAATTGCTTTGGTTTAGCTCTTCAAGTAGTTCAACCGCCTCAGGCCATGTTAGTTTTTCGCCCGGATCTTGAGTCCACATCAGACCTGTCACATTGTCGGAAACAGTGCCGTCACCATTATCTGTGTAGCTGGGAGCGTTACCTACAAATTGTGCGTCTTGGCCATAAAAGGCATCCCCTTCAGCCGGCTCATCTATAATAGCATCATTTGAGAAAAATGTTGTCTGATTAGTATCAACAATAGGATATCCATCTACCGTTGCCTCATATCCAACAGCTGCCACAAGCTCGGCTTCTATCGCCTCGGCTTCTTCAACTGTGAAGGTACTTGTCGCAGTTTGCGAGCCGCCCGGAGGTGGTCCAAAGCCTTCTGTATCGCCTCCCGGCGGAGGTGCTTGTTCCTCTGTGCTATTGCTTTCAGGCACCTGGCTTTCTTGTGCTTGTTCTGTGCTGCTTGAAGAAATTTCAGTCTCTTGACTTTGGCACGCAGCAAAGCTTACGCATATAGCCAGCACTAATAAAAATGCACCGAATTTTTTCATAAAGTAGTCCTCCAATTTAATTGTTATTGTTTTGGTATGTCCTAGAGTATATCTTAGAGAACTTAAACATACTTTAAATTTCAACAACAAATAAAAAACACACTAAATTAACTATCCACACAAAGAATTAAATCGTCGAACGGTTGATGCTTTTATTTGTGTATGTTAAAATATATAGTGTGTTAAAAAGTGTCTGTGATGGGATTTCAAAAACCGCTAAACTCCTGTTTTACACAGATATTCCCTGTAAACACAGATGAGTACTGCTTTAGACCATGAATTGCATGCATTGAATATCGTGGAGATAAATGGAGCTTCGTACCAGCTGGATATTACTTTTGATCTAAATTTTTCCCAGCGTGGGATAGCCCTTTCAGCCTGATATTAAAAGGAGACTCACTCATGTATCAAATTTCGCTCGTCGTTTTGTCGATTTTACTGTTTGTCACCGGAATAGTCGTGACGATATATACCGTTAAAAAAAAGCACGGATTCACAAATCGTGTAATAGCGCGGCTTATCATATTTGTGGGAAGTTCCTTGTTTCCGCTATATTTAATAGGGAATTCCGGTGCTACGGGCGGCTTATTTGATGCAGTGGTTTCATCTTTTTTGGGAATTGTGCGTGTGGTCACGGGCGAAAACTCTTTGGGAGATACAAGAGATGCTATCGGCAGTATGTCTGCCGGCATGACGATATTTATCGCAAACTATACCGCATTGATCCACCTGATTTTGGCCCTGCTTGTCTTGGGTTTTGTGCTGAATTTTTTCAAGAACTATCTCTCTAAGTTCAGTTATCGGTTTATCGAGCGTGGTAAGTTGTGTGTGTTTACCGAGGTGTCCCAGCGCAGCTTGCTTCTTTGTGAAGACATTCGCAGCAAAGAAAAAGAAAGCTCTTCACCCTCATGCATATTTGTTTTTTTACGAAAAGACAGAGAAAATGTTCAGCAAAACGACGGCGACGACGAGCGTCTCAACAAACTTGGTGCACACGTGTTTGATTTCGATGTGTGTGATTTACCCATTTACAAGCGTTATCTAAAACATTCCGTTTGCTTTTTTCTCTTAAAGCTAAATGAAGAGGAAAACTTGAAACAGGCGCTGGCCCTGTCGCAAAAATACGGAAAAAGCAGTTTTGCCGGGCATATGCACATTCATGTTATGAACACATCACCCGAGGCGGCGATCGTTTTGGATACCATCGAGTATTCCAGCGTGCTCAGTCTGCGTATCTTCAACGAGACACGGGCACTGCTGTATCATCTGTTTGATGAAAATCCGCTGTTTTTGGCGCGGCGGGAAAATCGCCTGAAAATTTTAGTGGTGGGTGCGGGACGTGTCGGCACCGAGGCGGTGAAACTGGCGGCTTGGTGTGGGCAAACCGTGCAGTTGCGCCCGGAAATTGTGGTGGTGGACTATGACGTCGACTGGGACACTCGGTTTGCTCTGGAGTGCCCCGATCTTGCGCCTAAAACTTGTCCCGATGATGCAAAAAAGGAAGCAAACATCCGCTTTTATGCAGAGGATGTCAGAGGTGATGGCTTTGCAAATGTGCTGAAAGCCCATCCCGACACGGGATATGTGATATGCGCTTTAGGTAACGAAGAGCTCAACCTTCGCACCGCTATTGCCATTCGCGGTGCCTATGAGGAAATTCGTTTTGAAAATGCAAAAGACGGCGAAGCCATAGAAAAACCACAAATCCACGTTTTACTTGCCAACCCATTTTTAGCGGATATCGGAAAAAAACTTCTTGTAAACGCAAAAGTTCCCTGCGACTTGAAGCCTTTTGGCAGTTTGAGCGAGCTTTATTCTTGGGAAAGTGTTGCCTCGCCTTATTATGACCACCTCGGCATGGCGGTCAATCGTTTTTATGCACGTCACTATGCCGGGACGACAGACGCGGCAAAGCTGGCTGAAATCGAAAAAGAAGCAGACAAGCAGTATGAAGATAAGGAGTATAACCGTTCCTCTTCGATGGCGCTGGGCCTTCATTCAAAATACAAGCTGTATTCGGCACTGTGTGAGATTGGTGGCAGGGTGTTTTCAAAAGAAGCATGGCGCAAAAAACCATCCGACGAGATGATAAACGCACTGGGAATATGCCTGCAAGACAAGGACGTTGTGGAGTCCCTATCGGTTTTAGAGCATCGTCGCTGGAACTGCTATATGCGCGGCGAAGGTTGGCGGCGTGCCGATTTTTCCCTTGCCGACAGCTGGTTTGGCGTCGAGAAAAACGACCACCGCAACTTCATTTCCAAGCAAACGGCCTGCCTTGTGTCTTGGGAGGAACTTTTGCAAGTGGACAAATGGCTTTTGGAAAAACACGGCAAAAACAGTGATATGCAAGAGCTGGACCGTGTGATGGTTCGGGAATCGGATGTGATTTTAAGGCAGGCAAAAGAAATTCACGGATATAGTTTTTAAGTGAAAATGCGAAATGAAAATTCCCATCGCTGTTCTTAGCGCACTTACTGACATACCCGGTGCGCAAAACCCCTATCTCACACAGCAATTTTCCTATTTGAGATTTAATCCTCCGGCTAAGTGCTCATCCTCCAACATTTGATTTTTTATCTCTAGGATGTTTTTTCACATCATACTTATATGTGTATACAGCAAACATAATACATGAAATATATATTATTACCAGCGATATATCCATGCCCAGTCTGTCCGGAAAAGCCACTAATAATATGACAAAGATAGTCAGGCCAATTACCCTGGCAAAACCTGTCATTATCTCTCGGCTTACTGTTCTGCCAATTATATTTTCTGTTTTCATGTAGTCGGTTATAATATTCATTACAATAATAGAAAATGGCGTTGTGGCAAAAGGTAAAAACACATATTGGAAGGATCCGTGAAGATAAACACCAAGCTCGTTTCTAAACACTACCAAGGATATACCGCTGATAAACAGGCATATACTACCAACTATCAAAAATTTAATTCGATTATGTTTTTTCACCAGTTTGCCAACCACTAGGTTAGATATTGTTCCTAAAACAGAAAAAATCGTCAGTAACCGCCCATAAGCCGAGCCACTGCCAATAGCCTCATAAATAAGCAGTCCCGTCAAGGAAATTGCCGCGGCATCCCTAAACATAAACAAAAATTGAGCTACTAAAACATATCTCCATTCATAGCTAACCTTTGCGTCTTTAAAGCATTTCATGAGCGAAAATTTTAATGGTAGCTTTTTCACATTAAACAACATGGCAACAAAAGTGATAAAAATAAAAACACCTATAGCCACCCTAAACATGGTGTAATAACTTTCTATTTCGACTGTATACATCAATAATATTTGTGTCGATAATAGTGGTGCGAAAATATTTGCAAGGCTGGCAAGCGCTGCATATATACCAAGATAAGGGCCTCTTGTTTCTGGGTTTGTGCATATTTGTATAAGCGTGTTTAGCGAAATCCAAAAGAACCCTTCGCCGGTGCCCCATATTAAGCCCACAAGATAAATGATACTATGGTTTTCAATAATCAAATCTTTCGTTTGAAGAAGAAAAATGACAGCACCTGTGATCAAAACCAAACCAAATATCATTGAAGTTGACATTTTAAAATGCCTGGATAATTTTGCAGACATCACCGCGCCAATGGCTAAAGCGCCATATCTGATGATTGAGTAAATGCTTATAACTGTATAGCTGTTTGTATAATCAAGCAAATAAACATTCGCAAATGTTGTAACCATAGTTGCAGCTAAAGTGTAAGCCGTAATGATAATTAATATTAGCTTTTCATCTTTTTTAAACTTCATGAAATTCACCTCACATATGAGTTTATCATATTTATATAAATAATCTATACTTATTTATATAAATTTTTCATATAATCAAGGGCAAAATAAAAAACACATGTAAAGCATCTGTCTATTTCCTTGATATAGTTAATATAATGTTACAATAAACTGGATTTTATATATTATTGAAGGACTATAATTGTGAGAAAAGTCATGATCTTGGTCGTAGTCTCCATGCTGATGGTAACAATAATGCCTATAGCAGTTTTTGCCGCATCTAACACAGACACATGGGATGGAACAGCAGATACTGACCGGTACTACGCAAACACCACCGCTACAGCCTATTTCATTACCACAGCGTAAGAACTTGCAGGCCTAGCAGAAATAGTAAACACAGACGAGACAGAAGACTTTACAGGACAGACTATTATGCCACAGGAATAGTTACCGGAAATCCTGGTGTTGGTGGCCTTATTGAAGATAATTCGGATGGTAGTGGTGTAATAACCAACAGCTATGGAAACAACGCAAATATTGGTGGGATCAATGGCACAGCATACGACAGCACTACCGAGGGAGCAACTTTAGACTATGTGAAGACGGCAGAGTTCAAGAATGCATTGAACAAGGATCCTTCTGGATTAGCTGTTCAGCCATTTGCAATAAACTCTGATTTTAACGAGGGCTTTCCGTATCTTGTATCTATTTCGCTAATAATATCAGGAGATATGCAGACAATAAAACATGGCGAACCTCTTATTCTTAAGGTTACTATGCCTTATTTTGTAGATAGCAGTACTGCGCCAAGCTTATCACCGCAAGCGGATAACAGCGCAAACCTTTATGTAATAATGGGTATAGCTATAATATCAATTTTAGGGGCATATTCAGTAGCTAAAAGAAAATCGACTTGATGTGGACTTAGCAGTGCTTCTCCCCTATTCAGTTTGGGTTTTATCATTTTTGGAAAAATCATAGACGTTAAAAAATCCATACCTGTGTTTAGGCAGGTATGGCTTTTTGTGTATGTACAGCGGAGATTAAGATTAACTTCACACGCACACTATCACACCTTTATGTCAAATAATCGACGGCACACTTTTGCACTGCAATTCCTTTTTTGAACATATCAAGGAACTTTGCAAATGCATGTATTTCTTTTTCGCTTGGGTTTGTCGTATGCAGTATGGCGCTGTCAAACACTTTTTCATCTAAATATTCCGCAAGTGATTTTTCACCGCCTTGCACCATATAAGCGGCAAGAAGCGCTATACCGTACGCGCCACCTTCGCCGGCACTTTGCATCACAGAAACCGCCGCATTTGACGCTGCCGCCATGGCCTTTGCACCAAACGGAGCTTTAAAGAAACCGCCGTGACCCATAAGTTTAGTAACCTTGACACCCTCATTTTCAAATAGTATGTCAAAGCCTATCTTCAACGTGGCAAGTGTAGAGTAAATTTGCGCCTTTGAAAGCGTGCTGAAACTAAAATCAGCATCGGGTTTTCTGACAAGCATGGGCCTGCCTGCGGTCAAGCCCGTGATATGCTCGCCCGAGAGATAGTTGAAGTTTAACACCCCGCTATAATCCACGTCATCGGCGGCGGCTTCAAACATAATATCAAGCACCTTATACGGGTTTATATCAACACCGATTTTTTGCGCAAACTGCGAAAACATTTTTGCCCATGCGTCTATGTCAGAGCTGCAATTGTTGCAGTGTACCATCGCCACGTCAAAACCCTCCGGGGTTGTGACAATATCAAGCTCTTTGTAGTAATTCGATATGGCTTTTTCAAGCACAATCATGGCAAAAATCGACGTGCCTGCGGAGACATTCCCTGTGGATGGTGCGATGCTGTTTGTTGCCACCATGCCTGTTCCGGCATCGCCTTCGGGTGGACACATGGGTACACCGGGTATCAAGTCATCGTCCAGCATTTTTGCGCCCACGGCGCTTAATATTCCCGCATATTCACCCGCAACCATAACTTTCGGAAAAATGTCTTTTATCTCATATCTTAAACCTTTTGACTTTAAAAGCTTGTTAAACTTATTTGCCATCTCTTTGTTATAGTCGTGCGTTTTGCTGTCTATCGGGAACATGCCCGAGGCATCACCTACGCCTAAAACAAAATCACCCGTTAATCTGTAGTGCACATACGCCGCCAAAGTCATAACTTTACTTACATTCTTTATGTGCTGTTCATCATTTAAAATTGCTTGGTAAAGGTGCGCGACGCTCCACCTTTGCGGAATATTAAACTGAAATAACTGGTTCAGCTCTTCCGTCGCCTGCTCTGTCATGGTGTTGCGCCATGTCCTGAAAGGCACCAGTAGCTCATCATTTTTATCAAGGACAATATATCCGTGCATCATTGCCGAAATACCTATTGCGCCGTAAGATGTCGGTGCAACGCCATATTCTTTGAGCGATTTTGCTTTTAAGTCGCTGTATGCCTGCTTCAAGCCATTTTCCACTTCGCTAACAGAATATGTCCACACACCGTCTATGAGTTTATTTTCCCAAATGTGCTTGCCTGCGGCAATAATTTCGTTGTCTGTGTTTATTAAAACAAGCTTAATTGTTGTAGAGCCAAGCTCGATGCCGAGAAATGTGTTTGAATTTTTAATGTCGTCTATGTATTTATTCATAAAAATCACTCTCAATCGTTAATATTTGGAAATAATCTCATTTTCTTTTATGATTTTTCTGCCGTACGTGATATTTTTTATTTCTTTTAGCGCAATTAACTGCATTATAATATTGCCGATAGCCGTTGCCTCGACAGGGCCTGCATATACGGGGATTTTGCAGTACTTTGCTGTGAGCTTACACAAAAGCGTTGCTTTAGTTCCTCCGCCAAGCATGTGCAAGGCTTTAAAATTTTTGCCTGTGATTTCGCTGAGATTTCTGAGTTTATCAGCGTATTTTTGCGCAAGGCTATGATAAATACAACTACAAAACTCTCCTACTGTCGCCGGTGCTGTCTGTTTGTTTTTTTCGCAGTAATCGATGATTTTTTGCGGCATATTACCCGGCTGTGCAAATATTTCCGCATCAACGTCTATTATCGAGGCGTGTGATGTGCACTCACGCGCCATTTGTTCAAGCTGAGCAAAGCTGTAGTCATTCCCCTCTTTTTTCCAGTGTCTTTTACATTCTTGTACAAGCCACAGCCCTGTTATATTTGTAAGATAATTGATTTTACCGTCTGCGCCTATTTCGTTGGAAAATCCCAGCTCATAGCTTTCTTCTGTCAGGATAGGACTTGCAAGTTCTGCTCCAAGCAGTGACCATGTGCCGCATGAGAGAAAGGCAACATCCTCTTCGAGCGACGGTATTGCCACCACTGCCGATTGTGTGTCGTGTCCTGCGGCGGCAATTACTTTTGCGCCTTTGTGCTCGCCTATAACGGTGCCGCTTTTCACCAAAGGTGAAAACAAGCTTTTTTCTATTTCGAAAGTTTTAAATATTTCGTCTGAAAAACTAACGGTTTTAGGGTTTAGCAGCTGCGATGTCGACGCAATAGTCTGCTCGCACACGGTATTCCCACACAGTGCATGGGCGAATAAGTCGGGCATGAAAAGTAACTTTTTCGCACCGCTTAAGTCCTCGACAGAAAGCTGCATCAGCGTGTTGATATCCATTATTTGTGTGCCTGTTTTGGCATACATCTTTTGCGCACACATTTTTTTATATAGGTTCTGTGCCGCACCTTTTGTGCGATTGTCACGGTAGCAAACGGGTAAACTCATTAGTTTTCCGTCTTCGTCTAATAGTCCGTAGTCTACACCCCATGTATCAAAGGCAATGCTATCTACTTTACCCGATTTTTCTATTGCGAGATGCACCTCGTCCAGCAGTTTATAGAAATCCCAGCACAGTTTACCGTCTTGTGTTATGGGGCTATTTTCAAAACGATATATTTCGCTGTAATTTAATTTTCCGTTTTCGTATTCGCCTAATACAGCACGTCCGCTTGAAGCGCCAAAATCAAACGCCAAAACTTTTTTCACACTACCACGCCTTTTTTAGGATATTTTGAAAATCAAGGGCGACTACTTCATCGCCCTTGATAAATTAACACTATTTACTTGTAAAGCGGCCCATAAACTTCGCATGCTCTGTAATCTTGTCCTTCTTTGTCCATGCCAAATGCGTTCCATGCGCTGGGACGGAAAATGTCACTTTCGTCAACATTGTGCATGCAAACAGGTATGCGTAGCATGGAGCACATGGTGATAACGTCTGCGCCGATGTGTCCGTGGCTGATTGCGCCGTGGTTTGCGCCCCAGTTGTTCATCACATCATATGCGCTTGCGAATGCACCCTCGCCTGTAGTGCGTGGCACAAACCATGTGCAAGGCCATGTGTAGTCTGTGTTTTTCCATATTTTATCGCCCACATCTTCGGGTAGTTTTATTGTCCATCCCTCGGCAATTTGCATGACGGGGCCAATGCCTTTGATTAAATTCAGCCTTATCATTGTGACGGGCATTTCGGCGTTTGTGATAAAGCGTGAGGAATATCCGCCGCCTCGGAAATATCCAAGGTCACCCTCGCACCACTGTGTTGCCTGGGCAATATTTTTTGCGTCCTCCTCTGTCACGTCATACCACGGTTTAATGCCGTTGTTGCCGTCTTTGTCCACGGCAAGACCACAACCGTCCATGCACGCCGCACCACTGTTTATCAAATGTATAAACCCGCCGTGCTCTTTTGCGATGCCTGTCAGCTCATACCCTGTTTCGGCCTTGACCGCCTTTGGACTCCAGTATGTGCGCACATCGGAGAAAATTTGTGCTTTGTTGGTGAGCAGTTTCATAAACAGCATGCTTACGCCGTTTAAAACGTCGTTTTCGGTGGCAAGTATGTATGGCTCACGCACACCATTCCAGTCAAAAGATGTGTTCAGCACCGCCTCGGCAAAGTCGCCGTTTGGGTAAAAATCGGTCCACTGGCGCTGGCCTTGGAAGCCTGCCGCAATGGCGTTGTGCCCCAGCATTTCCTCCTCGCAACCTTTTGGCAGGTTTTTATTGCCGTTCATCAAGTCTTTAATTATAATCGCCATTTTTACCACAAATTCCCAGTCGCTTTGCCTTTGTTCTTCGCTTCTTTGCAGATTTTCCGGGTTTTTGTTGTAGCCTTCTTTACAGTTTTCTTTTGTCCACGCAAGAGCTTTTTTATACTCTTCTTCGTCGTAAATGCCCTCAGACATTCGGCGTATTATCTCTGTTTCGTCGACGCTTTCTGTGCGCAGTCCCAAATAATCTTGCAAAAACTCGCTGTCTATAACAGAGCCTGCAATACCCATGCAAACCGAGCCTATCTGCAGATAAGATTTGCCCCGCATGGTGGCAACCGCCACGGCACTGCGCCCAAAACGAAGCAGTTTTTCGACAACGTCATCGGGTATTTCCGTAGCGTTTGGCGGCTGTACATCATGGCCGTAAATACCAAATGCAGGAAGGCCTTTTTGTGCATAGCCTGCAAGCGCCGCGGCAAGGTATACCGCACCTGGTCGAGCAGTGCCGTTAAAGCCCCAAACACCTTTTATCGTGGTTTTTTCCATGTCCATCACTTCTGTGCCGTAACACCAGCACGGAGTCACCGTGAGGCTGATTTCAACGCCTTCACGTTTAAATTTATCGGCGCAAGCGGCGGCCTCGGGAGCACGGCTTATGCTTGTATCCGCGATTATCACTTTTACGCTATCTCCGTTTGAGTATTTCAGGTTATCTTCAAAAAGCTTTGCGACAGACTTCGCCATGTTCATGGTCTGCACTTCCAAGCTTCCCCTCACGTCCAGCACACCTCTGCGCCCGTCAATCACAGGGCGTATGCCTATCACCGGATATTCGCCTACCAATCTGTTTTCAGCCATTGTGTTTTCCTCCATTATATTTTAAATCTATTATATTTTTACAGCAATTTTCAAAAACAAGTTTCAGTTTTTAAATGCTCGGTTTATGCTAAATATCTTGTGGCTCACCCTCGTCTTTCTTTGGGTATTTTTTATACCCCGGGTGCTTGCCTGTGATGCCATAATAAGAGCGTAAATTTATCAGTTTATCAATGTTTTCACGGCTTATGTCGTAGCTTCCGCCTAAAATTATGGCGTTTATCGTGATTTTTGCCCACAGCTCAAGGCTCTCCATTCGGTAAAACGCCGTGACAATATCGCTTCCGACTGCAAGTGCACCGTGGTTTTCAAGTAGCATCACATCATGCTCGTCAAGGTACGACTCAATAGCATCCGGCACTTCAGACGTGCTTGGTGTGCCGTAAGGTGTAAGCGGTACGGAACCGATAACGGCCACATCCTCTATCATGTTGTACATGTCCATGGAGCGATGCGCCACGGCAAAGCCTGTTGCCCCGGGCGGATGTGCATGTATTACCGCACCAACGTCGCCCCGTTTTTCATAACATCTGAGGTGCATTTTTATCTCGCTGGATGGACGCAGGCCTTCGGCACCCTCTAATACTTCGCCTTTTGCATTTATATGTAGCAATTTTTCCGGCGTGATGAAAGCCTTGCTTATTCCGGTAGGCGTTGCAAGGAAAGTGCCGTCGGGTAATTTCGCGGTGACATTTCCGTCGTTTGCCGCTACCCAGCCAAGCTGCCACATTTTATAGCATATATCACAAATTTGTAATTTTAATTCTTGCATTTATACTATTCTCCCTTTATTATAATATTATAAATATACTATAATTTTAGCAGTACGTCTTGTATTATATCGTAAAAAAGTATAACTATATTGAGGTTTTGCATGAATTTTTTAGCCACACATGAAAACGCCAAACGGGGAAATGTCGACTTTCCTTTGGAGCTATATGACATAGACAACACTCATCCAAGGTATCAAATGCCTTTTCACTGGCACATGGAATGTGAAATCATGCGCATAGTAAGCGGAAATTTCACACTGAGCCTTAACAATAATACCTTTCATTTGAAAGAAGGCGACAGCGTATTTATCCCAAGCGGAATAATACATGGCGGCATACCCGAAACTTGTATTTATCAGTGTGTGGTTTTTTCGCTGGAAAATCTGCTGCCGCTGATTTCTGCAAGGCAAGAACAGTATGAACAGCAGCTGGGACAAGGCGACTACATACCGCCGATACGTTTTAAAAGCGAAACCATCGATAAACTTTTTATGGCGCTAAAAGAAAAAAATCATGGATTTGAGTTTGCCGTCCTGGGAATACTTCTTCAAATCATCGGCGAAATATTGGCAGAAAAAAATAATACTACGCTGCAAACACACAGTAGCTCCGACACTAGGCGTATCAAGAAAATAAAAGATGTCTTCCGCTTGATTCGCAAAGATTATTCAAAGCCGTTGACTTTAGAAATGCTTGCAGATACCGCCGGTCTCAACCTTCAATATCTTTGTAAATCTTTTAAACGTATTACAGGCAAGACGCCGATTGATTATTTGATTTTTTACAGAATAGAGTGCGCCGCGGAGTTTTTACAATTAGATGAAATGAGTGTAACCGAGATTGCGTTTGCGTGCGGATTCAACGATTTAAGCTATTTCATAAAGCTGTTTAAACGTGAAAAAGGGGTTTCTCCCGGAGAGTATAAAAAAAAGCTGAAAATGGAGACGTATAATGAAAAATAAAAAACCAATCAAAAAAATCGTTTTGGCGATATTTCTATCATTACTAACGATTTTTATACTTTTACATGTTTTGCCACAGCAAGGATATGAAGGCACTACAAACTTTATGAAAGAGCCAAACACTGCGCCTTTAGTTATTGCTCACGGAGGCGCAAAAATCTTATTTCCCGAAAATACAGTCATGGCCTTTGAGGAAAGTTATAAAATGGGCGTTGATGTTTTGGAGGCCGATTTGTGCCTTACAAAAGACAACCAATTAATAACACATCACAACATGACAGTTGATGCCACCTCTAATGGTACAGGGCTTGTTAGAGATTTCAGCCTAGAGGAAATAAATGAGCTGAATTTCGGGCATAAGTTTGTTGATATGAATGCGAATATGCCATATGCGGATGAAACTTCCCCGGAGATTTTGCAAAATCTTGTTCCTATGACAGTAAAAGAAATGTTTTCTACATACGGAGATAGCACCCGCTATATTTTAGAAATCAAAGACAGTGGTGAAGATGGCATCATTGCAGCAGAGGAACTCAACCGGCTGATAAATGAATATTCTTTGCAGGAGTATGTTTGTGTTGCGTCTTTTCACAAAGAAGTGATGGAATATTTTAAAAGCATTAAGCATGAAGATGTGAATATCACCACAGATTTTGATACAGCTTTTAATTTCATAGCATCGGGAATTTTCGGGCTTGATAGGTTTTTAGAACACGATTATGCAGGGTTTCATTTGCCAAGTGGCTATGGCGCTATTCCCCTAGACAATAACTTTATTATCAGCCTTGCAAAAGATAACAATATGTTTTTACACTACTGGACAATAAATGATAAAGAAGAAATGAGGCAGCTGATATTACTTGGCTGTGATGGAATCATGACCGACAGGCCGGATCTTATGCTTGAAGTTTTAGATGAGCTTGGATATTGATGAATAGATTCAGCATAACAAAAAGAAGTTTAAGCAAAAACAGCTAACAAAAGAAATGCAAGAACTACTTGAGTGGCGGAAAAATAACAGCATAAAAGGATATGAAAATGGCAAAACAACAACTAAGAAGAACATATCAAGTAAAAGAGCCGAATATAATAAAAGCAACCGAAAATAATTCTACAAAAATTTCAGACGCAGATAATGGAAAGATATTTCAAAAATTCGACATAAAAGAAATAGTGTTTTTGGCAATACTTTCTGCATCACTTTTGGTGAGCTGCGCTGTAATGCCGCTTGTTATCCCGCTTCTTGATGTGGTGTTTGGAATAGCACAGTTAGTTACCGGACTGCAAATGTCATTATTCATAACCTTGGGACTAATAAAAGTAAGAAAACCATTTACATTGTCTTTAATACTGCTGTTTATGAGTATATTAATGATATTTATGGCTGTGCAGACTTTTTATGGCAATCTGCTTACAATGGTACTGGTAGAAACATTAATATTAGTTGTATTCAAAGGATACAAAAAAGACATTGCCTGCTTTGTGGCAGGTGCTATTGTGCCACTTGTTGGGTTGATAGTCCCCATCATTTGGAATGCTGTTGTCGCGCCTGACGTGTTTGCAGTTTTAATAAACAATACTTGGATAGTGATTGGTATGATATCGGCTGTAATTGCGGTGGGACTAATCGGCGCATTTATAGGGCTAAAAATAGGTAAAGAGATGACTAAAGCCGGCATAGTGTCAAAGTAGGGTGAAATGGATAAATTAAAAGCAAAAAAACCATTATATCCAATGTTATGTATGCTACTATCACTAGCTACATTGATTTTTGGACTGATAATGGCAACAAAAGATAATATTTTCATGTTTTATATAGCAGTTTATCTGTTATATCTTGCTTTTGGCTACTATAAATCTTGTATAGCAATTATTCCCGGTTTGGCAGTTACAACATTTGTCATCGGCGGTTTGACATACCTGATAACAAAGGACCTGGCAACCACTTATCACGCCTTCAACAGAGCATTAGCAATCACTTTTCCTGCCATTCCCGGTTTAAGTGTCAGCACCACACATTTCGTGAGGAATTTAAGGCAGCTAAAAGTCCCCAAAATGATAACACTGGGGATGCTAATCACCCTTAATTTTATTCCGCTTTTTGCAAAAGAAATGAGGCAGATAAAAGAAGCTATGAAAACAAGAGGAGTGAGTTTGTTTTTAAATTTCAAAGTGTTTTACAGGGCATTTATTTTACCGCTTTTTGTCATGATATTGCAAATTTCGGACACTTTATCACTCAGCGTGGAAACAAGAGGTTTTGTGACAGATAAAGTGCAAACAACAATATTTGAGCCTATCAAATTCACAGCCAGAGACATTGTTTTTGTCATGCTGTTTGTTGCTTGTATGGTAGGAGGCGTGCTAATATGAACATCGCAATTTCGCTGAAAAACGTATCATTTTCTTACAATAACACTGCGAGTAGCAGGGTGCTATCAAATGTAAATTTAGATCTATACTACGGCAAAATCACGCTTATTGCAGGAGCTTCCGGACAAGGAAAATCCACTTTGTTTCATATAATGAACGGTGTTGTTCCAAACTCGATAAAAGGCAACTTGACGGGTGAAGTGCTAATAAACGGTAAAAATATATCCAAGCTGAATATTGGGCAAATTGCAAGAAATGTGGGTAGCGTATTACAAAATGCAGAGCTTCAAATTATACATCCGATAGTGAAGGAAGAAATAGCGTTTGGGCTTGAAAACATGTCTGTGCCTAGCGATGATATGCACAGCATAATAGACAATGCGTGCAGCGATATGAGCCTTAATAAAGAGGATAAAACACTCCATTTGTCAGGCGGCGAAAAGCAAAGACTAATCACAGCTACAACGCTGGCGCTTAATTCTAAGATAATAATCTTAGATGAACCACTTGCCAACTTAGATAAGCCGGCATCAATACTGTTATTGCAAAAACTTAAATATCTAAAAGACAACGGGTATGCCATTATAATTATTGAGCACCGGCTGGATATGGTAATTGATTATGTAAACGAGCTATATCATGTGGCAAACGAGTCAGTAATAAAAGTGGATAACCATCACGAATATATATTGTCCAGCAGCGTGAAAATACAAGATATTTGCCCTGAAAAAGAACGCAAAGACGTGCTGTTTGACATTAAAGACTTAACATACACAGTCCGAAACAAGACTATTATTGACAACTTAAATTTAACTATTTATAAAGGCGAAAGAGTGGTGATCCTTGGCGACAACGGCCAAGGTAAAAGCACATTTACAAAGTTACTTGCAAGGCTAATTAAGGCAAGTGGTGGCAGTATCTCTCAAAACCTAAATGTCAAATTCCCAAAAGAAAAAGGCAACAAGCAATGGTTTAAGGAAGTTGCTTATGTGTATCAAAACCCAAACTATCAATTGTTTATGGCAACAGTGGAAGATGAAATTTTATTCTCGGCACATTCTGTTGATTATGCGCAAAAAATTGTTGACATGTTTGAGATAGAACCGCTTTTAGACAGACATCCACATTCACTTAGCGAAGGCCAAAAACGAAAAATCGGCGTAGCGACAATGCTTTCCATGAAACCACAAGTAATCATATTTGACGAGCCAACCGTGGGGCAAGATTACACATCACTTAACAACTTAGTTCATATAATCAACACCATTCACCAAGAAGAAAATAATACCATCTTAACAATCACGCACGACATAAGATGCGCTGAAGCCTTGGCAGATAAAGTGATTATCATAGAAAAAGGAAAGATAAGCAAAGTCGGTGGAAAAGAACTTGTGAAACAATATTTTAACAAGCTATGATTATATGTAAATAACCCGCAAACTCTTCTCCCCTATCATGTTCTCAGGTTGTTTGCAAACCGGGTGATTACGGATGGTGTTGTCAGCACGCTAAAATCAACTATGACTATATCACAAAGCCGCTTCGTACACGGGTGAATACCCAGCTAAGACAAAAACTCAGCGAGAATATCTATAAAGACAGCGGCTACTTATTTGATTTTGATAGGAATCATCATTTAATTGCTAATTGCAAAAATCCATGAATAGTGATAAACTTATTTAGGAATTATGGCATTTCACTTGCATAAAATATTTGATTGATATCATAAATAAAATAATTTGGATGTAGAAATGAAAAAAATGTTTAAAGATGTAAAAATATATCATTTGGCACTACCAATTCTTGTGTCAGTTTTCCCTGTATTATTTTTATACTTATCAAATATTGATGAAGTTGAAATAATATCAACATTTGCCCCAGCGTTGATTTTTGCTATACTTGGGATTGTGTGTTATATAATCTCCCTACTAATCACTTTTAATTCATCAAAAGCAGCTATAATAGGCTCACTGGTTAGTTTTGTAATACTCAACTATATGTTAATCAACAATTTCATAAAAAGTTTTTCAGATACTTTAAGAACCAGACACGTAGTAATAATAATATTCATCACATTAGCTATATGTTGTGTTTTAATTTGGAGATTGCTGTCTAATAATATTGCCAAAGATATTTCGTTTATATCGACAATAGTTGTTATAGGGTTGATTTTATTTAATGTAGTAGTAGCTGTACCAAAAATCACTAACAATGTAAACACAAATAATACAAATGAAAACATTGCATTTGAAGAGTTTCCCGCTATACCCAGCAATTCTGATTTACCAAATATTTATGTTTTAATTTGGGACGAATTTGCCGGGTTTAATCAAATGGAAGAAAGTTATAACTATGACAATAAACAGCTAAAAGATTTCTTGAATGATAATAACTTTACAATTTCTTATAACAGTAATAATAACTCCACAAGTACCAGTGTTGTTGTAGCTGATTTTTTATATCTTGACTATATTTCTGAAGATCTTACAAACAAAGAAAGAGGACAATTGCGTCAAGATGCTCGTTTGTTTTCATGGTTTAAAGAACACAATTATAATGTTCACAAATTAAGTGAGACAAATTATCTTGGTTCCAAAGACAATGTGCTAGAATTTGCAAATATCGGAAACACTACAGAAGAAGGATTTTCTTTTGAAGAGATATTATACACAAACACATTGCTTAGACCATTTGCCGGTTTTCACGGCAATGACTATGATGATATAATGATGATCTTGGACTATCTAAGTGATAGTGAAAAAATCCCTCAAGAACCTACGTTTACCATGATGCATGTTACATTCCCTCATTCACCATTTGTAGTCGACGAGTTTGGTAACCGTTTACCGGATGAAGAAATGGCAAATTGGGATGACAAAGAGATTTATAAAGGACAGTATATATACGCATCAACGTTAATGATGCAAGTTCTTGAAAATTTAATCACACATGATCCAAATGCATTAATAATTACAATGTCTGATCATGGCGCAAGAGGCGATCCTGATGTAATACCGGAATATAAAACAAATATATTTAATGCATTTTATTACAATAATGAGGATTTAAGCGCATATGTAGATGAGTCCGCAGTTAACACTATGCGTTTGTTACTAAATGAATCCTTAGGCACAAATTTCAGCACAATAGATGGTCCATAATAAATAACTGAAGAGGGACTCAACTTGGATTTTTTCATCTCAATACTTGGATATTTAATGAATATTAGTTATAATTTTATCAATAATTATGGCTTGGCAATTATTCTTTTTACATTTATCACAAGAGTTATATTGATACCTATTTCTGTATGGGCACATAAAAACTCTATAAAAATGATAAAAATACAGCCTGAAATCAATAAAATAAAAGTAAAATATTATGGTGACGCGGAAAATATTGCAATACATCAAGCAGCAATTTATAAGCGAGAAAAGTACAATTCTTTTGCAAGTTTAATACCGTTAATTATTCAAATAATACTACTTATTGGTGTTATTCAAGTGATTTACAACCCACTTGATTTTTTACTTGATATTCCGCTTGGAGCCATCGATGAATTGATAAATTTAACCGCACAGCTTACAGGAGCTGATGCCGACTCTTCATCAATACAAACAACCGTAATAAATACTATACACAACCCAATATATTTCAATGAATTTTTAAACATTAAAAGTGTATCAAATATTGATGAAATACTATCATCAATACAACAAATAGACACATATTTTTTATCATTTGACTTAACTGCTATTCCTATATTTAAAAAGGGATTTACACTATTAGTTCCTTTTATTTCCTGTCTTTCTGCATATTTAATGTGTAAAACTCAAAATGATGCAAATGTTTTGCAATCACAGCAAACAAAGCTGAACAAATATGGTACCATGTTATTTTCAGTAGCTTTATCGTTATATTTAAGCCTAGTTGTTCCAATAGGTGTTGCACTTTATTGGACAAGCGGCAATTTACTTTCCATTGCGCAAATGTATATTTTAAATGCACTAATTAGCCCCAAAAAACATATAGACTATGAGGCTCTGCGTGTTACCACAGAAGAGCTAAACAAGCTAAACAGCCTTGGCGGCAAAAGAAAAAAATGGTTTGAAAAGGATAAATACTATAAAAAAGAAAAAGAAGACTATAAAAAATTCTTTTCAGTAAAAAACAAAAAACTTGTTTTTTACTCGGAAGGAAATGGATTTTATAAGTATTTTAAAGACATAATAGAATATATTTTAGAGCATAGTAATATTACCATTCATTATATATGCAGAGATGTAAACGATGCTATGTTTGAGCGTGCAAAACATAATGATAAAATAAAGGCATATTATATAGGTGATAGAAAACTTATAACTTTAATGATGAAACTTGATTGCGAAGTTATGGTGATGACAACACCGGACATAGAAAATTTTCATATCAAACGTTCATATGTGAAAAAAGATATTTGCTATATTTTCACAGAACACGGAATAGGCAGCACCAATCTTTTTTACAACAAAAATGCATTAGCTTATTTTGATGCTATATTTTGTGTGGGGCCTTATCAAATAGAAGAACTTAGGGCACAAGAGCAACTATATAACACAAAAGAAAAACAATTAATTGAAACCGGATATGTTTTAATTGATGATATGATTAAAACATTTAATGAAACCCACATAAATCACAATGAAAAACCCACTATTTTAATTGCTCCGTCATGGCAAAAAGATAATATCATGGATAGCTGTTTGGGTGATATTATAGATAATATCAAAGGTGATAATTACAAAATAATTGTGCGCCCTCATCCCCAGTATGTTCGCCTTTATCAGTCTAAAATCAATGCATTATTAGAAAAGTACAAAGACGACTTTAATGACGATTTTATTATAGAAACAGATTTTAGTAATAATTTTACTGTTTTTTCAGCAGATGTTTTAATCACAGACTGGTCGGCTATTGGTTATGAGTTTAGTTTCACTTCTTTGAGGCCAACTGTTTTTGTGAATACTCCAATGAAAGTTCAAAATCCTGAGTGGAAAGAGCTTGGTGTTGAACCTGTGGATTTTGAACTTAGAAAAGAAATAGGAAAAGCATTTGATATAAATGAGCTTTGTGACATAAAAAATATCATTGATGATATGTTGAACAGCCATGAAAAATATAAAGAAAAAATAATAAAATGCAGGGATGAAAACATATTTAATTTAGGATCATCAGCAAAAGTTGCAGGCAGCTTTATATTGAAAACTTTAGTGGAAAAGCAAAATAAAAACAGGTTGAAATAAGAGGATTATGATAGATTTAACACATGAAGAATTTGATTTGCTTTGCAACATCGAAAAAAACGGCATTGAATTCATAAACCACAGTAATCTTAAACAACCACAAATTTATGAAAAATTTAAAAATCTTAATTTAATTGACCTTAACGGCATAACAAAAAACGGCCTGGATACACTAGAGCCTTACAAGGTGAAAACCGCTATTTTTTTAGCTGCGGGTTGCGGGACACGACTTTCTCCCGTAACAGATAATTTACCAAAGCCTTTAGTAAAGGTAAATGGAATTAGAATTATAGAAAATTTAATAACTGCTGTTATAAATGCAAAAATCGAAAATATAATTATTGTGCGCGGATATTTAAAAGATGAGTTTGATGTATTGCTTGAAAAATATCCGTGCATAAAATTTGTTGACAATCCTATGTATAACACTAGCAATACTATCACTTCTGCACTTTGTGTCAAAGAACATCTGTCCAATGCATATATCTTCGAATCCGATTTAATATTATTAAACCAAAATATAATTTCGAAATACAATTTCAGCACTCATTATGTAGGTGCTTTTTATGAAAACACTGATGATTGGTGTTTTGATGTTGAAAACGGGTTTATTGAAAATGTACGAATAGGCGGAGAAAATGTGTATAGGCTGTATGGCATTTCATACTGGGATAAAAACGATGGAGCAAAACTTTCAAAAGACATACAAAGACTTTATGAAAGCGAAGGTGGTCTGAATTATTTTTGGGACGTAGCCCCAACAATGCATTATAAGGAAGATTATAAGCTAAGGTGTAAAGAATGCAATTCTAATGATATTGCTGAAGTTGATACACTACAAGAGCTCGCAGAGATAGATCATTCATATAAACGCTTTCTTTAGGAGAACTTAATTAAATGGATAAACGGATAGAGGAATTAAAAAATCTGGTTTTTGAAAACGAAACCATACATAATGTGACCCGCTTAGGCGGCATGACAAACACAACATTTGCTGTTGAGCTTAATAGTGGGCACTATGTTTTTAGGTTCCCCACAGAAATGTCTAAACATATAATCAACAGAAAAGATGAAAAAGTCAGCCTCACTTTAGCTTGTGAGCTGGGGCTTGATAGTGAAATTTTATTTTTTGACGAAGAAACAGGGGTTAAAATTTCAAGATATATTAAAGATGCTATTACCATGAATACTGAAAGTATGAAAAAGGACGAGAACATAAACTTAATAGCACAAACTTTTAAAAAATTACACACTTGTAAAAAAGATACCCATATTATGTTTGATTTTTTAAATACAGCAAATCAATATGAAAGTTTTATACTCAAAAAAAACATAAAGCTTTTTGACGATTATTTCGAATCAAAAGAAATTATTATGCAGTTCAGAAATACACTCTATAAAAACAATATATCATTTGTCCCATGCCATAATGATCCCCTTTGTGAAAATTGGGTAAAAAGCAAAAATGAAATGTACTTAATTGATTGGGAATATGCCGGAATGAATGATTTTATGTGGGATTTAGCTTGTGTAAGTATAGAAAGTGGTTATAATAACATAGAAGATGATGCTTTATTATCCTACTATTTCGAGCATTTACCCAATGAACATGAACTGCAAAAATTTACAATAAATAAAGTAATGGTGGATTTTTTGTGGAGTTTGTGGGGCAAAACAAAAGTGCCTTTTGATGGGCAAGAATTTGAAAACTATGCTAATGAGCGATATAATAGAATGAAACTCAATTTAAAACAACTTGTTAAGGAGCGCTAATTATAATGAAATTATTACAAACATTTATTTTATGTATTTTGATCACGCTAGTTTTCTCTATCTCTGCTTTTGCATACATTGATCCTTCAATTTTAGCATATGTTATCCAGGCCGGAGCCGGAATACTTATTGCTATAGGGGCAGGTGTGGCGTTGCATTTTCATAGAGTGAAAAGAAAAATGAATGAAACTTTGAAAATAGATAAAAACAAAAATATGGAAGTTGAAGAAGATGTTGTAGTATTTGATGAAGACGATAATAAAAAATAAATTATTAATTATCTTACTTGTAGTAGTGCTTTTTGTGAATATTTTTATTTGCAATATTGCATTTGTTTTTGGCGATAGTATGGAGCCTACTTTGTCAAATGGAGATATATTGCTTGTTTGTAAAATCATTAAACAAGTACAGAATAATGATATAGTGGTGACAAATAGGCAAAATTCATTGAACGCAAGTTTAATTAAAAGAGTAATAGCAACGCAAGGTCAAACAGTGCTCATAAAAAATAATCAGGTTTATGTCGATGGTGAAATTATCAAACAATATAGCGATATTGTTTTTGAGGGAACTATGGAGACAGTAGTTCCTGAAAATGAAGTATTTTTATTGGGGGATAATTTCAGTGTTTCAAAAGATAGCCGTATTGTAGGGACAATACATGAAAACAATATAATAGGAAAAGTGATTTTAGGATATAAATAAATATCCCCCGGCTTTGTACCGACCTCTCATTTGTTAGTTTTTTAAATCTAACTTTTGGGGGTCACTACACTAAGCCGGGGGATATTTATTTAAAGTTCAATGTACTGAAACAGAGGCAAAACCACAAATACCAGTACTTTTTTTATTATTTTCTCGGAGTTTCATCTGTTGTTAGCTTATCTATTTTTGAAACATATAAATACTTTCTTACATAAAATAATAGCGTAACAGCAATTATAATAAGCAAAGCATCGAGTGGCGGAACATGTTCCACCACCATTTGTCGTGCAAGTGCAACAAGTAGTACGTCAACAACAGAGTCGACACTATGGCTTGTAATCATCTTTACAAATTCAACACCGATTACAAAGTAGCAGATAATATTTATCCACTCAATGAAATATTCCGGGCTATTAAAAAGTGACGGTATGCTAGTGTTTAATATTACGCCTACACCGCCTATGGCACAGGCTACAAGCACAAAAATTCCTATTACAATTTCGATTGTAGACGACCATGAACTTAGCATTACTTGAAGTCTTTTTTTCATTTTCATTCTTCCTATTAAATGCTGTTTAAATCACAATATAAATCACTTGAAATAATAATATCAACTTATAAAACAAGGGCTGTATCAACCGTATTTTATCGTTTGATACAACCCTTGTTGGCGAAAGCAAGCAGCGGCATGTTAAAGCAAAATATTGCAAACAGTTTGAAAATTGTTGTATTTATTTTAGTAATGTTGGGTTACGTTTTTAATACAAAAATATGTAAAATATTACAGAGTAGGAAATTTGCCGGCTTGCTGATTTCGAGACTGAACTAATGAAACAGTAACACATCCAATAGCACATAAGAATGCGCCTACCAAAACTTCGCTGAGACCAAGAGGATTACCTAAAACTCTCCAAAGGATGCTACCGCAAAATCCGGCTATTGTTCCGGTGCAAATACCCCCTGCTGTTGCTTTTTTCCAGTAAAGTGCCAACACCGCGGGAATTCCCACAGAAGCCGCATAGAAAGTCCAAGCAAACATAAGCACATTAAATACGCCTTCAACATAAAGGGATATAACTACAGCTACAATGCCGCCAACAACGGTGAAAATGCGCGAATAAAGCAACTCTTGAGACGAGGATATTTCCCGTTTAAGTAAAGGTTTTAAAAAATCCACCACGAAAGTTTGTGCGGAGATAAGTAAGTAGGTATCTGCCGTGGACATGATAACAGCGATAAGCCCGGAAATGGTCAAGCCCAATAGCCCTGTGGGCAGAATATGAATAATAAGCGCCGGTAAGGCTGCATCTGCCGTTCCGAAAATTTCGGGCACATTTGGTAGTAACACCACTGCTGTTAGCGAAAGGATAAGCGTGATAATAATGGTGAATGCGTAAACGGTGTTTCCGATAAACATGCCTCTACGTGCCACTTTAGGACTTTTTGAAGAGAAAGCACGTTGCCACATCTCGGCCCCTGCAAAAGTGAAAATTAGGGTTGTGAAAATGCTGGAGACAATAGTTGGGGTGATGTTCCATTCCATGTGGGTTTTGGGAACTGCCTCTATAAGAGTACTTAATCCTCCAACCTCGCCAACACCTAATATGGGCAATATAATATATACCGATGTGATAAGAACAACAAACTGAATGACATCTGTGTATACCACACCAAACAATCCCGAAACCGAGGTGTAAGCCACAATGATAACCAGCGCCACCCAAACACCTACCTCAAAAGATATGCCGGTTATGGTTTCAAGTACTGTGGCAAAGGCTGCCAGCTGGCTTGCCACTGTGGCCATCATTGCAAAAGAAATTAAGGCAGCAATAAGTAGCCTGGTGTTGCGCCCAAAACGATACTCCATAAGCTCTGCTATTGATTTAATATTATATTTGGCGCCCACTGCCTGGATACGCCCGGACATACCGGAAAAAATATACATACCAATTAGGTAGGGCAATCCCAAAAGGATACCAACCACACCGGACGAATACATTACGCCGCCACGACCTATCATGGCCGACCCCCCTAAAATGGAGGCACATACAGTTGCTGCAATAACTAAGGTACCAAGGCTTCGGTTGGCAATAAAATAATCATCCGGGGTAGAAATTTTCTTTTTGCTCCACAAGCCTATGAAAATAATCGTCGACATGTAAACGACAATAATTACAATATCTAAAATGGTTAGATTCATATTACCTCCAATCATTCATTTTCCCAGTATAGAATCAGTGCCAGCCCCATATCTTCCTTTGAAGTTATAGGGTACTGGCACTGTAATGAGTGCTATATTAAGCGGTTGCTTCAACACCCTCTTCAATGAGCTCTAAGTTTTCGTCATATTTTGCTTTTGGCATGAAAATGTTGGCATATGCAAATATCACTGTAAGAGCTGTTGCCGCAAAAGCTGCAAACGCATAAGGCACATAGCTCCAAGGGGCTACACCCAGTGTGGCGATAACCAATACGCCGCCGCCACTCCATGGAACTAACGCACCGTAGTGAGAAGCACCTTCCGATAATGAGCGAGAAAGGCAAATGATGTCCAGTCCTTTTTCACGATAAGCTTTATCGTACATTCTGCCGTTTAGGATGATAGAAACATAAACCGAAGAACTGAGTAACACAGTAGCAATAGAGGTGATAACATTACATAGCACCAAAGAGCCTTGAGATTTAACATTTTTAAGCAGGCTGCTCATCAAGGCATCAAGTACACCGATTTTTTCCAGCATTCCCGCAAAGGTGAAAGCCGCAAAAAGAAGCATAGCTAGTCCGGCTAAACTCATGGCGCCGCCACGGCTTAAAAGACCATCAATAACTTCGTTACCGGAAGTAGAAACATAACCACTCCAAACAATGCCAGTAATACTCGAAAGGCTTACACCTTGGAAAATTATGGCTTCGGCCATACCAATAAGAACACCTATGAAAAGCACAGGAAGAGCGGGGAATCTGAGTGCTGCAAAAACAAACACGAAGATTATAGGAACAAGAAGCAGTATGTTGAAATCAAAAGCACCTGCCAGACCCTCGCGCAAAACAGTGATTTCATCAATGCTTGAGTTTCCACTTTGAGGCAGAGCAAAACCCATAATAAGATAAATAATACCGGCAATTATAGCACCGCCACCGGCAGTGGGCGCCAAGTTGACAAAAAGTTTGATAATATTTTGTCCTGTGGACGCGGCGGCCAAGTTCGGTGTGTCAGATAACGGAGACCATTTGTCGCCCAAAAAACAGCCTGAAACAATAGCACCGGCTGCCATGGGAAGAGGAATGCCAAGTCCTACGGCAATACCACCCAGTGCCAGTCCCAAAGAGGTAACAATACCCCAGCTGGTACCGGTAACCATGGAGGCAATGGCTGTCATAATAAACGCGGAAAATAAAAATATAGAAGGTGTGATAATAGCAAGACCGAGATAAATCATGTAAGGAATGGTGCCACTGGCAATCCACGCGGCCGAAACAAATCCGGTCAGCAAAAGAAAAAACAGGGCAGGCATTGCAGTTTGAGCAACTTTATACACATTTGCTATTAAGTCTTCAAATCGATATTTTAGCACAGCCACACCATAAATGGCGCAAATAACCGCACAATACAGAACACCCATTGCGGTGGGAGTTTTAGCTATCAAAGCGGTCCAAATCATTATGCCTATAAAAACTAAAAGGAGAAGCACGGACTCTATTAACGTGATTTTCCGTGGCTCCTTTTTTTTATTTGTTTTATCCATAAACAACCTCCAAAATAAAAATATTATAGTGTTTTATATGCTACACCTAAAAAGGTGTAGCATATAACCATGTTTATGCACTGCAAAATTAATAGTCTGCAACTTCCATCAAGGGTAAAGTGACGCCTATCCCCTTTTCCTGAGCTTTTTCATAAATAACTTGACCCAGGGCAATGTCTTCGGCCGCAAAGCCGATGTTAAAGGCTAAAAATGTTTCTTCATCATTTTCTCGTCCTATTTTTCCGTTAACAAGCTCGCCCAGCTCACAGTAGAACGAAGGCAAGCCACCCTGGAACGCTCCGGTGGATCCATAAGACATAGTTTGCTCTAAGTGGTCTGTAACAATTTTGTCTACACCACCATGTAAAAGCTCGCCCGGCCATGCACGAGCAGCCTCTAAGCCGGCACCTACCATGCCGGGTTTCATAGCTTCTGCCGGTATGATGGGCTGGTGAAGTTTTTGAGTGCAAGTTACAATAATATCCACATCTTGAATTGCCTCTTCCACAGTGGTGAAAGTTTTCACTGCCACGCCGCTTTTATCAGGCATAGTCTGGGCAAAAGCAGTGAGCATATTTTCTTTAATGTCAAATACATGGCATTCTTCCAATGAAGGCAGCACATGTTTAATAGCTAGCAAGTGCATCCTACCTTGCATACCCGCACCAATAATGGCAATTTTCTTGGAGTCTTTACGAGCGCAATATTTCATGGTAATGGCGGTGGCAGCGGCTGTTCGTACCGCAGTAATCCAGCGACAATCCATAATGCAAGTGGGAACACCGGTTTCAGGATCGTTCATGATTTGCACACCTAAAATTTGGGGCAAGTCATGCTTATAGTTCATAGGATACCCACTTACCCATTTGATACCACAGGCATCCATTTTTTGTAAGTAAACGGGCATTTCATGAATAAAACAATCTTCTCTGGAGTGAACACCCCTTTTGGGTGGACATTCAATTGTTCGATTAGCTTGTTCACTACAAGCTGCCTCTACTGCACTGATTATTTCACCCCAGCCGATATTGAGGGAAAGGATATCCTCTTGAGATAGGTATAAAAATTCTACTTTTTTCACGTGCCATCCTCCTTGTTACTAATTTTTGTTGATATATTATAAAAATTAGTGTACAATAAGGTATCCAATCGCATGGATAGAGAGAGGGCTGTTTCTGTGGACGTGCCGGCAAGCTTGCACACAGATACGGTCCTTTTTCTTATGTTCACTAAATTTTATCGTTGTTCAGTTGATCTAAAGTGCTTTGGTTGTGCTCGGCGGCTAAACGATAGCAGGCATCCGCATCTCGATTTTGCAGTGCCTCTACAATAGCCGTGTGTTCTTTTAGGGCAAAAGATTTTTCTACCGGAGTTATTTGAAACTTATCATAAAACAATAAATAAACATCACAGCGAAGATTTAACTCTTGGATATACTTGAGATAAAATGGGTTTTGAGAGATCTTGCTGATAAGCGTATGAAACTCTGAATTAACCTCTAAAAACATTTGCAAGTTTCGTTCCCTGTGAGCTATAACTTGACGATCTAATAACGCTCTCAATTCTTCGACTTGCTGATCGGTAATATGCAAGCAGGCCGTGCGAGTGGCTTCAGCCTCAAGCACCTGTCTGCAACGGTATACATCCTGCATTTCCTTTAAAGTTGGTGATGCAACATAACAACCACGATTTGGATAAGCATCCACCAACCCTTCATAAGCCAAGTGTTTCAGCGCCGCCCGAATGGGGGTACGGCTAATGCCTGTTTCGTCTGCCAACTGCGCTTCGTTAATCTTGTTTCCGGGAAAAATATCATGGGACATAACCTTTCCCCGAATATAGTGATATATATACTCCTCGGGGGTCTGTCCATTGTGTATCATACTGCCTCCTATTCTAAATTTAAGGCTTTGGGTGTAAAAACAGTATACAATATTGTATACAATATTGTATACAATTTTGTATACTGTTAATTTCACTGAACTAAATTGTTTTTTTTTGGGCATATTGACATATTTCGACTGCAAACCAGCCATCATTTGTGAGCTGTCAAATATCAATTATGTCCAAAACTATTGAGCCTACAAAATTTTCAAGTCAGGTGTTATTGCATCAGCTACACATAAATGTATGCTTTTGCCATCTGTATGAGTGCCGATTTGGTGCCGAGCTACTCGGCTGGCACCCTCAGTAGGAATCCTGCCTACATTTCATCCTTAGGAGGCTTGGCCGTAGCGTGGTTTGCGAAGGTGCGTGTATACAAACGCTTCTTCCCTATCTTGTTTGTGGGTTGTTTGCAAGCTGGGTGATTACGAGTGGTGTTATCAGCTCTGGTTTTATCGGTGTTGCCAGTACGCTAAAACTACATATGAGTATATAAAAAGGTTTGTTTTCACTATTTTCAAAGTGAAAACAAACCTTTTTTATTTGCATGTGTAAACACCACTGTTTTAAATAGAAAAAATAATTAATCCAGCAAAAATTAACAACATACCGATTATTTTACGCTTTGAGAATTTTTCTTTCAAAAGCACAAAGCTGAGTATACCGACAAAAACATAACTTAGTGAGTCTAAGACTACGGCTGAAGATAAATTCATATAACTAAGGCAAACAACCGAAAGCACTGTAGTTCCAAAAAACAAAATGTAAGCACTTATGACAAGAGGGTTTATATATTCATTCACTTTATTTTTGTGTTCTTTTTTTGCAGATAGTTTCAATAACAATTGTATAGTCACGCTTTAAAGTTCTCACAATACGGCGGTTAACATTCCATTTAGCTAAATTATATTTAGCAGGTAGCATTTCAGAACTCTTCGCATTGTTTAACAAAGTTTTCATATGGCATTTTAGGCTTATTTTGTATGAATTTTAAAATGGTTTGGCTATAATGGAAAATTTATTCGATTTATTATATTAATTACTTTCCAAAAAAATATTCTCTTTGCTCCGCTAAATCGAAATCGTCAAAACCGGTGTCTCCTCTTCTATCGGGGATTTGATAATTTTCGTATAGAAATTCACCCAAATGGTTTGTAACTTTTTCTTTTCCTAAATCGTTTAAATGTTGATAATCAAAAAAATCTGTACTAAAATCTATATCTATTTCATCATAAAGATGATTATAATTAATAAAAGGTACATTATATTGATTTGCTATTACCTCAACACTGTTCATAACTTTTTGTGATTGTTCATCAATTACATAAGGCGACACCACTAATACGAGTTCAATATTATTATTTTTGCAAAAATCTATAATATTTATCAGACTATCTTTTGAGCCTTCATGAAAATCAGCAACTTCGGTTTTGTTTATTTCTGGTTGTGTAAGATCATCGGCAATATTTTTGTTTAATTGAGCTCCAAAATTATACTTGTATTTTTCATGATTGATAGGCTTGAAATTATCTAAAGTTAAAATTTTCCAATTTTCGTGATACGAAACAAGTGGCAAAAGCGGTAAAATTCTTTTTACTATTGGTACATCGTTTAAATGTGTAACTAATGTCTCTAACTTGTTTAAGCTAAACGGGGTCATTGAGTAGCTTGACATAACTGAAGATTGTCCATTTAATGAGCCATATGTTGTGCCAATAGTTGCTCCAAAAACTTCCAAAACAACTACATCTACATTTTGTTGCACGTTCAGTGAATCTTTCAAAAAGTATTCAGCAACATAAATTTCTTGTGCGGAAGAACTTAGGATATGGCTCGCAAACCCATATTCTTCCCACAGAAGACGAGGGTAAAATGTACAGTTTGCATGGCTACTCCCGATAAACAATATATCATATTTATCTCTATATTCATTTTTGAAAACTTGATCCGTTGCTACCGCATGCCACTCAAGATTTTCATTCCAAATTACCGGATTATTCAAATACGAAAACAAAACCGCAAACACCGCCAAAAACACTACCGAACCAACTATTTTTTTCAACATAGAAATCTTCTCCCCTAAAACTGGAAATATATAAACTGTTGAATGGCGTTTCCTCCATACACGCCGAATATTATTATCAAAAACATAAATATATAAAGTATCGGCCAGCGTATAAAGAACGGCAACCGTTCAAAACGATTTGCTACCCCGCCATGAATACGAATATATTCAACCGCAAACATAACAACAATGCATATAGCTACCAACACAACTTCTCGAATTGTAAATACCGCTACAGGAAAATAGGTTTCGTAGATTGTTATTAAATCATAAGGCTGTGTCATATTAGAAATTACGCCAAAAACCGGCGTTTGAGTAAGCATAATCCTTATAACGTTAAATGCATCGGTTAAATTGTTCGCCCTGAAAAATATCCAAGCAAAAGTTGTAAGGCCAAACGTCATTAATATTCTTAAAAATTTGTATATACCGACAAGTTTTCTCGGCACAAATCTATCTCTAAGGTTTTTTCGTTTTTTCTCGGTTAAAAGCGACGCAACTTGGAAAACCGCATGAATAATTCCCCAAGCAACAAAGTTGAGCCTTGCACCATGCCAAAGCCCGCTTACAACAAAAACTATTGCTGTATTAAGGTATTTTCTAAACGTTCCCTTTCGGTTTCCTCCAAGAGGTATGTAAAGATAATCTCTAAACCACGAGGTAAGAGATATATGCCAACGCTTCCAAAAATCGGGGATGGAAATCGCAAAATAGGGACTGTTGAAATTTTGCATAAGTTTAAAGCCCATAACACGGGCGGCACCAATTGCTATATTGGAATAACCTGCAAAGTCACAGTATATCTGGAACGCAAACAAAACAGTTGCAAAAAAAATCACTATTCCGTTGTACGCTCCTATGTTGTTGTACACCTCGTTAACAAAAATAGCGGATCTGTCGGCTATTATCATCTTTTGGAACAACCCCCAAAGCATAAGCTGAAGCCCGCTTTTCATACGGTCGAAGTCGAAATTATGCACCTCGTTGAACTGAGGTAAAAGGTTTTTTGAGCGTTCAATAGGTCCTGCAACAAGTTGGGGAAAAAACGAAACAAAAAGCGCATATTTTGCAATATTTTTTTCAGCTTTCAAGTCGCCCCGATACACATCAAGCGTGTAAGAAAGTGCCTGGAACGTATAGAATGAAATACCAACGGGAAGCAACAGCGAAAGCGACGGCACATCGTAGGATATCCCAAGCCTTGTAATGGTAGCCTCGAGAAGGTCGGAGGCAAAGTTAAAGTATTTAAAGAAAAACAGTATTGCAAGGTTTGAAACAAAGCTTCCCGCAACACACCATTTTTTTGCGTTTACGGTTTTAGCCTTTTCAATTAAAATGCCGCTTAAAAACGTGATAACGGTAGAGGTTGCTATCAACACGGCGTACTTTGGATTCCACGACATATAAAAATAATAGCTTGCAACCAAAAGCCAGAGATACCGAACTTTATGTGGTATCACAAAATATACAAGGGTAACTGCGGGGAAAAAAAGCAGAAAATCGAACGAGTTAAAGAGCATATAGGCCTCTATTCATTGTTTTATTTTTGAATAATTCTTCGCAACCTATAAATGATTAACAGTGTCCAAAGGCATGCTTTCTAAACACATAGTAGACAATAACGGGAATAACGGTATGAACAAGTAGGTTTTCATATATATTCTATTCCTTTATTATATATAAGCAAGGCCTTTAAAAATCCATACAGTACAGCCGATAAATTCCGTTTAATTGTGCCTGCGTCAATCTTAATCTTCATCTTGTAAAAAAAAGCACAAATGTCGTATTTGCACAAATTTTTAAAGTGTTTCAATTATAGTACAATTAAATTAATTATAGTATTTTACTATACCCTTGTCAATTTATACTTATTGTCAACACCGATTAAATTTTGCAGAGATAAAAGCTAAAAAATTAGGCCTTCGCCTCAAAAAGTGTGTTGACAATCTGCTGCTTTTGCTTGATGAATTCTTTGCGTTCTTTAAGACGATAGCTTTCGCCCTTGATATTGATGACAGCGCAGTGGTTCAGCACCCTGTCTGAGCGTTGGAGATTTCCGAGAAAAAACAGCTTAAATGCGAAGTTTTTTAATCATCACAGGGCGTATATATGACGCCGAGCAAACAAAAAGCACCCATCTAAATGAGTGCCGATTTGCTGCCGAGCTACTCGGCTGGCACCCTCGGTAGGAACCCTGCCTACATTTCATCCTTAGGAGGCTTGGCCGTAGCGTGGTTTGCGAAGGTGCGTGTATGCAAACGTCCTCCCCTATCTCGTTTGCAAATTGTTTGCAAACAGGGCAAAATCCGGGGAGTGTTAGCAGTTCGTGTTTTATCATAGGTGATTTTGAAACGCAGCATAACATAGGCGGATTTTCGTATACATGGGCATGAAAAATATATAGATT
>CAYJIG010000021.1:0-33074 GCA_964370165.1 uncultured Oscillospiraceae bacterium
GACTGTAACTTTAAGCGATATAGAAAGTTCGGATTTAGATTTGTCTGCTCCACCAGCAGCGTGACGCTGCACCCAATCAGGCATCGGATTAAGTTCCGGTGTCTTATTTTGTGTCTGATAAAAAAGGCCTAGTTAATATGTAAAACTTCAAACTGTATTTTTGTGTATTTATCATAAAATTTGCAGATTACTTTTTTTTGATAAAATTGATTTTACAGTAACAAAAATACACTAGCTTTTTTTAAAAAAAATAAAACACAAGCAAAATATTTATGCTGTTTCGTCACCCGAAAAAAATAAATGAAATGGTTAAATAAATTTACATATTATGCAAGCCACGGTGATATTTTAATATCGGTTGTGAAAATGAAACGATGAAAAAAATCCTCAAAACACAAAAAATATTTTAAGTACATTTGGTGGTGATTTGTAAAAAAATATTTGCCGACATATCTAAACCTTCTTAGCAAAAAGTATAATTTGAAATGAATTACATCATAAAAATTTGTGCTTGACAACCAAAAAAAGACTGGGTTATAGTTATGCTACTTAAAATTCAAAACGAAAATTCAGATTATCTTATGAGGTGTGTCATGGCAAAAGAGTCAACAGCGTCCGTGTTTGAACTTGGGGGAATTCCGCCGATAAAGCAGGTGGTTCCGCTGGGATTGCAACATGTTGTTGCCGCGATTGTGGGGATTATCACACCGGCTATTTTGGTGGCGGGAGTGACGGGTTTATCGCCGTCTGATACAACGTTGCTTATCCAGGTATCACTGATAGTCACAGCGATTGCAACCATTATTCAGACGTACACCATAGGCGGTAAACTGGGTGCGGGCTTGCCGGTAGTCATGGGCATAAGTTTTGCGTATGTTCCGACATTACTGGCAATTGGAGGGCAGTTTAACTTACCAACAATTCTAGGTGCAGAGATAGTTGGCGGCGTTGTTGCGATTGTTTTCGGCATTTTCGTAAAGCAAATCAGGGTGCTTTTTCCGCCACTGGTTACAGGAACGGTTATATTTACTATTGGCTTGTCGCTTTATCCGACTGCTGTGCGATATATGGCAGGTGGTTCTGCGGCAGGCGGAGACTTTGGCTCGGCAGAAAACTGGATAGTTTCTATTGTCACCCTTGTGGTTGTCATAGTTCTTGGGAACTTCACAAAAGGAATATTAAAGCTGGGTTCTATCTTGTTTGGCATGATTGCAGGGTATGCAGTTGCTTTAGCAATGGGCATAGTAGATTTTTCAAGTGTGTCGGGTGCGGGGTGGTTTTTGCTACCAAAACCATTACATTTTGGCATAGAGTTTAACGTTTCGGCTTGTATATCACTGGCGATAGTTTATATAATCAATGCGGTACAGACGATAGGGGATTTGTCGGCCACAACTTCCGGGGGCCTTGGAAGGATGCCCAGCGATAAAGAACTATCGGGCGGCGTAATAGCCCAAGGTGTCATAAGCATTGTAGGCTCGATTTTTGGCGGATTGCCCACAGCAAGCTTTAGCCAAAATGTAGGCATTGTTACCGTGAACAAGGTGGTAAATAAATTCGTTTTTGCTTTTGCGGCGATTGTATTGTTGTGTGCAGGCGTGGTTCCGAAGTTTGCGTCCATACTGACCACAATACCTCAGGCGGTGATAGGCGGCGCGACTGTTTCGGTGTTTGCTACAATCACCATGACAGGCGTTCGGATGATTACGTCTGAAACATTTACGCAAAGAAACTCGACCATTGTGGGGCTTTCGGTGGCACTGGGTATTGGTGTTACTCAAGTTGCCGGTGTTTTGCAAGGACCGGGAATCCCTGAATGGGTGCACACGGTTTTTGGTACATCACCGGTGGTTATCGCCGCTATAGTTGCGGTGGCTTTAAACTTGACTCTACCAAAAAACAATACAAATCAAACAGAAAAAAGTGATAGTTGATTACTTGAAAACAATTTTTTGTGCAAAATCCACAAAAGCATGACTATCAATTTGTGTATCATAATTCAAGAATGCTAATTGACAAATATAAAATTTTTGTGTACAATTTTTTATAGAACAAAGAAGTTGTTCGAGCTAAAACTGAATATTTAACACGTCAGATGACTGCAACGGAGTGCTTCGCGCACGGGTCAAAAGAAGGGTAAGTTCTTTTGTTGTATATGTCTGTGTGAAAACAAAAGTGTCGCCTTTTTTTATATAGGTGACTTTTTTAATTTATACCAAAGCAATGCTTCACAAGGAGGGTTTTATGCTATTAATCGGAAACGGAAAGCTGATTACCAGGGACGAAAACAAAACATATTTTGAAAATGGCGCGGTGGTATGCGATGGAAACACGATTAAAGAAATCGGGAGCTTTGAAGAGCTGAAAGCAAAATACAAAGACGCCGAATATGTAGACGCTATGGGCGGTGTTATCATGCCAGGGCTTATCAATGCACATGCCCACATTTACTCGGGGCTTGCAAGAGGACTGTCCATTCCGGGATATAACCCTACAAACTTTTATGAAGTGCTGGATGGAATGTGGTGGAAGATTGACCGCAACTTGACACTGAACGGAACAAAAGCCTCGGCATATGCCACAGTGCTTGACTGTGTAAGAAACGGTGTCACCACTATTTTTGATCATCATGCGTCTTTTGGCGAAATCACAGGCTCGCTGTTTGCCATAAAAGACGTGTGCAAAGAAGTGGGAATAAGAGCAAATCTATGCTATGAAGTGTCGGATCGTGACGGCGAAGAAAAGTGCATGCAAAGCATAAAAGAAAACGCCGATTTTGCCAAGTGGTGCAAGGATGAAAACGACGATATGATAAAAGCCATGTTTGGCGGGCATGCACTGTTTACCATCTCCGATAGGACATTTGAGCGTATGGTGGCTGAAAACAACGGCATGACAGGCTTTCACATACATGTTTCCGAAGGCATGAACGATGTGTATGACAGCATGAACAAATACGGCACTAGATCCATCAATCGCCTTTTGTACAACAACATTTTGGGCGAAAAAACCGTGTTGGGACACTGCATTCATGTGTCGCCGAGTGAAATGGATATCATCGCAGAGACAAAAACCATGATAGTGAATAATCCGCAATCGAATATGGGTAACGCGGTAGGATGTGCACCGGTGCTGGAGTTTGTGAAAAGAGGCATTCCGGTGGCGCTGGGAACAGACGGATACACCCATGACATGCTGGAAAGCCTGAAAACAATATTGCCGATGCAAAGGCACAACGCAGGTATGGCGAATGTTGGATGGTGCGAGAGTACAGATGCGTTATTTGCAGAAAACCCAAAACTTTGTGCTAAATATTTCGAAAAGCCACTGGGTGTGCTGAAAGAAGGTGCCGCGGCCGACGTTATCGTGATGGACTACAAGCCGTTCACACCGTTCTCACACGATAATATTGACGGACATATGCTGTTTGGCATGATGGGCAAAAACTGCCGTAGTACGATAATAAACGGAAAAGTTGTTTATAAAGACAGAGAGTTTGTGGCCATTGACGAAGACAAAATAAACGCATGGACGTTTGAAGAAAGTAAAAAACTTTGGGCTGATTTAGGCATCCCGATGTAAGACGAACCCGTTTTTCATTTAGCCAAAAGCTTTAAAACTTCGCAAGGGTGCTTTGTAAGGCGCTAGCCTTACGGCACCGCACTTCCTTGCCTGTAGAACTTTTGGCGGTATGAAAAATTCTCAAGAACCTATTTTTAGTAAATTTTGTGTTAGACAAGGCAGACGAGCGAGCAATACTTTTTGTATTGTAAGTGAGGAAAACGACGTATCGCACATAAATTTACCAAAAATAGGCGGATTCGGATTACATCGGGTTGCCTAGGCGCATATTAAAAGCAGGAGGGCTTTATGGGAGAATTAATGCGGACAATTTCGTTTCCGAAGCTGATGAACAGAATATTGGCTGAGTATAAAACCGGAAAAACTATATTTGGGGTTTCAAAAATAGTCAAGATAGAAAACGAAAAAATGCTGCCTATGTTTGATGAGTTTATTGAGACACCTTTTGGTCCGGCGGCGGGTCCACACACACAATTGGCACAAAACTTTGTGGCGGGGTATTTGACAGGAAATAGATTTTTTGAATGTAAGACAGTGCAGGTGATGGATGGAGACGAGATGTCTAAATGTGTGCAGCGTCCATGTATTACGGCCGGCGACGAATGTTATAACTGCGAGTGGTCTACAGAGCTTTTTGTGCCGCAAGCTTTGGAAGAATATATCAAAGCGTGGTTTGCATGTAAGCTTTTGGCCAAAGAGTTACAGCTGGGCAATCCCGATGGGTTTATCTTCAACATGAGTGTTGGATATGACCTAGAAGGGATAAAGTCTGAGAAAGTTGATAACTTCTTAGAAGGCATGAAAGATGCTAAAAACACAGCTGCTTGGAAAGAATGCATGGCGTGGACGCTGGCAAACTTAGATAAATTTGAAAATATCGATGCCGAGTATGTCAATTCAATTTCCTCTAAAATAAGTGGGTCTGTCACAGAGTCCACCTTGCATGGATGTCCTCCCGATGAAATAGAAAAAATAGCAACATATCTTTTGAGTGAAAAAGGCCTGCACACGTATGTGAAATGTAATCCTACTCTTTTAGGATATGATTTTGCAAGAAATACACTGGATAAGCTTGGGTATGACTATATAAGTTTTGATGATCATCACTTTAAGGCAGACTTGCAATGGAGTGACGCTATACCGATGTTAAAGCGTCTTCAGGAAAAAGCAGACAAGCTGGGGCTGTCGTTTGGAGTGAAGCTTACAAACACATGTCCGGTGGACGTGAAAGCGGGGGAGCTTCCCGGCGAAGAGATGTATATGTCGGGCAGACCGCTATTTTCGCTTAGTGCGTCACTAGCGCTGAAACTCAGCCGTGAGTTTGACGGAAAACTTCGGATATCTTATTCCGGTGGCGCAGATACCTTCACTGTGGCAGAGATGGCCTATTGTGGAATATGGCCCATCACCATGGCGACAACGGCGCTGAAACCGGGCGGATATGAGCGTTTTTCTCAAATCGCCGAGATGTTTGAAGACAAAGCCGTGTCTGAATGGAATGGCGTGGATGTAGAAAGATTCGAAGAATTTGTAAACGAAACTTTAAGCGGAGATTATCTGCGCAAGTCGGTAAAGCCAATTCCATATAGAAAAAATGGAAAAGATGTTCCGCTGTTTGATTGTTTCACAGCGCCATGTCGCAAAGGATGCCCGATAGAGCAGGATATCCCCGGGTATATATCGCTGGTCGAAGAGGAAAAATACGAAGAAGCGTTAGATCTTATCACACACAGGAATGCTCTTCCGTTTATCACTGGCACGATTTGCTCACACAGCTGCCAAGATAAATGTATGCGAAACTATTATGAAGATACCGTGCATATTCGTAGCATAAAGCTGATAGCGGCAGAAAACGGATATGACAGCATAATGAAAAAGATTACAAAACCAAGTTTTTGCAAGGACAAAAAAGTGGCGGTTGTGGGCGGAGGCCCGGCAGGAATTTCGGCCGCATATTTCCTTAGCAGAGCAGGCGTTCCTGTGACAGTGTTTGAAAAACGCGAAGAAATGGGCGGAATTGTACGGTATGTTATCCCTGAGTTTAGGATTTCAAACAATGCCATCGATAAAGACATAGAACTTTGTAAAGCATACGGTGCAGAGTTTGTAGGCGGAACTACCATAAGCTCGATAAAAGAGCTGACAGATAAAGGCTTTACGCATGTGATTTTGGCCACGGGCGCTTGGTGTGAAGGTGCATCATGCTTGGAATCGGGCGAAAGCTTGAATGTGATTAAGTTCTTGGAAATGGCAAAAAACAACCCCGATGCGCTAAATTTAGGTAAAGAAGTTATAGTGATAGGCGCCGGAAACACCGCCATGGATGCAGCAAGAGCCGCCAAAAGAGTAAAAGGTGTTGAAAAAGTTTCTGTGGTATATCGCAGGACAAAAAGATATATGCCGGCAGACGAGGAAGAACTTTTACTTGCCATGGAAGACGGAGTGGAGCTTAAAGAACTGCTAGCGCCGAAAAGCTTTGAAAACGGTATTTTAACCTGTGGCGAAATGGAACTGGGCGCAGCCGATTCTTCCGGAAGAAGAAGCCCGGTGGACACAGGTAAGATGGTGAAAATACCTGCAACATGTATCATTAGTGCGATAGGCGAGTCGGTAGACAGCACGCTGTATGAAAACTGTGGTCTTGAGCTGGATGGAAAAAAACGTGCAGTGGTAAACGCCGAAACCTGCGAAAGCACGATGAAAAACGTGTTTGTGATAGGCGACGGATATAAAGGTCCGGGTACTGTTGTTGAGGCTATTGCAGACGCCGCCGCGGCATCAAATGCTATAATTTCTATTGATTATAATAAATATGAAAGTAAAAATATCAGTGAAAATTATAAAGGTTTAGTTGCCAAAAAAGGAACACTGTGCACTGATTGTAGCACTTGCAAAGAATCTGAAAGCTGTCTGGGTTGCGCCACTGTTTGCGAAGTGTGTACCGATGTGTGTCCAAACCGTGCCAACATAGCCATCAGCATTCCGGGCATGTCTCAGCGTCAGATAATACACGTTGACGGCATGTGTAACGAGTGTGGAAACTGCGAGACATTTTGCCCGTATGACAGCGCACCGTACCTTGATAAGCTTACACTATTTTGTAATGAAGAAGACTTTAAAGATAGTAAAAACACAGGCTTTGTCAAGATAAACGAAAACGATACACTGATTCGCGTAGATGGAAAAGAGTTTGTGTGCGATATTCAAAAAGATGCCGATCTTGATCCTGTTATGAAAGCTGTTATTAACGCAGTTTATAACGATTACACGCACATAATATATTAAATACCGGGAGCGAATGTTATGTTTGAATTTACGGTTAATGGCAAAAAAATCAAAACAGAACGTGACGAAAAACTGATAACATTTTTACGCGACGAAATGCATTTAACCTCGGTGAAAAACGGGTGCAGTGAAGGTGCTTGCGGCACGTGCATGATAATAATAGACGGAAAAGCAGTGAAAGCATGCGTGCAAAAAACGTCTAAAATGCACGGTAAAAACATCGTGACTGTCGAAGGCTTAACAGCGCGAGAACAAGAAGTGTACAGCTATGTTTTTTCACATTCGGGTGCTGTTCAGTGTGGGTTTTGTACCCCGGGAATGGTGATCTCGGCAAAGGGTTTGCTGGACGTCAATACTGAGCCTACAGAAGACGACGTGAAAAAAGCGCTAAGAGGTAATATTTGCAGATGTACAGGATATAAAAAAATTATCAGCGCGGTGCTGCTGGCGGCAAAGTTTTTCAGGGAAAACTTGGATATTCCAAGCGATGCACCCGCCTATAAAATAGGCGAAAGTGTTCACAGGACAGATGCCGCCGCTAAAACTTTAGGCAAGGCTGTTTACTGCGATGATTTGTATTTCGACGGCATGCTTTACGGAGGGGCTCTTCGCTCGTTGCATCCAAGAGCGGTTGTGAAGTCTGTTGACGTTTCCGAAGCTGAAAAACTAAGTGGTGTTGTCTGTGTGATAACAGCCGAAGATGTGCGTGGAAACTTGAAAGTTGGGCACCTGAAAAAAGACCAGTGGGTCTTGGTGCCGACGGGTGGCAGGACAACATTCATGGGGGATGCCATCGCTCTCATCGCAGGAAAAACAAAAGAAGATGTGGAAAAAGCAAAAGACTTGATAAGGGTTGAATATGACGTATTGCAGCCAGTTTTAAGCTTAGAAGATGCAATGAAAGAGAATGCGCCAAATGTTCAAGACGACGAAAATCTTTTAAGTCATCAGCAACTGCGTCGTGGAGATGTGGACACAGCGATTAAAAACGCGGCGCATGTTGTCACACAAAAATACTCCACACCGCCAACCGAGCATGCTTTCTTAGAGCCGGAGTCGGCAGTGGCTGTGCCGGACAGTGAAGGACTGGTGATTTACTGTGGTGATCAGGGAATTTATGCAACCTTGCATGAATGCAGTGAAGCCACCGGCCTGCCGATGGATAAAATCAGAGTGATAGCCAAAAGTGTGGGTGGTGGATTTGGTGGAAAAGAAGACATGAGTGTTCAGCATCATGCCGCGATTTTAGCCCTACATACCGGCCAAGCAGTGAAAATGACCATGAGCCGTAAAGAATCGATTTTGTGTCATCCAAAAAGGCATGGCTTTGAGATGGAATTCACAACAGCGTGTGATGAAAACGGATACCTTATGGCAATGAAGGCCACACTTTTGACAGACACGGGTGCTTTTGCTTCTTTAGGCGGCCCGGTACTTCAAAGAGCTTGCACTCATGCGGCGGGACCATACAATTATCAAAACATAGAAATAGACGGTAAAGCGTATTATACGAACAATCCACCCGCCGGTGCATTTCGTGGGTTTGGTGTCACACAAAGTTGTTTTGCGGCAGAGTGTAACCTGAATTTACTGGCTGAAAAAGTAGGGATTTCACCTTTTGAAATCAGATACCGAAACGCTATTAGGCCGGGTCAAGTTTTACCAAACGGTCAGGTTGCAGACGATGGCACAGCGCTGGTTGAAACACTGGATGCAGTGAGACCTTATTATGAGAAAAACCCAAAATCAGGCATTGCTTGCGCCATGAAAAATAGTGGGCTGGGCGTGGGTGTTCCCGATACCGGAAGATGTGATTTATTCATTAAAGATGAAGTGATTCACATTCGTAGCTCGGCGGCATGTATCGGTCAAGGTGTAGGAACTATACTGATTCAGATAGTAAGCGAGACGCTGGGCATGCCGGAAAAAATGATGGTGTGGGACGAGCCTGATAGCTCAATTACCCCAAACAGCGGCATGACAACGGCATCCAGGCAGACTGTTTTCGCAGGTGAAGCGGCAAGAGTTGCGGCGGTAAAGCTGAAAGAAAGCCTTGAAAAAGCCACATTAAAAGAGCTCTGTGGCCAAACATTTAAAGGTGAATATACCGGTGTTACCGACAAGCTGGGTGCAGAAAAGGAAAATCCTGTCAGCCATGTTGCCTATGGGTATGCAACACATCTTGTGGAACTTTTGGAAGATGGAAAAATCAGCAAGATTTATGCGGCGCATGACGTTGGACGTGCGATAAACCCGGTGCTGATAGAGGGTCAAATTGAAGGCGGCGTGACAATGAGCATCGGCTATTCGCTGACAGAAGATTTCCCGCTTGAAAACGGCGTACCTACCAAAAAGTTTGGAACATTAGGTCTTTTGAAATCGGGCGAAGTACCGGATATTTATTCAATTATTATAGAAAAAAACAATGAACAGCTTGCATATGGTGCAAAAGGAATAGGCGAGATATGCTCCATTCCCACACCGCCGGCCATTCAAAACGCATACTATAATTTTGATAAACAGTTCAGAACAAAACTACCGCTTGAAAACACAGCTTACAGCAAGAAGAAAGGGTAGGAGTGATGGTGAAAGAAAAAATAAAATGGGTATTAAATAACATGCCCAAAAGCAAAGACGAACAACTTTCTATCATGTCTTTGGAAAACGTGGAAAAAGCAAAAGATTTTCACGAGAGTTTTCCTCAATATGCCCCGACACCTTTGGCCTGCCTTAGCTCGATGGCAGAATATCTGAACCTAAGTGAAATCTATATTAAAGATGAGTCGTATAGGTTTGGCCTTAATGCGTTTAAAGTGCTGGGTGGGTCGTTCGCCATGGCCAGGTATATTGCTGAAGAGATGGGCAAAGATGTCTCGGAAACAACCTATGATTATCTTACAAGTAATAAGCTGAAAGAAGAGTTTGGCCAGGCCACGTTTTTCACTGCAACCGACGGAAACCATGGGCGAGGGATTGCCTGGGCGGCAAATAAGCTGGGTCAAAAATCAGTGGTTCACATGCCTGTAGGCAGCAGCAAACCACGCTTTGACAACATCAAAAAAGAAGGCGCAAGTGTAACCATAGAAGATGTGAACTATGACGAGTGTGTGCGAATGGCGGCGGCGGGCGCAGCGGCCACAAAAAATGGCGTTGTTGTGCAGGATACTGCATGGGATGGATACGAAAAAATCCCGGCATGGATAATGCAAGGCTACGGTACCATGGTAAGCGAGGTTTGCCAGCAACTTAGGCAATATGGCGCAAACAGGCCATCACATGTTTTTGTGCAGGCAGGTGTGGGTTCACTAGCCGGTGCGGTGATTGGATTTTTGGCAAACTACTTTAAAGAATGCCCGCCTAAGTTCATCGTGATGGAAGCCAGCGCGGCAGATTGTATATATCAAGGCGCCCTAGCAGGCGACGGAAACCCACGTATAGTGGACGGAGACTTGCAAACAATCATGGCAGGTCTTGCATGCGGTGAGCCAAATATCTTATCATGGGATATATTGCGAAACCATTGTGATGCATTTGTTTCTTGTCCTGACTGGGTTAGTGCACGTGGAATGAGGATGCTGGGGATACCTATAAAAGGTGATCCTGTGGTTGTTTCGGGCGAGTCGGGCGCTGTGGGCATGGGGCTTTTAGCGGCTATATGCGAGACAGATGAATACAAGGAACTGCGAGACGCCTTACAGCTGAACAGATATTCAAAAATACTCATGTTTTCCACCGAGGGAAACACCGATCCAATAAAGTTTCGTAAAATTTTATGGGATGGAGAGTATGCAACAATCTAAAATTATGATGTACATAATAAACTATATGGGAGGAACTGTTAAATGGACTTGCAAAAAATCAAACAAGCTGCTGAAGATTATCGCTCGGATATGAGTGCCTTTTTGAGGGCGATGATTTCTCATCCCAGCGAAAGCTGCGAAGAAAAAGAAGTGGTAATGTGTATCAAGGCCGAGATGGAAAAACTGAACTATGACAAAGTGGAAATCGATGGCCTGGGAAATGTGATTGGATGGATGGGCGATGGTGAAAAAATCATTGCAATCGATTCGCACATTGACACTGTTGGTGTTGGAAACATAGAAAACTGGGAGCACGACCCATATGTTGGCTATGAAGACGACGATGTGATTTACGGCCGTGGTGGTTCTGACCAAGAAGGCGGAATGGCATCTGCTGTTTACGGTGCTAAAATCATGAAGGATCTGGGCCTGATACCGGATGGCTACAAGATCATGGTTGTGGGCACTGTTCAAGAGGAAGACTGCGACGGCATGTGCTGGCAGTACATATATAATAAAAGTAAGATAGTGCCTGAGTTTGTGATTTCGACAGAGCCGACAGACGGTGGAATTTATCGTGGACATCGTGGAAGAATGGAAATTCGTGTTGATGTGAAGGGTGTTTCCTGCCATGGTTCGGCACCCGAGCGTGGCGACAATGCTATTTATAAAATGTCGGATATTTTGCAAGAAGTGCGTGATCTAAACGAAAATCCGGCAGACGACAGCGTGGAAATTAAAGGCCTTGTGAAAATGCTGGACCCAAAATACAACCCCGATCATTACGAAGACGCTCGTTTCTTGGGTCGTGGAACATGCACAACATCGCAAATTTTCTACACTTCACCCAGCAGATGCGCCGTGGCTGACTCTTGCTCTGTTTCCATTGACAGGCGCATGACAGCAGGCGAAACATGGGAAAGCTGCCTTGAAGAAATTCGCAACTTGCCGGCTGCGAAAAAATATGGCGACGACGTGACAGTGTCGATGTACATGTATGACAGGCCGTCCTGGACAGGCGAAGTTTATGAAACAGAGTGCTATTTCCCAACATGGATTAATAAAGACAGCGCAGCACATGTACAGGCGCTTATTGATGCACATCACGCACTTTTTGGCGATAAACGTATAGGACCCGACAGCTCGATGCACTTACGTAACCGCCCACTGACAGATAAATGGACGTTCTCGACAAACGGCGTAGCCATCCAAGGCAGATACGGTATACCTTGCGTAGGTTTTGGCCCCGGCGCTGAATCTCAAGCACATGCCCCGAATGAAATCACATGGAAAGACGATCTTGTCACATGCGCCGCAATGTATGCCGCTGTGCCGTCTTACTATAAAGAAGAGAACAAAACAAACGATGTATCACAGTTTAGAGCTGGATTAACAGACAACAAAATTGTATAATAAAAACATATAAAAAGGAGACTGTAAAATGGACAAGACACTACAAAGCTATATCGACAAACTGAACAAACTGAACTTCAAAGAGATGTACGAAGGCGACTTTTTCCTGACATGGGAAAAATCTGACGATGAAATTCAGGCGCTTTTTATAGTTGCCGATGCACTGCGTTATATGCGTGAAAATAATATTTCAACAGAAATATTCAAAAACGGCCTTGGCATTTCTATTTTCCGTGACAATTCCACACGTACACGTTTTTCGTTTGCATCTGCATGCAATCTTTTGGGTCTGACTGTTTCAGATTTGGACGAAGGTAAAAGCCAAATTGCCCATGGCGAAACAGTTCGTGAAACAGCAAACATGGTATCATTCATGGCAGATGTAATAGGTATACGCGATGATATGTACATTGGTAAAGGCAATGCGTACATGCGTGAAGTGGTGAAAGCCGTCACAGAAGGACACGAAGAAGGCGTTTTAGAGCAAAAACCAACCCTTGTAAACCTGCAATGTGATATCGATCACCCGACACAATCCATGGCAGATATGCTACACATCATTAATGAGTTCGGCGGAGTTGAAAACCTTAAAGGCAAGAAAATCGCCATGACTTGGGCGTATTCTCCTTCTTATGGCAAGCCGTTGTCTGTGCCTCAGGGCGTTATCGGTTTGATGACTCGTTTTGGAATGGATGTTGTTCTTGCGCATCCAGAAGGCTATGAAGTTATGCCGGAAGTGGAAGCAGTGGCAACTGCAAACGCAGAAAAGACAGGCGGATCGTTCAAGAAAACAAACTCAATGGCGGAAGCTTTCGAGGGTGCAGACATAGTTTATCCAAAAAGCTGGGCACCGTTTGCAGCTATGGAAAAAAGAACAGAGCTATATGGTAATGGCGATGATGATGGAATTAAAGCACTTGAAAAAGAACTTCTTGCGCAAAATGCAAACCACAAAGACTGGGAGTGCACAGAAGAGCTAATGAAAACAACAAAAGACGGTAAAGCACTATATATGCACTGCCTACCTGCCGATATCACCGGTGTTTCTTGCAAGGAAGGTGAAGTGGAGGCTTCTGTGTTTGACCGTTATCGTGTGCCTCTATATAAAGAAGCAAGCTACAAGCCTTATGTTATTGCAGCGATGATTATGCTTGCTAAGTGCAAAGATCCTGTAAAGACACTTGAATTTCTTTCAGAGCAATCAAAAGAACGCCGTATAGACCGCTAAAAACACGTGTAAATAAAGCAAAACAATATGATGTTTTTATGGGCGATAGGCGAGAATTGTTTACAAGAATTCAATTGCACGACTATCGTTCATGAAATTTATGACCTTTAACAGGTGAATTATATTGTTTTGCTTTTTTATTTACTAATTTTGAAAAGTGGAGCGTTAAAATGAAAAAAAGAATAGTATTGGCACTGGGTGGAAATGCACTGGGCAACAACCTACCCGAACAAATGATTGCTGTTCAGCATGCATCGAAGGCTATTGCCGAGCTGATAGAAGAAGGCCACGAGGTTATCATATCTCACGGAAACGGGCCTCAGGTGGGGATGATTCAAACCGCAATGGCGGAACTGACACGTACCGATCCTGAAAAATATATCACGTGCCCGTTGTCGGTATGTGTGGCGATGAGCCAGGGATATATAGGATACGACTTGCAAAATGCACTTCGCACAGAGCTGTTAAACAGAGGGATAAACAAAGGCGTGGCAACTGTTTTGACACAAGTGGAAGTGGACCCGAAAGATCCTGCATTTAACAATCCCAGCAAGCCAATCGGCGCATTTATGCAAAAAGAAGAAGCAGATAAGCTTGTTTTAGAGCGTGACTACGTGGTGATTGAAGATGCCGGTAGGGGATATCGTCGTGTGGTGGCCTCGCCTAAGCCTCAGTCTATTATAGAGATTGAAACAATACAAAATCTTGTGGATTCGGGTGTTGTGGTGGTTGCGTGTGGCGGTGGTGGCATACCGGTTTTCAGAATAGAAAACAACCGCCTAAAGGGTGCCGCGGCTGTTATTGATAAGGATTTTGCTTCTTTTGTATTGGCAAAGCAGGTGAATGCCGATGCTTTGATAATTTTAACAGCGGTGGAAAAAGTAGCAATTAATTTCGGTAAGCCGAACGAAGAATGGCTGTCAGAAATGAACTGCGAGCAAGCACGTGAATACATAGCGCAAGGCCACTTTGCTCCGGGTTCCATGCTTCCGAAAGTAGAGGCGGCGTTAGCTTTTGCAGAGTCAGCACCGAACAGAAGTGCAATTATTACTTTGCTTGAGAAGGCAAAAGACGGTGTATCGGGAAAAACCGGAACACTGGTGAAAAACAGCGGTACATAATATAATTATGATGTTTTAAGTAGTATCCATCGGATTTAGTCCGGTGGATATTTTACAGTTTATTTTTAGTGTTTATTTAGCTGCTATATATGTTATACTAAAAGTTAACAACGCAAATTTAGTAATAATATTAAGAGGAAATACTGAAATGAAAATTAGAATTTTTGCACGTGCTATTTTGCTTATCTCATCGGTTGCAATACAGACGTCTTTTTGGGTAGTGTTGGCGTTTTTGCTTGGTAGCTACGCAGATATTTTGGTGTTTTTACTAGCGGTGTTAAATTTATATTGTACCATTGTTATTATTATTGAAGATAACCACCCTGAAGTGAAAATACCGTGGATTATCGTGCTTAATATGCTACCAATCATCGGCGGTATTGTGTATATTGTGTTTGGAAAGCAAAGGGAAAGCAAAAGCAGAAAAGAACTGCGCGAGAAAATGGAGAAAAAGCAAAAAGAATGGATGGAATCACAGCCTGAAGTGTCTTGCGAGCTTTTTAAAAATGATTCAAGCGCCGAGAGGCTATCAAAGTATATACAAACCATTGCCTCTTCACCCAAACATGTAAATACTCAGGTGGAATATTTTAAGCTTGGTGAAGAAAAATTCGAAGCCATGCTGAGAGAATTGAAAACCGCAGAAAAGTTTATTTTCCTTGAATATTTTATTATAGAAAACGGGAAAATGTGGGGCGCTATAGAAGAAATACTTATCGAAAAAGCATCAAAAGGTGTGGATGTGCGGATAATGTTTGACGATCTTGGGTGTATCATGACATTACCTGCGGGTCTGGTTAAACGAATGGAAAAACACAACATTGACTGCAGGGCATTTAATCCGGTTTTGACACTTTTTAACTCAAACTTCAATAGCCGTGATCACCGCAAAATTTTGGTAATAGACGGCAATGTAGGATTTATCGGCGGGGTAAATATTGCTGATGAGTATATAAACGAAAAAGTGATATATGGACATTGGAAAGATACCGCAGTGATGCTGAAAGGCGATGCTGTGTATAATTTAACAGTGATGTTTCTTTCGATGTGGGCATCAGTGCTTCAAAGAGAAGAAGACTTTTTGCGTTATGCACCTACAAAAAGCTTTGAGAGTGACGGCATCATACAGCCATTTTCAGACACGCCGCTTGACGACGATGCTGTCGGTGAGACGGTGTATATGAGTATGCTGAACTGCGCAAAAGATTATGTTTACATCACAACACCGTATCTTATCATCAGCCGCGAGATGATGGTGGCGCTTACATCAGCGGCGAAATCCGGAATTGATGTGAGGATTATTTTGCCCGGCATACCCGACAAAAAGCTGATTTGGTTTTTATCACGTTCATATTATAAAACCCTGCTTAAAGCAGGCGTGAAAATTTACGAATACACGCCGGGTTTCATCCATGCGAAGATGTTTGTTAGCGATGATGACAGCGCCGTTGTGGGTACAATTAACCTTGACTATAGAAGCCTTGCTTTGCATTATGAGTGTGGTGTATGGATGTATGGCTCTTCGGCTGTTGAAAAGGTGAGAGATGATTTTTTAAGTACACAGGCTCAGTGCAGAGAAATCACCATGGAAAACCATCCGTACGGTGGCAAGCTTTCTATTGTGAAATTTGCAACGCTTGGGGTGCTGAGGACATTTTCATCCCTACTTTAATACAACTGTTTTAGGGCTTTTTATTATGGAAGCTATATAGCCGGAGGTGTTTATGGACATTATTGAAACTCTGAAAAATCGCTACTCTACAAAAGAATTTGACAACACTAAGAAATTGAGTGATAGAGATATTGTGGCTATTGAAGATCTGTTGCAACTTTCGCCGTCGTCTACAAACCTTCAGCCGTGGTACTTTGTTTTGGCAAAAACAGAAGACGGAAAACAGAAAATCGCAAGCGCCGCAAAAGAGTTTCATCCATTCAATGTGTCTAAGATTTTAGATGCAAGCTTGGTGGTGGTTTTTGCGGCAAAAACAGTGTTTTCTGAAGATTATTCGGAACATATTGTGAATGTGGAAGATGAAGATGGCAGATATGAAATGTCTGAGATGAAAGACGAAACACATAAAATAAGAGTTATGTTTGCCAACATGCATCAGTATGAGTATAAAGATTTTCATCACTGGGCAGAGAAACAGGTGTTTTTAAATCTTGGAAATTTTTTGCTAGGGGTTGCCGCTTTGGGCCTGGATGCAATAGCTATTGAAGGTGTTAATTTAAAAACTCTTGATGATGTGTGTGGTTTGAGAGAAAAAGGATACAGCTCGTGTTTTGTGGTGTCTGTGGGATATCACAAAGAAGGTGATATAAACAAATCTTTGCCAAAATCTCGCCTGCCTAAAAATGAGATATTAGAGTATATTTAATTGCTTGTATATAAAAGTAACCCCTTGATGAGTAGTAATTCATCAAGGGGTTATTTGCTTTACATATTTTGTGCTTATAGGCTATTGGTAATATAAAGTTTAGTCATTATGACGTTTTATGTGTTGGCCGTTTGAATAGTGTTTTTATATTTGTGTAGTCTCCAAAAACCACTATGGTATCATTTTTCAGCAGTACATCTTCGCCTTTTAGGATGCTCAAAGTTCTTCCATTACGTTTTATTAGCATTAATTGAATGCTATATTGTTCTTTTAGTCCGGAATTTTTCAGCTTTACGTTATCGAACTGTATCGGTAGGTTAGAAAGGTTGATTTCACATATTGCATTTTTACCAAAAGTGTCAAGTAAAACAATTGTGTTGGATGCGTTCCCAAACATCAGACGATTACCCAGTTTTTCGATGCCTGCATCTAAAAAAAGACGTATTCTCTTCACACGAGTGAGGACAGTGATAAGTCCCATGAAGAACAAGATAATGACTACCGATAGACCCATGTCTGCAACTTCAGAGTTGCTAAGTGATAAGAACACGTTAACTACACTGGACATTATGACAACTGTGAATAAGTAGCCGAAAATGATAGTGAGCTTTGCAAGTTTTCTGCGTGTGTGAAATGTTGTGATGGATTCGCTTTCCTGTGTGGTGAAACCACAGCCTGTCAGCATAGAAATTACTTGCAAGCTTGACCTATCATATGTCAGACCGGTCAGACGAAAAAGTACAGTAAATATCTCGATTATCAACATGTAGATTAAAATAAATACGAAAAAAAGAGCTAAAGAAAAAGTGATTGTCATGGTGTATTTCACTCCATCCTTTTAACAAGCCGATGAAACTATCAGCTAGCGTCGACACAAACTATATCTTGCTTAAAATAGTATATATAACGTCGCTTACTTTTTTGATTTTCATCTGCTTAATAAAATATCTTACGCCTTACCTTAAAATAATTATATCAAAGCAGTAAAAATCATACAAGTGCTTTTGTATAGTGAAAGTGCACAATAAAAGTAAAAATAGCAACTGAGATAATCAAGCATGTTAAAAGTAGGAGGAATATATTTTAGAATGTAGTGCATTGCCTGAGTGCTTTTTGGGAGATGCGGCTGTATTAGTCGTCGTCACCGTCATCATCGTCATCATCATCGTCATCATCGTCGTAGTCGTCATCGTAATCATCATCGTAGTCGTCGTCATAGTCGTAATCGTCGTCGTAGTCATCATCATACATATCATCGATGTCGTCCATGTCGTCATCTAGGTCATCTAGATCATCGTCCATGTCGTCGTCCAAGTCGTCTAAGTCGTCGTCAAGATCGTCGTCTAGGTCGTCTAAATCATCGTCAAGATCGTCGTCAAGATCGTCATCTAGGTCATCATCCATATCGTCGTCTGTGTCCACAACAACAGCTCCACTGACAGCGTCGATATAAAAAGAGTAATCAACATCGGCTACTTCAAAGTCTATTTCATACACCATAACACCGTTTTCGTACTCAAGATCGATGTCAAGGTCGGTTTGGGTGCCGGGCGTCACGCCTGCTGCGGCTAAAGCGGCATTGAGAGCAGCTTCTTGACCAATGTATGCGGCCTGGCTGGCGTTTCCACTGGTGAGGATACCGGATACCTGGCCTGAAATCAGGTTGAGGTCATTTATGGATAAGGCGGCTAATTGGTTGAAAGTATAGTTTGGGTTTTGAGAAAGAATTTGTTCGATAAGCTGTGCTTTACCAAGAGAAATATCGTTCACATCTGCTTTGGATTGAAGGGCGTTATCTTGAGACACAGACTGGCTGATAACGGCTGCTTCGATGCCACCTTGTAGCAGGGTGTCGTTTATGCCTTGGGTGAGGTTGGTTTGAAGAAGCAGTGCCTCGGCCTCGTCTTTGTTGTCGACACTAAGCAAGATGCTGTTTGCTTCTTGTGTGATATATCCTTCGCGAAGCATGGCGCCTAAGATGGCGTTCACTGCGATGGTGATATCGCTACCTTCAAGGTTCATATCGCCGAGGATGGTTTCTGCGTCTGCATTTAGCGCGTTTGCCGACACTACTTCATCTTTTTTGTTTACTTCCAAAGAAGTGCTGGGGTTTACGTCTAACAGTACAGTACTTTCCACTGCGTAGTTTGAATCATAAAATACATATCCGCTTATTCCTACAATTGCCAGGGTAGCTGCGGCGGCTATAGCGCCTGCTATCCATTTTTTCATTGATTTCTTAGTAGTTGTCATCACCGTTACCTTGCCTTTCGTTTGTGTATCGCAATCGGCAAGGATGCCATCCAGCACATTAGGTGTTGCATTTTTAAATGCATTATACACTTTATCTTCTATGTGTTTATCATTCATGATGGCTCCTCTCCTTTCGCAATGTGATTTCTTAGTTTTTTTAAGGCTCTATGGTATTTTGAAAGCACGGTGGACAGGCTGATATCCAGCATTTTTGCAATTTCTCGGTGTTTGAAGCCGGATACAGCATACAGTACCAAGATATTGCGTTCTTCATCAGATAGATGCTCAAAGCAGGCTGCCAGTACCATTTTATCTTCAACTTGCAGGTTTTCGTTTGTAGATAGTGCGCCTTGCCAGTCCTCCACTTCATTGTCGGCATATCGCTTTTGTGCACGTATTTTGCCAAAGCACATGTTCTTTGCAATGGTCAAAATCCAGGCCATGGGCTTGCCGGTGGTGGTGTAGGAGCCGGCAGAAGAATAAATACGTACAAAGCAGTCGTGCAAAACATCTTCTGCGTCCTGTGCATTTTTCAAAATAGAAAGAGCAAAGGCATAAACCCCGGTACTTGTCTCGTTATATAAATCTGCAAGTGCCTCTTTATTTCCGTTTGCGATTTCGAAAAGACACTTATCAAGATACAAGTTATCGGGCGCATTCTGCGTGCAGTCCTCTGCTGAGCTCAAACAAAGAAACAGCATGTTTTCACCTCTTTCGCTATATTAATGCACAAGTAGTGTGTTTTATTGCATTAAAATTAAATTATTTTTAAATTATTTTTTACAGCATATTAAAATTAAAGACCTTTGTTAGTGTATCACATTTTTTTATACCTTTAAAGTGAAAGATTTTTTTATGTGAACTTTATTTTTAAATATGTATGAGTTTTTATGTGTGAACATAATAAAACACAAGGCAAAACCCTGTGTTTTATATATTTGAAAGTATAAGTTTACAAAAACAGCTTAGAAAGATAAAGCGCAGACTGCTTAAAGGTATCCACATCATCGGGTGTAGCCATTTCAAGGGAAACATACCTGTTATACGCCAAGTTTTTGACGGCATGATGCACATCACGTGGCTGTAGTGGCGCAAGATATGGCTCGGAAATGTGGATGTGGCTGATTAGTGATAAGTCGCCGAAGATATCTGCAGGATTTTCTTCATTGTTCACAATGGTTCCAAAGTCTATGTTCACTTTAAGGCCGAGATTTTTTATGCGTGCGCAATAGTCCAAGGCTTCTTTTGTGGTGTTGATAAAGTTTGTGCCATATATTGAAGGGTTTGGCTCTAGTGCGATAAAGCACCCATTTTTATTTGCATATTCTGCCACACTGATGAAAAACTCGTCGGCATTTTCGGGTGCGTCATTCTCTGCCATGTTGCGGTTTTTTGGGCATCCGAAAACTAAATTTTCACAACCGCCGGCCGCCGCAAAATCAATGGCACGTTTTGTGTAGTCTATTAAAGCACCACGTTGCTCGATATTAAAGATATTTCCCGATACACCGTACCATATCGACTGCATAGAGCATATGGTGAGGCCGTAGTTTTTCTTTAGATCTTTTGCAAACACAGCAAAATCTTTGGCGTGGTCATAGGGGTTTTCGGGAAACAGCCGTGTGGGTGCAATTTCAAGGCCTGAAAATCCATTTTGCGCCAAAAAATCATAAATGGCGGGCTCGGCATCCTTTGGAAAACCGATGTTTGATACTGCAAGTTTCATAGTGTGCTCCTTGTGTTGTGAAAGCTAGTCGGAACCGTTTGCGTCTACATAAACTGCGCGTCCCGACAAAGAAAAGTCGATGCCATGCTTTTGCGCAAGATCCATGATGGCGAAATTCACCTGCTCACATACCCGCATATAATCTGAAAAGTTCGGTAGGGCAGAATAGAAAATCACACGTACCTGCATTGAGGTAGGGTTCATATCAGCAAACCGCACAATGATGTTGTCGGGCGAGATATTCGGGTTTGTCTCCAGCATGGTTTGTACACTTTGGGTAAAATCTTTTATCTGGGATGTGGTGGTGGTGTAAGGCATGCTAAGGGTGAAGTCGGCACGACGTTTTTCCATGGCGCTGCTGGTGTTTGTAAGGGGAGAGTCCACCAGGCTGGAGTTTGGCATGACGGTAAGCCCACCAAGCGGTGTGCGAATTTTGGTACTACGAAGGCTGATGTCTTCCACCGTGCCTTCTACGCCGTCGCAACTGATGAAGTCGCCTATTTCAAACGGCTTTTCCAAAACAAGCATCATGCCGCCGAAAAAGTTTGTCGCAGAGTCCTGCGCGGCAAGTGCAATGGTAAGCCCGCCAAGGCCCAGACCTGCCACAATGCCATTGACGTCGTATTGAAGCTCGCTTAGCACAATCATCACGGCAATACCTACAACAATGACGGTGAAGACAGCAGACACAAACCGTGAAAGGCTTTTACCCATTTTCACATTCAGGTGTTTTCCTGCGCTACGCAAAATAAGCGAGGAAATGTCGCTGGAAGCAATAAGACCCCATGCGATGGCAACCACGATAGAAATACGAATAACGGTGTAAAGATTATCCGGTGCATTGGTGATGGTGGTTTGCAAGAACACAGGCCAAGTATCGAATGAAAGCTGGTGGAATATCAAGATGAGGGCGATGCAAATACCACTGATTTTTAAAAGCAGTGAAAGAGGATGGCGAAAACCTTTCAGCATATGTACCACTAAAGGATACTTATCCTCGTTTGTTTTTTTGATAAGAAAAGGCCAAATGACGCGGAAAAGTAAGGAGGAAAATAAAAAGAAAGATAAAAGAACTAAGGCAGCAACACCTAAAGTGATTAGGATATTTTGATGGTTATTCCAAAGGCTTGCGAAAAATTCTGTCATGATATTCTCCTTTGTAATGTAAGCAGAATAAAACTATATTATTGAGGTGTTTCCATACTTTGGATGTCAATTCCGGAAGTGTCGGTGCCATCGATGGTGCCGTAGTAATGAATGAGTATGGGGCTACCGGGTTTTGTGTCCTCAAGTCCATCGGTGTCTACACCCTCGTATGAAAAAATCAAAAACCGTCCGTCGGAAAGCTCGACCAAAAACTCGCCCATGGCGGCGCTGTCGATGATACCTTCTATAGATTGTAAAGTATCACTTTCAGAGCTGCTATTATCTGAAGATGCAGAAGATGATACATCAGAAGATGCGCCGGGTGTAGGGTCGGGCGTACTGGAAATAAGCCCTGGTGGGGTAGAAGGTGGCCCGTCATATTGTAAAACAGAAGACACCTCGGTTTCCTCACTACTGCCACACGCTGCAAATATTAAAATGCATAAAAAACACGCCATACATACAGATATTAATTTTAACATGATAATCTCCATTTTCTGTTGAAAATTGCGGATGAAAGATAACTTTATATAAGCTACTTACACAAAAGTGACGCTGTCTATCACTCCACCGCCTAAAACAAGCCCGTCCAAGTAGAAGACGGCGTGTTGACCAGGGGCAGGAGCACGCTGGGGTATATCAAACGTTACGGTGAAAGTATCCTTGTCGAAATGACAAAGTACCGGCTTTGCCATACTGCGGATTTTCACAAAAAGCTGAGAAGTATCGTATAATAATGGTGTGAACACACTGTCTGTCAGCTTTATTTCAGAAGAAAGCAGGCCGTCGGAATAGCAAAGATGAACATCGCCACTTTGCAGTATACTTTTTACAAACACCGGCTGGCCTAAGGCGATGCCAAGGCCTTTGCGCTGGCCTATGGTGTAGTGGAGCACACCTTTATGTGGGCCCAGATTTTCGCCATCGGGTGAGATGAAATTGCCTTGCAACGACTGAAAACCACGTTCTGTAATATATCGTGGATAGTCACCACTGGGTATGAAGCAAATTTCTTGGCTATCGGGTGCGTCGGCGTTTGAAAGGTGAAGATCGGTGGCGATTTGGCGCACCTCTTGCTTTTCAAGCTCGCCTGCCGGAAGCACCAGCCGTGACAACACATCTTGAGAAAGGCGATATAGCATATAACTTTGATCTTTTGCAAGGCTTTTTGCAGCTGAAACGTAATAAGTGCCGTCTTTTTGGGATACGCGTGCATAGTGACCGGTGGCAACATTGAAAATACCGGCGTCGTCTGCGGCACGGCATAAAGTGGCAAACTTCACCAAAGGATTGCACACAACACATGGGTTGGGTGTGCGGCCTATTGTGTAAGCAGTGCAAAATGGGTGGACCACATGTTGTTCAAATTGTGGTTGTACGTCTACAATTTTTAGCGGAACACCAAGCTCTTCTGCTACTTTTTTTGCCTGAGTAGATAAATCGTCATGGGCAGGAGAAAAACGTATATATAGGCCAAAAACGTCATATCCTTGCCCTCGAAGCAGCTCGACACAAACAGAAGAGTCGACACCACCGGAAAAAGCCAGTAATATTTTTTTGTTGTCCATCAGTCACCTTTTATGTTGTGTTAATGCGAAATAGTTAAAATGAGTGTAAAGTGTTTTGGGTTTACAGCAGTTCGCTATATGCTTCAGCCTTTGCCACGGCAAGTTTGTCTGCACGCTCGTTTTCGGGGTGTCCTGCGTGCCCACGTATCCAGTGATACTCCATCTTGTGGTGGGATGTAAGCTCTAAAAGCAAGTCCCACAAGTCGGAGTTCAGCGCAGGTTTGCCGTCTTTTTTCTTCCATCCACGCTCTTTCCAGCCGGCGGCCCAGCCTTTTTGTAAGCCGTCTAAAAGATACTTAGAGTCGCTGGTGGCTACCACAAAGCAAGACTCTTTCAGCTGGCGTAATGCAGATATCATTGCCAGCATCTCCATGCGGTTGTTTGTGGTTTCTTTTTCACCACCGGAAATTTCTTTTTCAATATTTTGATAGCGCAAAATAGCGCCCCATCCACCCGGTCCGGGATTGCCTTTGCAAGCGCCATCGGTAAAAATATCCACACGTTTCATGATGAAAATTCCTAACAGTTTTTTAAAGATATAAATTTGCCATGTGGCTGATTTTAGCCGTTGGCATTAAAATAAAAAATTAATATAATATTTACAAAGCATATGTTTGGTTGAAGGGTAGTGCTTATGTAATGCTTATAAAGTATAGTATACAAAAGCTTTATAAAAATGGCAACCTTGACAAAGCCCCTTGAAAAACGTACACTGTATATAATATATGTATTTAAAACGATTAATAGCTTGCACATTGTGGCGTTTTCTGTGAGGCAATATGTTATTCACTTCTGGAAATACACGCTCTTGTGTTTATTTTTATGTATAATATATAGAAAATAAAGTGATTTCTATGCGAGTTGAAACACTTTTTTATAAGCAAAAAAAGAAATATCAAACAGCAAATGGCCTACCTAAAACAGGGGTAAGGTCAGGTTTTGTATTAAAAATGGAGGATTAAATGAACGAACAACAGAATAAAAAGCTTTCTTCGCCGGCACGTGGCAAACGTCACAGTGGGCAGGTTTTAGGTACGCAGAATGCTGCGGGGCCTCAGTCTCGTGTTGCTAAAAGCAGAAACACGACGGGTACCGCCGTGCGAAAACCTCGGGCGCCTAGGGCAAAAGCCGCAACGCTAAAAATGTATCCCTTGGGTGGACTGGGCGAAATAGGCAAGAATATCACGGTATATGAATGTGCCGGTGATATGCTTGTGGTGGATTGTGGCGGATGTTTTCCGGAAAGTGATATGTACGGCATAGACCTTGTTATTCCGGACTTCACCTTTTTAGAGCAAAATCGCGAGAAGATACGCGGTATTGTTATTACACACGGCCATGAAGATCATATCGGGGCGCTTCCGTATTTGCTACGTGAGATTAACGTGCCTATTTACGGCACAAGACTTACCATGGGACTGATAGAAAATAAGCTAGAGGAACATGGGCTTTTGTCGTCCACACAGCGTCATAGAATTGTGCCGCGCCAGGCGGTAAAGCTGGGATGTTTTCAGGTTGATCCTATTAGTGTGAACCACAGTATACCCGATGCGGTGGCGTTTGCCATCACTTGTCCTGCGGGTGTGGTGATGCACACGGGTGACTGGAAAATAGACTATACCCCGGCAGGCGGAAAACCTTTTGACTTGGCAGCTTTTTCAGAATATGGCGAAAAAGGCGTTTTGGCCCTTGTCAGTGACTCGACAAACTCCGAAAGGCCGGGGAATTCCACATCAGAAAGTGTGGTAAATGCAGGTCTGGCGGCGTTGTTTGCACGTGCCGAAAAGAAAAGGGTAATTGTGGCGACGTTTGCTTCAAACCTATATCGTGTGCAACTATTGATAGACTTAGCGGTGAAACATGGCCGGAAAGTGGCTATTTCAGGCCGCAGTATGATAAAAAACACACAAATGGCCATTGAGCTTGGGTATTTGCGTGCGCCGGACGGTATATTAATAGACATAAACAAAACAGACAAAATGCCGCCGGAACAAGTGACTATCATTACAACGGGAAGCCAAGGCGAAACCCTTAGTGCGCTGGCACGCATGGCCGCAAACAGCCACAGAAATGTGCATGTGGGCCGTGGAGACTTTATTATAATCTCGGCAACGCCTATTCCGGGTAACGAGAAAATGGTAACACGTGTTGTGAATAACCTCTTGAAACTGGGTGCTGATGTTATATATGAAAACATGTATGACGTACATGCCTCGGGACACGCATGTCAAGAGGAACAAAAACTGATTATCAACTTAACACAGCCAAAGTACTTTTTACCGGTACATGGCGAATATAAGCACCTGAAACGCCATGCGCAAACAGCTCAGGATATGGGCATATCCGAAAGCAATATACTGATACCTGATACAGGCGAGGGGATTTTACTCTCGGAAGATAAACTGGCTGTGATAGACGGTGTGCCGGCAGGCTCGGTGATGGTAGATGGGCTTGGTGTAGGCGATGTGGGTAGCGTGGTACTGCGTGACAGACGCCTTTTGTCGGAAGATGGCATTGTGGTGCTTGTGGCCACAGTGGATGTAAAAAAAGGAAAACTTGTGTGCGAGCCTGAGATTTTCACCAGGGGCTTTGTATATGTTAGAGACTCTGAGGCGTTATTGGAGGAAACCAGAGCGGCTGTAGAAAAAGTGCTGAAAAAAATGCAAAAAGAGAAACATCGTGATGTGAACAGCATGAAAACCATGGTAAGGGAAACGGCGTCCAGCCTACTTTACCGTAAAACAAAACGCAGCCCGATGATTTTGCCGGTCATTATGGAAGTATAATATAGATATAAGTGATATTACGGTGATGTCCTAAAAAGGGGATAAACACATTGAAAAAAAACTTTTTTGCAACAGATAGCTTGCTGGTAATGCTTTTGGCCGTGTGTATGGTCTTGGGCGTTGCTTTAGCTGTGGCAAATCCGGCGTGGTTGTGGCTGGTCGTGGTTTTGATAGCTTTAGTCGTCTTGGCGGTGTTTTTAAGCCTTAATCGTATACGTAGGCTGGTGCGCCGAATATTAACCGGAAGGGCAAAAGATGATGTTGGAAAGATATTGTCTGAAGCTATGCTGCCCTTGATGGCGTTTTCCGGCAAGGAAATTATATGGTGCAATGAAGCTTTTCGTGATGCGATCGGAAATGGCGATGATGGATTTTCCCTACCTGTAACAAAGTATGTGCCAAGCTTGGACAAAGATGCTGTTTGCACTGCTAAAGGCCAGGATATATCTATAGGCAAAAAACGATATACTGTTTTTGGTAGCAATTTGCAATCGAATGAAGATGTGTATATCCTTATATTTGTGGAAGATACCTTGATGAAAACGCAGGCGGAAGAATATCTCGCCAGCAGGCCGGCAGTGCTTTATTTTACAGTGGACACATACGATGAAGTGCTGAAAGGCATGCAGGAAAGTGAACGTGCTAAAATTCTGTCAGAGATAGACTTTGCGCTGGAAACTTTTGTGGCGAAAAGCTCGGGTTTTTTACGGCGGGTATCCACGGCACGATATATGGCAGTGGTGGAAGAGCGCCATATACAAAAAATGATGGAATCAAGGTTTGATATACTTGATAAAGTGCGCAAGGTGGATAGCGTGGGGTCACTGGTTACCATGTCTATTGGTGTAGGGCGTGGAGCGGCCAGCCTGCACGAGTGTGAAACATTGGCCTCGCAAGCGCTGGACATGGCGCTTGGACGTGGCGGTGACCAAGTGGCGGTAAAAAGCCCGGATGGGTATGAGTTCTACGGTGGCGTGATGCGCAGTGTGGAAAAACGCACGCGTGTGAAAAGCCGCCTGATGGCCAAAGCTATGAAAGACTTGATGCATCAATATGACAGGGTGCTTATCATGGGGCATCAAAATTCCGACATGGACAGTGTGGGCGCTATGGTTGGCATGTGGCGGTTTTGTCGCATGTGTAATGTGGCGGCGGCCATGGTGATAGACAAGAAAAAGACCATGGCAGGCAGCTTGGTTGATATGCTTTTGGAAAATGGGTACGACGAAGATATTCTTATGCCACAAGAGGCTTTGGCTTTGGTGGGTTCTACCACTTTGGTAGTGATAGTGGATACTCATATACATTATCTTTTGGAAAGTGAGCAGATATATCGTTCTTGTGGCGGGGTTATTGTGATTGATCATCACAGGAAGATGGTGGGACATATTGATAATGCCACTATTTTTTATCACGAGCCGTATGCATCCAGTGCCAGCGAGCTTGTCAGTGAGCTTTTACAGTATGTGGACGGTGAAAAAGACGAAAAACTCACAGCTATAGAAGCTCAGGCGCTGTTGGCCGGGATTATGCTGGACACAAGGATATTTTCCTTGCATGTGGGTGTGCGCACGTTTGAGGCGGCGGCATGGTTGCGACGCTTTGGAGCACAAACGTCCGAGACAAAAAAACTGTTTTCAACCAGCATGAACGAATATATGTATCGCAGTCATCTTGTTTCAGAGGCTAAAATATACGAAGGGTGTGCTGTGACACTTAGCGATAAAGTACCGTTCAGCTGTGACGTAGTGGCGCCACAAGCGGCGAATGAACTGCTGGGAATCACCGGAGTTTTGGCAAGTTTTGTGGGTATTGAAGAAGACGGCGCAGTGCGGATTTCGGCCCGAAGTATGGGCGAGGTAAATGTGCAGTTGGTTATGGAAAAGATAGGCGGCGGCGGACATTTAACCATGGCGGGAACACAGCTGAACAATGTGAGCCTTGAAAAAGCAGAAGAAATGCTTCAGGGCGCTATCACGGACTATATGGAAGAAAAAACAGAAAAACCTGAAGAAAATCAAAAAATGGCGAAAGTTAAAGGAGGGGTTTGATGAAAGTAGTACTAAAAGATGATGTGAAAAACATCGGTAAAAAAGATGAGATGCATAATGTGAGTGATGGGTATGCGCGCAATTTTTTAATTCCACGTGGTTTGGCTGTCGAGGCAGATGCCGCAGCAGTGAACCAAGTGAAGACAAAAGAAGCGGCTAAAGCCCACCATAAAAAAGAAGTGGAAGATGCAGCCAGAGCAATAGCCGACAAATTGCAAGAGCGTACAGTGGTAATAAAAGCTAAAGGCGGCCAAAGCGGAAGGCTTTTTGGTGCAGTGACACAAAAAGATATCGCCGAGACTTTGAAAAACGAAGGCATAGAAGTGGATAAAAGAAAACTATCTTTGCAAGTGCGTGAGATTAAAGATTTCGGTAGCTATACTGTAGAGGCTAAAATAGCCGCAGGTATCAGCGCTACATTTACAGTACAGGTGACAGAACAGGACTAATATAATATATCTGAGAGGTATGTTATAATATCTCATCAAAGAAAACGATAAAAGAGGGATTTTTATGGCGGCGGATATTGGACTTACACTGGACAATTTAGGCATAGAACTGCCGCACAGTGTGCAGGCGGAGCAAAGTGTGCTGGGTGCAGTGTTGCTGGATCCGTCCGGCTTTTCTTTGGTGATCAGTCGTTTGCGTCAAGAGATGTTTTATGTGCGTCAAAATCAGGCGGTTTTTGCCGAAATGATGTTACTGATGACAAACTCTATGCCGCTGGACGTGGTGGTTTTGGCGGATAAACTATCTGCCAACGAGGCTTTTTCGCAGCCGGGCAGTGCCAGACAATATTTGGCGGAAATAGCCAGCACCGTGCCTAGTTTATCAAACCTTGTAAATTATATTGATATAGTAGAAGAAAAGTATATTAAGCGTCAGTTGATGCAACTGTCTCAAGAAACATTACAGCAGGCAAGCGAAGACCTAGAGTCAAAAGTGATGCTGGAAGCAGCAGAACAAAGACTGTATGAAATTCGAACCGGAAAGCAAGCACAAAATGTGCAACTGCTACGTGATGCAATTATTTCGGTGATGAGCCATTTGCAACTGCTGGATGGTCCGGATAAAGATCAGTATCTGGGCATTCCTACAGGATTTTCATATCTTGATAAAGTTCTTACCGGCCTGGGCAAGGGAGACCTTATTATTTTGGCGTCTAGGCCGGGTATGGGCAAAACCAGTTTCTCGCTGAATATTGCACAAAACATAGCAAAAAAAGACATTTCCGTGTTGTTTTTCAGCCTAGAGATGAGCAAGGAACAGCTTGCAGGAAGGCTGCTTTCAGCGGCCACAGAAATAGACAGCCGTCAGTTTAGGACGGGCATCGAAAACCCAAGCAGCTGGGAAAAGTTGGCCATGGCCAGCGAAACGATGGGCACACTGCCTATTTATCTTGATGATACCGCAAACATCACCATTGCCGAGATGAAATCAAAAATGCGCCAGATAAACCAAGATGCTGTGAAAAGCGGAAAAAAACGAGTGGGCTTGGTGGTTATTGACTATCTTCAGCTGATGAGTAGTGGCCGGCGTAACGAAAACCGTGTACAAGAAATCAGTGAAATCACACGTAGCTTGAAAGTGATGGCAAAGGATTTGGGACTGCCTGTGCTGGTAATGAGCCAGCTGTCACGTAGCACAGAAAAGGGTAGGGCTGACCATCGTCCACAGCTTTCAGACTTGCGTGATTCGGGCTCTATCGAGCAAGACGCCGACGTGGTTATGTTTTTGTATCGTGAAGCATATTATAACGATAACCCTGAAGCAAACGATGTGGCACAGTGTATTGTGGCGAAAAACCGTCACGGCGAGACGGCCAGCGTAAACCTTGTGTGGGATGGTGCACATACCAGATATAGGGATTGGTCGCCTGAAAGAGATGGGCCGATTTATTGATAAATATTGGCCGGTTGATACACAGCAGGTATTGGTTTAGCTAGATTGGTTTTAGACTATGGTTGAACTGTAAAAGATGTTTTTAATAAGGATGGTGTGCCCGAGTTTTATATAAAACAGGGTGAATGTGATGGAACACAAGGCAAAAGAGCTTTTTGAAAAGTTGATACATAAAGGAGACGACGTCATCGTGGCTCTGTCCGGAGGGGCAGATTCGGTGGCGCTGTTTCATTTTTTACTTAGTAAAAAAGATGAAATGGATTTGGTGGTTTCTGCGGCACACTTTGAGCATGGCTGGCGAGAAGAAACATCAAAACACGATGCCGAATTTGTTAAAGAACTATGCGAACATTACGATGTGTCGTTTTTTATAGAACATGGCGAGATGCAAAACAAAGAAAAGCCAAAAGGCGAAAGCTTTGAAGAATGGGCAAGAAAATTGCGGTACGAGTTTTTAAAACGCACGGCAAAAAAAAGGCAAGAAAACAGCAGTAGGCGGGTGGTGGTGGCGCTGGCGCATACTGCCTCGGACAACGCCGAAACAGTGCTGTTTCATATGGCAAGAGGCACAGGACCTAAAGGCCTTTCGGGAATTCCGGAGCAAAGGGAGTGCTTTGTTCGTCCATTGTTACAAGTGAGCCGTGACGAAGTGGAGGAATATTGCCGAGGGCATGGCCTTAGCTACCAAACAGACGAGACCAACAAAGATGTTGCATACAGTCGAAACCGTATCAGGCATTGTGTACTGCCACAACTGCAAAAAGTACATCCGGGTGCAAGGGATTCGATATTGCGTGTTGCGCACGACATGAAGGAAATTAGCCAGCTTTTGGATGCAATGGCAGAAGAAGTATTATGTAAAGCGGCAGATGAAGACAGTAGCGTGATTGAAAGCTTGACTTCAAAGAAAGAAAAACAGGATTTTTGGCTCGAGGTAGCTAAGACAAAAGGCTTTAGCGTAGAAGTGATATCAAAAGCGCCGATACCTGTGCAAAAAAGTGTGTTTTCGCTACTTTTAGGTAAAAACGCAAACCATGTATTACTAAAAAACATGGAAGATGTATTACAAAAAAAAGTGCGTGCTACAGACTTGCAAAACGACATTACAGCACAGATACGAAAAAATAGATTGTACTTTCAAAGTGATGGAAATTTGCAAGCTAAAATATCATGGCAAGTACCTTTTTCAATTGAGGAACATTGTTTTTCTGGTGGATATACGCTATGTCTAAGCAGGTTAAGCGAAGGACAAAAATCTGAAGATATTGAAAAAACTAAAAAAAAGGGCTACATTTTTGTAGCTGACTATGATAAAATATACAGTTGTAGTGTCTTCCGTACACGCCGTGTGGGTGATGTGTTTGCTCAGGCAGGGCGGCATGGCAGTAAAACAGTTAAAAAATGGATGAATGAGATGAATGTGCCACCAAATGATAGGAATAATCTGCCACTTTTAGCAAACGGCAGTGAAGTGCTGTGGATATGGGGCGGTGGGATTAGTCAAAGTATTTGTCCGGATAAATTTACAAAAAGATATTTGCAAATCGAAGAAAGGCAAAAGTGAAACAGGAGGCAGGGAATATGAAAGAGTATAATATGCGTGATAACATTGAAAATGTACTAATAACAGCAGAGGAAATTAGCATACGTGTTAATGAAATGGGTGCCGCCATCAGCAAGGACTATGCAGACAAAGACCTACTTATGATAAGCGTTTTGAAAGGCTCCGTGCTGTTTATGGCGGACCTTATGCGCGCCATCACCGTGCCGGCAGCTATCGATTTTATGGCTGTGTCTTCATACGGTGACGGTACAGAAAGTAGCGGTGTGGTTAAGATAGAAAAAGATATAGACCTTAACCTAAACGGCAAGGACTTGCTTATAGTGGAAGATATTTTGGATTCGGGAAACACTCTTACTTACCTGAAAAACCTACTTTCTTCACGAAACCCTGCGTCTATTCGCATTGCAACACTTCTTGATAAGCCTGCACGCAGAAAAGCTGATATTCAGCCCGATTATGCAGGTTTTGAAGTGCCGGACGAGTTTTTGGTGGGATATGGGCTGGATTATGCAGAACATTATCGTAATTTCCCTGATATAGGGATATTAAAGCGCGAAGTATATACAAAGTAATACTGCAAGATATTACTTTGTAAACCAATCATTGTTAGGGAGTTGATCAATTGAAACTGCGTTTGTCTAATCTGTTTATTGTTTTAGCCATGTTGGCACTATTATTGATGGTGTTTCGCTTTGATTTTGCGACACCGGGTAGTGGTGTGCAATATTCAGAGGTGATTGCCAATTTTGAAGAAGGAAAAGTGGAAGCTTTTAGCTTGGATGTAGGCAATGGAGACTTAGAATATCGCCTTGAAGGTGAAACAGAGTTTCAAAGCTATAAAATGCCATATAGTTATTTGTTTTTAAGCAACTTAGAAGAGTATCTTGATGTTTATGAAACAGGTAATGACGGCGCAAAAATGGAATATGACTTTGATTATTCCGGCGACAACTCCTTTTGGACATATATTATCCCGGTGGTTCTTTTGATGTTACTGCTGGGTGGTGTGATATATTATGTTGTGTTTATGCAGAATGCCGACGGTGGGGCAAAAGGCCCGATGAGCGTGGGCAAAGCCAAGGTGAAAAAACAAGCCGACTTGAACGTGAAGGTTACGTTTGATGATGTGGCAGGTGCTGAAGAAGAAAAAGAAGAACTGAAAGAAATTGTAGAGTTTTTGAAAAACCCAAAACGTTTTAACGCCCTTGGTGCACGTATTCCATGTGGTGTGCTTTTGGTGGGCCCTCCGGGCACAGGTAAAACACTGCTTG
>CAYJIG010000022.1:0-32541 GCA_964370165.1 uncultured Oscillospiraceae bacterium
ATCATGTTATTACAAAAATAAATTATCTGCCAACTTCGGCCAAGGTAAGTCCTTCATTGTGATCAAGCGCCCAGTCTACATTCCAAGTGGAAACAAACAAAAGCAAAGCGTTGCCTTTTAGATCTTCTACCTGTTTTGAATCGCTTGTTAAATCAAGATCTTTCAAATCGCCTTCGTGTTGTGTGATCCATCTGATGTGCTGATAGGGAAGCTTTTGCAGCTGGATGTCAACGTTGTACTCAGCTTTTAGGCGATATTCCAGTACCTCGAACTGAAGCACGCCAACAGCACCCACAATAACCTCTTCAAGGCCACTACTACTTTCCTTGAATATCTGAATGGCACCCTCTTGTGCAATTTGAGAAATGCCTTTCACAAACTGCTTGCGTTTCATGGTATCTGTTTGTGTGATGCGCGCAAAATGCTCCGGGGCAAATGTGGGAATACCATCAAAAGTGAAATGTTCTTTGCCGCAAAGTAAAGTGTCGCCGATAGAAAAAATACCCGGATCAAACACACCCAGAATGTCGCCTGCATATGCAGTGTCCACCGTTTGGCGTTCCTCGGCCATCATCTGTTGTGCGCCGGCAAGCTTTACGTTTTTGCCCTGCTGGGTGTGATACACTTCCATCCCACGCTGGAACTCGCCCGAACACACACGTAAAAAAGCAATACGGTCTCTGTGGGCGGGGTTCATATTTGCCTGGATTTTAAAGACAAAAGCCGAAAAGTTTTCATTGAATGGATCGATGGCACCGATGGAAGACTTGCGAGAAAGTGGTGGCGGGGTCATTTTCAAAAATGCGTTCAGGAATGGCTCCAGGCCAAAGTTTGTAAGGGCTGATCCGAAAAATACCGGAGTTTGACGGCCGTTGTGCAGGGCTTCTTCATCAAACGGTGTGCCTGCTACATCTAAAAGCTCGATATCCTCCACCAAGGTACTGTGTGCAGCTGCGCCTATCATGTCGTCAAGGCCGGCATCGCCAAGCTTTGCTGAAACAGCCTTTACCTGCTTTGTGCCACGTTGTGCATTTTCCAGTTTTTCAGGCTCGAAGGCTAAAATCTGAGAAGATTCACGCTGGTAAACTCCTTTGAACTCTTTGCCACTACCGATGGGCCAGTTCATAGGATAGGTGTCTATGCCAAGCACATCTTCAATATCTTCCAAAAGCTCTAGCGGAGATTTTGACTCGCGATCCATTTTGTTTACAAAAGTGAAAATAGGTATGCCACGCATAACGCATACTTTGAAAAGCTTCTTTGTTTGCGCCTCTACGCCTTTTGCCGCGTCGATTACCATGACAGCAGAGTCTGCCGCCATAAGGGTACGATAGGTGTCTTCAGAGAAGTCTTCGTGGCCGGGTGTGTCTAAAATATTCACACAAAACCCGTCAAACTCAAACTGCATTACACTGGAAGTGACAGAAATGCCACGTTGTTTTTCTATTTCCATCCAGTCGCTCACGGCGTGTCGGCTACTTTTTTTGCCCTTAACACTGCCGGCAAGGCCTATGGCGCCTCCGTATAAAAGTAGTTTTTCAGTTAGGGTGGTTTTACCTGCGTCGGGATGGCTGATGATGGCAAAAGTGCGCCTGCGATTTATTTGTTCTCTTGTGGTCATTTCTTCCTTCTTTCCGATATTTGCGAGTGTTTTGAATACAAATGGTAATAACTGAATGAAATTATACAAACTTTACATCGGATGATGATGTTTGCTGTAGGTTGATTCGCCTTGCAGAAATGCAAAGGCCGCTGTCGTCGTCTAGGGTGAATAAAACACCGTTTATCATACAAAAGCCGTCGGCAACCACCATTTTTTGGCGAATATGTAGGCGGTTTCTTAAGATAGAGGCGTGTTTATCCATTCCAAGGATGCTGTGGATGGGTCCGCTCATGCCGGCATCGGTGATAAAACCTGTGCCGTTTGGCAGTATCTGCTCGTCGGCCGTTTGTACATGCGTGTGTGTGCCAAAGATGCCGCTGATGCGACCATCGAGATGGTAGGCCATAGCTTTTTTTTCGGAGGTAGACTCTGCATGAAAATCCACAATAGTATATTTTGCAGGATATTTTTTAAGAAGATAGTCTACACGTGTAAATGGGTTGTCAATAGGTTCTAAAAACGCCACACCGGCTAAATTAATCACGCATACAGTGCCAAGTCGTCCGGTATCAACCAAAACGCACCCGGTGCTGTCTTCAGTGTAGGGGTAGTTTGCCGGGTGGATTACACGCTCGTTGTCAAGGTATAAATCCTCACCGGCGCGGTCATATCCGTGGTTGCCGGAAGTGACGACATCGGCGTGACGTAGCAACGCTTCGGCACTATGGTTTGTGATGCCTGTGCCACTTTTGTCGCTGTTTTCACCGTTCACAACAACAAAATCCACACCGAGCTCTTCTTTTAATGCAGGCATTCTATCGTTGTAAAAGTCGAGCCCCGGAGGACCAAACACGTCACCGATACATAGTATATTCATGAGATTTCCTCCGAAATGTGTACATGTTTTAAAAGCAGAAAACATACTGAAAGTAAGTTGCGATATCTGATAAAAACGTGATATCGGTAAGAAAACGTCGGGCTCCTATTTTAGTAGGTTGCCCGACGTAAATATAAAACCTTACTATTTGGCGTAGTCAATTGCGCGAGATTCTCTCACAACATTTACCTTGATTTGACCGGGATAGTCCAGCTCATTTTCGATTTTTTGGCTGATATCACGGGCCAGTATGACCAGCTGGTCATCGCTTACTTGTTCAGGTTTCACCAAAATACGCACTTCGCGGCCGGCCTGAATGGCGAATGAAGACTCAACACCATCAAAGCTTTTGGCAAGCTCTTCCAAGTTTTCAAGGCGTTTGATATAGCTTTCAAGATTTTCACGGCGGGCACCGGGACGTGCGGCAGAGATGGCGTCTGCAGCCATAACAATGAATGCAAGCACGCTTTTTGCCTCTACATCGCCGTGGTGGGCCTCGATAGCATGAATAACAGCGGGGTTTTCTTTATACTTTTTGGCAATATCCACACCGATTTGCACGTGTGTGCCTTCGATTTCGTGATCTAAGGCTTTACCGATATCATGAAGCATACCGGCGCGTTTCGCTTGGTTTACGTTCAGGCCCAGCTCTGCGGCCATGATGCCTGAAAGATAGGCAACTTCTAAAGAATGGTTCAGCACGTTTTGGCCGTAGCTGGTACGATATTTTAAGCGGCCTATCAGCTTTACAATATCGGGATGTAGGTTTGGAACGCCCACTTCCATTACCGCCCTTTCGCCCTCACGTTTCATTACAAGTTCTAAATCACGGCGGGATTTGGCCACGGTTTCTTCGATGCGAGCAGGATGGATGCGGCCGTCCATGATAAGTTTTTCAAGTGTTTGACGGGCCACTTCCCTGCGTACGGGATCAAAACTGGATAATGTGATGGCCTCGGGGGTGTCGTCAATAATTAAATCAACACCGGTGGCAATTTCCAAAGCACGAATATTACGACCTTCGCGGCCGATGATGTGGCCTTTCATCTCGTCACTGGGCAAAGGCACCACACTGATGGTGGCTTCACTTGAGTGATCTGCGGCACATCGAGCAATGGCCTGCCCGATAAGGTTGCGAGCCATTTCGTCGGCTTCGCTCTTAAGATTTGTCTCGTAGGCGGAAATCTTTACTGCTTTTTCATGCGTAAGTTGCTCGTCTAAACGGCTTAAAAGCAGTTTGCGTGCTTCTTCTTGGTTCAAAGCGGCGATGCTTTCCAGCTTTTCCAGTTGACGTTCTTTGATTTGATCGATTTCACCCAGCTTTGCTTCAACCAGCTGAGATCTTTGATTTAAATCTTCCTCACGCTTTTCCATAGCGGTGGTTTTCTTGTCTACATTTTCTTCTTTTTGTTCTATGCGACGTTCCTGACGAGATACTTCACTGCGACGTTCTTTAATTTCTTTTTCGGCCTCTTGCCTTAAGTGATAGGCACGATCTTTTGCCTCTACAACAGACTCTTTTAGCTTCTGTTCGGCGTTTTTGATAGCATCGTTGACAATTTTCTTAGCTTCTTCCTCGGCAGAACCAAGGGCTTGCTCAGCTGTACGCCGACGGTAAGTCACGCCGGCAACAAATGAAATAATAGCTAAAACAATTGCCACGACTACTACCAGGATGATAGTCCATGCTGGTACCAATTGTGTCAACTCCTTAAAATCTAATTTTGGGTGAATCTTGTGCGGGTAGAAAAAATATAAAACTGAAAATATGGTACATAAAAAACCATGATATATAATGTGTTGTGGTAATCTGTATAAAACAGCTATCACAAAAATCTACTTAGTGCATCTTATCGTTGAGCAGATTGCACCACATTATTATTGTAAGGCCAAGCACGTGTAATGTCAAGAAATTATAAAAAAAGAATTACATTGCTACGACTATGTAACGACAATATATATATTGACAAACAAGAGGTCAGTTGTTATGCTGTCAATGTTAGTATTTATTGTAAGAGAATTATTAACTAAAACAAAAGTTTGTGAGGAGTTTTATATGTCGGCCTATAGTATAGATTGTGAAAAACTGATAAAGGATTTGGGCACGGATAGTAAAAAAGGGCTTTCTGTGGCTGAAGCCGGGGCACGTTTGCAAAAATATGGAAAAAATCAGCTACAGGGCAAGAAAAAAACACCGATGCTGATTAGGTTTTTTATGCAGTTTTCGGACCCGATGATTATTATATTGCTGATAGCGGCAGGTATCAGCTTTTTCGTGGCAGTGAATGGGCATGATGCTAAAGAGTTTTTCGAGCCGCTGTTGATTTTGGCGATAGTGGTGGCAAACGCCATCATGGGGCTTTCCCAGGAAAGTAAAGCCGAAAAGGCTTTGGAAGCGCTGAAGGAAATGAGCGCACCACATGCTCGTGTGATGAGAGACGGCGGTGAAGTGGTGATAGAAGCCATAGACGTTGTGCCGGGCGATATCGTGATGATAGAAGCAGGTGGGTTTGTGCCGGCCGATGGCAGGCTATTGGACTCTGCAAGCCTGAAGTGTGAGGAAAGTGCACTTACCGGCGAGAGCGTTCCAAGTGAAAAAGATGCCGATGCACAAGTGGCAGAAGGTGCGCCGCTGGGTGATAGATTCAACATGGTGTATTCAGGCTCGGCCGTGGCTTACGGCAGGGGCGTATATGTGGTGACAGGCACCGGCATGGATACCGAAATGGGACGAATTGCAGGCATGCTGAACAAAGAAGAAGACAACAAAACACCTCTGCAAAACAAGTTGGCATCACTTTCCAAAATCATGGGCATTGGCGCAATATTGGCTTGTAGCGCACTATTTTTGTTCGGGTGGCTGGCCACGGACATGGATGTGCTGGAAGTGTTTATGGTGGCGGTGTCGCTGGCAGTGTCGGCCATTCCTGAGGGTATGCCGGCTATCGTGACCATCGTGTTGGCCATTGGCGTGCAGCGTATGGTGAAGAAAAATGCCATCATTCGCAGGCTGCCTGCGGTGGAAACACTGGGCAGCGCTACTGTGGTGTGTAGCGACAAAACAGGTACATTGACACAAAACCGCATGACCGTGACCAAGGCTTTCGAAGCTGAAAACGCAGTCATGGAAGATATCAGTAAAGAAAATTCAGAAGATGTACGCAAGCTATTAATGTATGCCACATTGTGTACAGATGGCTCTATTTCGTTTGAAGGCGACAAAACCGTGTATATTGGCGATCCCACCGAGACGTCTATTGTGATGGCGGCATATCAAAACGGGATGGTGAAGGAAGAACTTAGCGAGAAATATCCGCGCTTGGCAGAAGTACCGTTTGATTCTGACCGTAAGATGATGAGCGTGGTGTGTGAAATAAACGGCGAAAAAGTGGTGATCACAAAAGGTGCGCTGGACTCTTTGGAAACAAGGGTTACTACCGGCGATATGCAAGCGGCAAGGCGTGAAAACGACGCCATGAGCGAGAAGGCTTTGCGTGTGCTTGCAGTGGGATATAAAGTGATCAGCGAAGTGCCTCAAAACCCGAGTAGCGAGAGCCTGGAGACAGACCTTACATTTATGGGGCTTGTGGGCATGGTGGATCCACCACGTCCCGAGGTACGCGAGGCCATAAAAGAATGTCGCACAGCAGGCATTCGTCCGGTGATGATAACAGGCGATCATGTGGTGACGGCAAAGGCGATTGCCGACGATTTGGGTATTGCACAGCCGGGAGATCTTGCCATCACAGGGGCCGAGCTGGCACAGATGCAAGAGAGTGAATTGCAAGAAAAAGTGCATGATATTGCAGTGTATGCCAGGGTATCGCCTGAAGATAAAATACGCATAGTGAAAGCATGGCAGGCAAAAGGACAGGTTGTTGCCATGACAGGCGACGGAGTGAATGATGCACCGGCGCTGAAAGCGGCCGATATAGGATGTGCAATGGGCATAACCGGCACTGATGTTGCCAAGGGTGCCGCAGATATGACATTGACCGACGACAACTTCACCACCATTGTGGATGCGGTGAAGGAAGGCCGTGGCATTTATGACAACATCAAAAAAGTGGTTGGATACCTTTTGGGTACCAATATCGGCGAGGTTATCACCGTGATGGTGGCGATGCTGGCGTGGAGAGAGAGCCCGTTGGTATCGATGCAACTGTTGTGGATAAATCTTGTGACGGACGGGCTTCCTGCAATAGCGCTGGGACGTGAAGAGGTGGAAGACGATGTGATGCAAAGAAAGCCACGCAAAAAAGAAGAAAGTATTTTTGCAAATGGGCTTGGTGTGCAGGTGGTGTTGCAAGGTGCGATGTTTGCGGCACTCACATTGGCAGGATATGCGCTTGGATATTTTTGGAACCTGGGCAATCCCATCACCGACCCGTATTTGCGCGACCATACCGGTCAAACTATGGCGTTTTTAGTACTTGCGTTTTCTCAGGTTATCCATTCTTACAATATGCGTTCAAGACATAGCATCTTTAAAATCGGTGTATTCAAAAACAAATACCTAAACCAAGCCGCGCTGATTAGCCTTGGGCTGACACTGGCAGTAGCGTTTATACCGCCATTGGCCACAGCGTTTGAGCTGGTAGCACTGGAGCCGATGATGTATCTTATCGCCCTTGGCCTTGCCATTGTTCCTGTACCTGTGCTGGAAATTGCTAAAGCAATGGGGCTTTTAAAAGGCGAAAGCTAAATTTTTGCATAGTTTCAGTATGAAAAATTCCATTCACCTTAAAAAATAAAGGAGATACACATGGAAAACACTAAAAAAGAAAACGAGCAAAAAAATGTGGTCGAGGAAATAAAAAAAGAAGCAAGTTCACTGAAAAGTGAAAGCGATAACTCCAAAACAGACGAGTTGATACAGCGGCTTAGTACAATGGAAGACTTGATGCGCCAGCAGATAAATCAAAACAAAAAGCTGAATATAAGCCGGACGATAATGACGGGACTTATGGCGGCGCTGGTGCTGGTGGTTGCAATAGGAATGTATCAGCTGAACACAGTTGCGACTGAAAGTACTAATGAACTACCGGAGCTGATGGAAACTGCCACGGATAGCATGGAACAGCTGGGAAGTACCCTTGAAGATGTTAGCTCGATTGACTTTGAAAACCTAAATGATGCTATCAGCGAGATGGAAGATGGATTGGCTGATGTAGACTTTGAAAAATTAAATCAAAGCATCGAAGATTTACAAGTGGTAGTGGAAAGAATGCGGAATTTTCTGGATTTTTTCGGGTAGGCACGATATAATAAATTAGCATTAATGACATGCGTAGTGTTGAAAGTAAAATGGCGGGGGAAGCTTAGATGAGTCAAATGAACGGGTTTATAGACATATGGTTTTTATTAATAGAGGTGCTTGGCCTATTTGCAGGCATCGGCATGGTGGTGGTACCAAACAAGATGTATACTTTGGGAAATAAAGATAAAAATTCTATACCACCAAAGCATTGGCCTATCACATCACGTGTTTTAGGTATATTGTTTGCAGCATCAAGTGCATTTTTTCTTTATCTGCGCTTTGTTGTGGGTGCGGATATGTCGTTTTAAAAAGGTGTATGAAATATAAAAACATCCCGGAAACATTGTTTGTGTTTCCGGGATGTTTTATTATTAATGCCAATTAATCTTTTTGTGTCAAGATATCACGTTTTGTGTGAAGGATGAAAAGGGCAATAAGAAAAAGTAATATAATCGAAAGTATGGCAAAACTGCTGCGGCCGGTGGTGCTGCGAGTGAAAGCGTATAATGCCGGGCCGATAACTGCCGCAAACCTACCGAAAATATCGAAGAATCCGAAAAATTCACCGGAGTTTTCAGGCGGAACCATTTTGCTGAAATGACTGCGAGAAATAGCCTGGATACCGCCTTGAACGGTACCTACCATGAAGGCGAGTATCCAAAACAGAACTTGCCCGACAGGAATACCAAACATTCCTTCTTCCAGGCCAAAACCCATGATGAAACCGGTGATGCAGATGAAGAAATACATGATGACAGCAAAGGTGAGCATGCGCAAGGAGCCGTATTTCTGAGAAAATCGACTGAATAGTATAGCACATGGGAAAGCGACTAGCTGCGTGACAAGTAAAGCTAATATCATGCTGACGCTGTCAAGACCGAGGGTGGTACCGTAGCTGGTGCTCATGTTGATGACAGTGCCAACACCGTCAATGTAGAAGAAATAAGCTAAAACAAACCAGAAGATTTTTTTGTTTTGGAAAATGCGTTTAGCAGTGTGGCCGACGTTTATAAATGTTTGTTTTAAAATACCTTTTTCAGGTTTATCCATATAGTGGTTTTGATGCACATTTTTTAGCATTGGGATGGCAAAAATGGCCCACCATAACACAGAGATTACAAGAGAAATTCTGATAGCCAAGGTGATATCTAAAAACTGTATCAAAAGGATGGAGATAATGAATGGGATGGTGGAGCCGCCGATGTACCCAAAAGCGTACCCATAGCTTGAAATGGTATCCACGCGATCTTCAGACGTGACGTCGGTGAGGAATGTGTCATATACAAGGCAACTGCCGGAAAAGCCGATGTGGGATATGATGTGGCCGATAAGCATGCCCACCCAGTTGTTTGTGAAACCACAATAAAGGGTGAAAGCAAGGCCTAAAAATAAAAAGAAAATAAATATCTTTTTCTTATAGCCCTTATAGTCGGCAAACGCGCCAACAATGGGCGCAAGCACGGCAATGGTGGCCATGGCCACGGTAGAGCCGATACTCCACCAATAGTCACCGGAATTGTTGCCTAGTTGCTCGTTCGCCATACCGGTAAAATAAATAGGGAACACAGCGGCTAGCATGACAGTGGCATAAACGGAATTTGCCCAGTCGTAAAGAATCCAGCTTTTTTCCTGACGAGTCATGGTTTTTAGACGGATTTTTGAAGATGGGGTAGAATCGTTTTGTTGCATTAGAGATCCTCCTTTTTAATGGCGAGCGAAATATGATACAGCCGCTGAAACTCAAGCCTTGCAGAAAACAAACTAAGAATTAGACGAAAGAAAGCTACATATCCAAGGAAAGCACCTTTGCCGCTAAAGGCGCAATATCCAGTAAACTTCCACCCGATGTTTCTTGCGCTGAATGTCCGTCGGTGCAAGACATATAAAACACATTATAGTTATCGTAATCTGCGGGATATCCATGGTTTGCCATATCTGGATCTTCATATGCATGAAAAGCAAATCCGGGCAAAGCGGCCATACCAAAAGGTAAATGCGACCTACCACACACATGCATTTCCTGCGATGTGAGAAACCGTGAAAAACCGCTGACTGCAGAAGATTTTTCTTTTATGTCGAGTATTTCTTGATGTGTAAGAGTACCGGGATGAAAAAATGTACTGCCGCCACAACATTCAAAAAAGCAGTTTTTGCCGCTGTTTTGGATGTACAGGCCGTCATTATCAATGTCTAAAAGCTGGCTTTCATGTAACAGCTTGTTCGGTAAAATCGATGTTTGTGACGGAAGCTGGGAATGATCGCTGAAAAGAATGATGCTAGTACCTTCGTCTATAGCGCCTAGTAAGGTGCCAAGGTTTTCGTCCAGAGACTCTAAGGCAATGTCAAGCTGGGGTGAGCCGATGCCGTGATAATGGCACAAGCTATCATATGCCGTTAAGTGCATTAGGGCTAAATCCGGCTTTTTGGTTTTTAAAATATCGGCCATGCAAGCAGTGGCAAACTTGTCTCGTGCCGGCTGAGATATGCCACGAAGAAGGTGGCGATATTTAAGAAAAAGCAATATTTGCGATAGTTTGCTACCGTAGCGAAGGTTTAAAAGCACTTGGTTTTCGCCGGGTTGGGCCATGAGCTCGGGAATATTAAAGTGGATTTCTTTTGCGCCGCCTGTGACCGGCCACATCACGCTGGCCACAGAAAGTCCTTTTTCGGCCGCCGCCTGCCACAAGGTTTTTGATTTTATGCGATGCGCCTGATACCACCAGTGTGGATGCTGGGCAGGGAAAGGATCGGTGTTGTTTATCAGGCCGTGTTCTGATGCAGAGCGGCCTGTGACCACCGAAGTATGCACAGGGTATGTGTTTGTTAAAAACAAGGACGGAACATTGCGATGAACCACCGAACGGGCCGCCAAAGCCGCAAAATTTGGGTATGTGAGCAAGCGATGGAATTCGCTGTCACCCAAGGCATCGTAACTGATGATAAGCAGTTTTGACATGCAAGTACGTCCTCCTTGAATTACAAATTTAATATAAAATTATTTAATTATATTATAGCATATTAACCTAGGATAAAAAAGTAAAAAGTAGGTAAAGTTAGGTTTCATCATATAATGATATGATGGCAAAAAAGTAAAGTATGATATATAATATAAGCAGATGAAAAGGAGTGGTTTTTAAACAGTAACAAAAAGGAGTGTTTTACTTGCTTAAAGAAGAAAAAAAGATACAAAGGACGATTTTGCGAGAGAAAATAGCGCAATTATCCACAGAATACATAAAAAAGGCAAGTGTCGACATTGCAACAAGAGTGGAAAATCTCAGGTGCTGGCAAGAAAGCCAGAATGTATTTTTGTACATCGGCACAAAGACCGAGCCAGGAACAAACAAGCTGATAACGCAGGCGCTGAGTGACGGTAAAAAAGTGTATGCGCCGTATTGTTTTGGCAAAGGTAGAATGGACGCTTTGCAAATTACATCACTTGATGATGTAAGTGTTGGAAAATATGGTGTGCCACAGCCAAAAATAGATGCACCGCTGATACTTCCAAGCAAGCTCGGATTGGTGATAGTGCCTTGTATTGCGGCGGACAAAAACGGATATAGGCTGGGGTATGGCGGCGGATATTATGACAGATATCTGCCGAATGTGGCATGCCCTACAGTGTGCTTGTGTTTTGATGAGCTATTGCAAGATAGTATTTTGCGAGATAAGTGGGACTATCCTGTGGACTGGGTAGTAAGCGAAAAAATCGAGATCAAAACACCGAAAAAAGATTGATTTTTATAAAATAAACCCCCGTGTATGCTGTGAAAACAACGCGGGGGTTTTAAGTTTGAGTAAAAAGTATAATTTATACGGCTTTGGGTATGGCAATAGCCTTTACAGGGCATATGTTTACACAGGCCCTGCATCCGGTGCATTTTTCTAAATCAATGCGGGCCACGTTTTCGGTTACAACAATGGCGCTGTCGGGACATGTTTTTTCACATTTTTTACAGCCGATACATCCGGCAGTACATTCTTTACGAGTGGCGGCGCCACGATGATGGTTTGCACACATTACAACGGGTTTTTCGCTAACTTCACGAATCCAAATAACACGTTTTGGACATGCCTCTTCACATGCGCCGCATCCTGTACATAGGTCGGGATTCACACGTGCGATGCCGTCGTTTACGCTGATGGCGCCAAACTTACATGCCCGCACACAGTCGCCAAACCCAAGACATCCGTATGAACATGACTTGTATCCACCGTGTAAGACTGCGTTTGTGGCACAAGATGCAAGACCGCTATAGTTGTATTTATCGGTGGTGTATTCAGAAGAGCCCTGACATGCGATGATGGCCTTGTACTGGGCTACTTCGCCAGCAACAGTGCCCATGATGCCGGCAACGTCGTCTGCTGTGGAGGCTCCACCGGGGACACACAAGTTTACCGCTACATTATTTTCCACAATACCGGTGGCATAGTCGGCGCAACCGGCAAAACCGCATGCACCACAGTTGACTGCAGGCAAAACAGCAGAAATTTGCTCTATACGCTCGTCCACCACAACCGACATGAACTTAGAAGCGACAACCAGAATGATTGCGCCCAAAAAACCTGTGGAGGCTACAATAAGAACAGCAACAGCTACGGACATAAATAAGACTCCTTCATAATGGCAATGTGACACTGAGGTGTGTGAATTGCACAATGGATTTTATTTAAGAAAGACGAAACATTACAGTGCTATGCCAAACAGGTTTTCGAGTATTCCGCCGAAACCCATGAAAGAAATACTGGTGATGGAAGCCGCAACCAAGGTGAGCGGAAGGCCCTCGAAACTTTTCGGTGGCTTTGCACGGTCAAGCACACGACGCACCCCTGTGAACAGTACCATAGCTACCAAAAATCCTACGCCTGCGCCGGCGGCAGATATCAAAGCCTCAACATAAGTGTAGTAAGCGGCGCTTGTATCAACCAAGCTGGGTGTTTCGATGTTTAAAATGGTGACACCTAAAACAGCGCAGTTTGTGGTGATAAGTGGCAAGAAAATACCAAGTGCTCTGTATAAAGGCGGGATATATTTACGCAGAGTAATTTCCACCAGCTGTACTAAAACAGCGATAACAAGAATAAAACAGATGTTGTTGAGGTACTCTAGGCCATACGGTACTAAAAAGTAAGTGTATATGGGCCAGGTAGCGGCAGTGGCCAAAACCATGACGAAAATAACAGCGAAACTCATGCCGACAGAGCTTTTGAGTTTGCCGGAAACACCAAGGAATGGACAGATGCCTAAAAACTTTACCAGCACATAGTTGTTGACCAAAATCATAGAGAAAAAGATGAATGCAAGTTGTAGTCCCATTATTCTTCATCTCCTTTCGCAGTGCAAAATTCTGCAGAAGGACAAGTGCCGCATGCGATGTTCTTGCTTGGGTTGTTGCCTATTTTATGCTCGAAATAAAAAGCCAAGGCCATGCAGATACCAAAGACGAAAAATCCGCCGGGTGGAAGGCCCATGATGCCTAAAGGAGAAATTTCTTCGGGGATGATTTGAAAACCCATCAGCGTTCCTGCACCCAGAAGCTCCCTGATAGCGCTCATAAAGGTGATGACGATGGTAAAGCCGAGGCCCATGCCGAGGCCGTCCAGCGCCGAGGCGACAACACCGTTTTTCGAGGCAAACATCTCTGCACGGCCTAAGATGATGCAGTTTACAGTGATAAGCGGCAAAAACACGCCCAAGGACTCGTTAAGCTCGGGTAAAAACGCCCTGATAAGCATATGCACCAATGTAACAAAGGACGCTATGATGACGATAAAGCTGGGAAGACGTACCCTAGAAGGGATAAAGTTACGCAAAGCGGAAATAACCACGTTGGAACAAATCAAGACAAAAGTGGCTGCCGCACCCATGCCGATACCGTTGAAAACAGCGGTGGTGACAGCAAGGGTAGGACATGTGCCCAAAACTAGGCGCAACACAGGATTTTCACGCAGAAAACCTGCCGTGAAAACCGATAAATTGGAACGTTTTGGTTTGTCCATTTAGGAAGCCTCCTTTGCCGAAGATAGTGCCGCAAGGGCAGAATTGACAGCTTGCATCACAGTGGCTGAAGAATTGGTGATATCGGCCACAGCGTCGACGTCTGCCGGATAGTCAAGCCCGACAAAACTGTCAAGGAAATCGCGGTTTGATGCAAGTGTTTGGCCATATTGTTCGCTCTCGCCCGAGGTATCAATCCACAAGTTTAATATGGTGCCCTCGGCATCCATGGCAACCGCCGCGGTGACAAGAGAAGCGCTACTTTGTGCTTGGCCGTAAATGATGTAGTTTCCTTTATCGCTGTGGTAAGCGGTGGATTGTACATCGCTAGCATCGATAGTGATGGGAACCAGCATCTCGCCCGGTAGCAAATATGCACCCACGTCAGAGAGCTCGGTGGGGATAACACCGGACGAAGATCCGGTTTGCATATGGTAGGCATTGATGGCCGCGTTTACTGCATTCACGGCGGCACTGCTGGAAATGGTGGCAGAAGCAATTTTGTCAATATCGCCGAGCGTGAGGTTTTCAGCAGAAAGATTTGCAAACTGCTGGGCAAACTCAGGCTCTCTTACTTTTTGCCCAAGGCCAACCGTTTCGCTGTTTTCAGGGAACGAAACACCAAGAATGGTGCCACCATCATCAAAAGCGACCATGACAGGTACTTTTCCGGCATATCCTTGCGCAGAAGCTTCTATTATCCAGCCGACGTTGTTGGTGGTGCTGTATATAGCGGTAACATTTTCGGCACCTGCCGTGTCGACAGCCTCAAAGCCTTCGGCGTTTGGCAATAGTAAAAGGCGGCTTTGTTCGGCGGCAGTGGCAAGGTTTTGTGCAATAATCGGTTGCGTCACAGAGTTTGTGAGGGATAAAAGCAAACTGGTGACAATGCAAATGCTGACTAAAACCACAATAGGCCGAAACACCGGTTGCCAATATTTTGTTTTGAAGTGATCCTTCATAGCCGCTTCATAATCCAGCTGTTCTTGGGTTTTAGGTGGCTTTTTTAGCGTGGAAGGCACCGTGTCGGTGGAGTTATTTTCAGGAACGTTTTCTTGAGCGGCTTCATTTGATTCAGCAGCTTCGTTTATTTCAGGAACCTCGCTTACTTCAGACGATTTTTGTTCCTCTTGAGCAAGCTCGGTAGACTCTTCAAGTTGATTTTCTTTGGGTGAAATTCGCTGAGAGGCTATGTTTTTTAGGTCAAACCTTTGTGGTATGGGAAGTGGCGTAAGAGGAACACCCTTCAGCGGTACGTGGCCGGTGTCGGAGGGTGTAGATGTGGGCTGGTTTTTTATAGCAGGATCGGTGCCTGCCTGAATGTTTTTATCAGCCATTGGAAACCTCCTTTTCGGCGGATTTTTTCAGTTTACGGGCAATGCCCATGGGGCGCTGCCTACATAGACTATTTATATAAGGTACAACTAAGTTGGCAAGTAAAAGTGCATAAGACACACCTTCAGGAGAGTTGCTCCATTTTCTAATAGCGGCGGTGAACAGGGCTAGTAGCAGGCCGTAGACAACCTTGCCGCTGCGTGTGTATGGGCTGGTAGTGTAGTCGGTAGCCATGAAGAAAGCACCAAGCAATAACCCACCACCGAATATAGACGCGAAACTTTGGAACAGCGCAACGGAGACAGATAAATCACCAAGGCTGAAGAAAAATGTAAATAAAAATGTTCCGCCGATGTAAAATACAGGAATTAAGGGACTGATGATGCGGGTGGCTATCATGAAAACACCGCCCATGATCAAGGTGATGGCACATGTTTCGCCCAAAACACCGGCATGAGTGCCAAGTAGCATATCAAATAAAGGCACAGTACCATCGCGCAAAGCGTATAGTGGGGTGGAGCTGGCTAAAATATCCACACCCTGCATGCTGGCGGGATAAACATATGTTATCATGTCGCCGGTGAAGGAAAGCTGCAACACCATGCGGCTGACCAAAGCAGGATTGGCAAAATTCAGCCCCAGGCCGCCAAAAAGCTGCTTTGTGATGATGATAGAGATAAAAGCGCCTATAACAGCCATCCAAAGCGGGAAACTTGGAGGTAAGTTAAAGGCCAGTATCAAACCGGTGACAACAGCGGACCAGTCGCCTATGGACATGGGCTTTTTCATAAGGTAGCACCAAAGTGCCTCGAAACCCACACACGCCGCTACTGTGACAGCAGTAAGCAACAAAACACTCCACCCAAAAATGAAAGCAGAGGCCACCAAGGTGGGTAGCAAAGCAATGGTAACACCCATCATTATGGTGCGTGTGGTAACGCTTGAAAAAATATGAGGTGAAGATGAAACAGACAATTTACCTTCTTGCATTATCATGAGTGCTCCTTTTTAAGATTTTCGTGCTTGCTTTATTACCAGTTGTCTTGACAAAGTAGTGACAGGTGACAGTGGTATTTTGGCGGGACATACATAGCTACATACGCCACATCCCATACATACCTCGGCGTGCAAATCTTGTAAAACCTCTATTTCTTGCTTATCATATGCTTCTTTTATTTCGATAGGTGATAAATTTACAGGACAGCTCATCACGCATCTGCCGCATCGAATGCAAGGCGTTTGTGTAGGGAATAAAGATTCTTTTTCAGTCAGTGCTAATATGGCGTTGTTTTGTTTCACAATAGGTACAGATGTATCGATAAGTGCAACACCCATCATTGGGCCGCCCATCAAAATTTTAGAAGGAGCAACTGTGAAGCCGCCACAAAACGCTACAACATCTTTTACGGGAGTGCCTATGGGCACCTCGACATTTTGAGGATTGGCGATACATCCACCGTCTACCGTTAAACGCTTTGATATCAAAGGGATACCGCTGGCAAGGTATTTGCCTATGGCAGAAACGGTGGTCACATTCAGTACCAGCACGCCGATATCGGCAGGTAAACCGTTGCCCGGAACTTCGCGAGAAGTGGCAGTTTGTATCAGTACTTTCTCGGCGCCTTGTGGGTAGTGAGCAGGTAGTGGACATACTTCAAGCTCAGGATCTCCAGCGGTCAGGCTGAAAAGCAAATCCATGGCCTCGGGTTTGTTTCTCTCGATGCCAATGATAACTTTTGGTATATTTAGGTATTTCTTACATGCCATGATACCGGAAAGAATGCTGTCGCTACATTCGATGATTTCTCTATTATCGGAAGTGATGTAGGGCTCACACTCGGCCGCGTTGATTACAAGAGTATCAATTTTTTCGGGGTTTTTGGGTGCTAGCTTTACACTGCTGGGAAAGCCTGCACCGCCCAAACCTACAAGGCCACAAGCCTTGATGGCTGCCAAAAATGTTTCCTTATCACGGACAGTAGGAGGAACAATGGATGCGTCGATAGTTTGCTGACCGTCCGGCTCAACAATAACACAGTCGGCTATATTCCCGGTGTGAGTGGTTACCGGCTCTACCGAAACTACAGTGCCGGAAACACTGCTGTGAATATCGGCGCCGACAAACCCACCGGCTTTCCCCACAACGGTGCCGACATATACGGTATCACCTTTTTTGACAGTGGGAACACTAGGTGCGCCTATGTGTTGCTGCATAGACAGGTAAACTTTTTCAGGAAGAGGCATAGTGACGGTGGTCATGTTTGTTGTGGATTTATGGTGTGGCACTGTGGTGCCACGTCCCCAACTTCGCAGTTTGCTAAGCATTGCACGGTCTCCTTTATGAATAATAATATAAACTAAAGAAAAATGGTGTTAATAGCTGTTGGCTAATAAAGTCAAAGCATCGGGGCCACCTAAAATACTAACAACAATTATAAAAGCAAAAGAAAAAACGAGCATTAAAGCAAGTACAATGAGTGCTCCGATGACACTGATGCCACCTGCTCGAGATAGGTTCATGTAATAAGTAGCATCGTTTTCGCCTTTTTCTCGCAAAGAAAGAATATGCTTTTTGGCATGGTTTTTATAAATGTGAACAGAAAAAATACCAAATAAAAGCTGCGACGCCAAAAGAAGATATGTGGATATTGAATTAATGAAGTTGAGAGTATCCATGGAAAGAAATGGAAGCAAGAAAACATCTACATTGGCGGCAATTAAAACATATTGAGGCACAGCTAAAATGAAGTTTGCCGCAAGGCAGATAGCAGCCCAGTTCCAAATTTTGCGATAGGCAAAATAAAATGGACCAATGAAAAAAGCACTAAACATAAAGCTTATTGGGCGATTTAAAGACTTCATGGTTTGTATACGATTTAGATAAAACGGTGCATTTTGCCCGAAAAAAGTACTCCATTCTTGATACGAAATACCTTCGATTTCTCCGCTGGTGTCGACGCCGGCGCTACTGCCGCCAAAAAAAACATTAAAAAAAGAACCGGCAGGCTTTGTGGAATTAGGACGGGTGACAGGCGCATGTAAAGTAGCGCCGCAATGCTCGCAGAAAATGTTGGAAGACTCATTGACGGTTTGGCACTGCTTGCATATAATTCCCTTAGTAGGCGTGGGTTCCGATGGTTGTTTTATATCCGGTTTTTTGGCGCTGACAGGTGAAATATATTCAAATCCGGAAGCGTGCTTTTCTTCGAAAACGCATGCCCCAGCACTTTGGTAACATTCGCGGTGGTACGGAGCACCACAAAAAGGACAAACGACAACATCGTCATTATCGGTAAACTCTTTTTTGCAAATGGGACAATTATCTCCAGTGTGATTCATAGGAATCTCCTTAGTAAAACATCAAGTAATAGTTAGGACATTATTGTACCCATTCTAACGCATTTTAAAGAGAAAAGCAAAAGAAATTTACATATTATTCACATAATTTAAGATATAGACAGGTAAACTATTTTACACTATAATAAAATAGTCAGTATTAAGTATACATGCAATTTAATGCGACGAATGTAAATTACTGGTGATGTGTAAATAAATGAAAGGTGGAAACACCTGACATAAGGAGATATAGATGCTGTTATTTGATGATGTGAAAAACCGCCTGGAGGAGCTTGTGCCGGGTGTGAAAGAGCTAAAAGATGCGCTTAGTATAAGTGAAAAAGAGCGTAGACTGAAAGAACTGGAAACAAAAAGTTCTATGCCTGAATTTTACGATAATGCGGCTGAAAGCGGGAAGGTTTTCAGTGAGATGGGCGCGATGCGTGACGGCATACAGGCATATGCAAATCTTGTGGACTTAATGGCTGACGCTCAAACCTTTTTAGAGCTTTGGGAAGAAGGCGACGAAGACGCGGCGCAGGAAGCCGACGAGTGCGTAAAACAACTGGCACAGCAATCAGAGCAAATGCGCCTGGTGACTCTGCTTTCAGGCGAATATGACGCAAACAACGCGATTTTAACTTTCCATGCGGGTGCCGGTGGCACCGAAGCCCAGGATTGGGTGCAGATGTTACTGAGGATGTACCAAAAATGGGCGCTGATGCAAGGGTATAAAACCACTGTACTTGACTTTTTGGACGGTGAAGAGGCCGGCATAAAAAGCGCGTCGGTACTGGTGGAAGGCAAAAATGCTTATGGATTTTTAAAAAGCGAAAATGGAGTGCATCGGCTTGTCAGGGTGTCGCCGTTTGATTCTTCCGGACGCAGACATACCAGTTTTGCGTCTATTGAAGTGATGCCTGAAATACAGCAAGATAAAAGTGTTACCATCAGTCCTGATGACATTAAAATGGATGTGTACCGTGCTTCCGGCGCAGGTGGTCAGCACGTTAATAAGACATCATCGGCGGTGCGTCTGACGCATATACCCACGGGGATTGTGGTGGCAAGCCAGGCCGAGCGTAGCCAGGTGCAAAACCGTGAGCACGCCATGAAAATGCTGGTATCAAAGCTGGTGCAGATAAAAGAGAGAGAGCATCTTGATAAAATAGACGATATAAAAGGCGTGCAAAAAGATATTGCATGGGGTAGCCAGATACGCAGTTATGTGTTTATGCCGTATACCTTGGCAAAAGATCATCGCACAGGGTTTGAGAACGGAAACATAAACGCTGTAATGGACGGTGATTTAGACGGGTTTATTAATGCGTACTTGAAAGCTGCCAGCAAAGGGAGTTTGCAAGACGGCGCATTTGCATCGGATGAATAAACTTGATAGTTTTTTAAATTTTGCTCTGCAACTTAAGTGTTGCAGAGCTTTTTTGTGCTTTTATTAAGATATAAACTGTAAAATAATAAACCCCTCTTCTTTTTCAGAAGAGAGGCTTATCGGGTGTGATTATGAAGATGTGTTATCGTCAGGGGTAGGAGTGTCTATGATTTGTACATCGCCTTCAATAGGAGGATGAAGTGGCATGGTGTCGGGCTCGGCAGTGGTAGCGGTATCGTCGGGTGGTAAGTTGGACGGCAACCACACCATGGCTTTGAACATATCACCGTCGATTTGGACTGAGAAATGGCCGCCCTGAGCTTCGGTGAAGCTTTTTGCAATGGCAAGGCCAAGGCCGGAGCCATCGGTGTTGCGGGAAATGTCACCACGCACAAACCGTTCAGTAATTTGCTCTTCGTCAAAATCCAGCTCGTATTTTGAAATGTTGCTGATGGTGATGTGAGCGCCGTCGTCGACATGAATGATGGTGACATGAGCACGAGTGCCTGGAAGAGAATATTTTGCAACGTTTAAAATCAAGTTTTCAAATATTCGAGAGGTTTTTTCGCCATCCAGCACCATCAAGGTTTTTTCGCTTGGGAAATGGTATTTGAATGTGATTTCTACCAAGCTTAAAAGTTCTGAGGCTTCGGCTTCCACTTGTTTTAATAAAGATTGTAGCTCCACTGTGCTGTTTGTCAGAACAATGTTTTTGCTGCTGGCTTTGCTCACCTCGAAAAGATCTTCTATCAGGCGTTTTAAACGCTGGCTTTTAACATCAAGAGTGTCAATATAACTTTGGCGATCTTCCTCGGTGATATCTTCTTGCTTTAGAAGGTCTATATATGTGATGATTGCCGTCAGCGGAGTTTTTAGGTCGTGTGAAACGTTGGTGATCAGCTCTGTTTTCATGCTTTGGCTTTTGAGATGCTCGTCTACCGCGTGGCTGAAGCCGTCCTGCACCTTGCAAAGCTCTTGCTTTATAGGCTCGAACACTCCAAGATCGTCTTCAGAAATGACAGTGTCCAGATTGCCTTGTGAAATATCTTGCGCTGTTTGCAGAAGTTTTGAGTAGTTTGATTTCAAATTGCGATATTCTTTGCGCAGTAAAATGAAAACAATAATAGTATATGCAACAAGTAGCGGCAAGCAGAAAATCCACAAACAGCTTAAAGCAGCCATCACAAGGAAGTTTGCCACCATTATTTTGATAAGGCCACGATCGCTTGCCTCGCGTAGATCTATGGTGCAAAGATATCTCCACAGCCGTTTCAAGTGCTTGCCAATAAACGAGAATAGCAAAATAGCATAAGACTTTTTAGACAGGTATTTTTTAAGGCCCAGGGTGTTGATTTGGTAAAAAGAGATGCCGACAAGGCATGTGATGCCGTATATGATAAAGAGTGAAACAAAACTGCCCAATCCATATAGGGTCGAATTTAACCATTCAGGGATTGCAGAGGTGGCAAAACCAATGCTACTAAATAAATCTGCGTATAAAAAGTTTGGAAGGAGATAGGAAACTATGGGCACAATAAATATTCCGCACAATAAAAGTAATAAAAGGGCAATTTCCAGCGAGATTTTGGATAAAATACTATTTTCGATGGAAAGCTTTTTACGGAAAGCTATGACAAACCCCAGTACAAGGCTGGCAAAAAGCAGGCCGTAGCAAGTTAAGACAAAAATGCCGAAGTTTGAAAGATAATGCACAGCACTGTAATAAATATCATAGTAAACATTGTTATATGTAAACATGTCAGTTTTAGGTATGGCATATGCGGCAATCACATCTGTGGGCGGTGCCAGCGTGCCGCTAAGTAGCTGTGAAACAGTAGAGTTGCCAAAAGAATTCACAGTCCGGTTTTCAATATCAGAATCATGCATGTAAGATGTAATAGTATCACTAACACCATGACTGCTGATGACGCTAACTTGACCATGGCTGTCCCACTGCAGGATGATATAATATATATATTTGTTGTCTAGGGTATTTCTTTCCAACGCATCATCAATGCGTCCGCCATTTTTGACAATGTTTAAAATATCGTCCTGGACATTTCCGACACTGTTATCGGTTTTATAGTCATACATCAGATAGTCCATATCTTGCTGTGAAAGAGACTGATACCAATCGTTCATGACGGCTAAAGAATGCTCGTCAAATTCGGAAATAAGCTCAGGGATAGCCGCCTGTTCAGCAGTGACACCAATAGAGCTTTGTGCGTTGTAAATGTCTTGCACCAAGTCGGACGCTGCCGGAAAGAATATATCAGTGGGTGTCAAGGTAGACATATCCATGTTTTTTTGGGTCAGCTTCCAGTAAAGGGAGTAGCTGTTTTGATGAAGGGTCTGGCCATAAGTAGGGTTTTCATAGTATGGCGTATAGTTTGCGCTTATTATCATGGCAATCAAAATAACAACGGCACTGAATAATGCTAAAATAGAGACAATAAGCCATTTGGTTTTACGTTTAAATGTTTTCAATTTTGTATCCAATTCCCCATACCACCTTTAAATATTTTGGCTCTTTCGGGTTGATTTCGATTTTTTCGCGGATGTTGCGCACATGGACCATGATGGTTTCTGTGTTTACAGCGCGCTCGTTCCATACTCGTTCATAAATTTCTTCGCTGGAAAACACACGCCCGGGGTGTTTCATAAGCAAAGTAAGAATTTTAAACTCGATGGGCGTTAGCTTTACCGAAGTGCCATCCACAAAAAACTGTACAGCACTCTCGTCAAGCTCCAGCCCACCGACTGTGATCATGGTGGGCACAGGCTTTTCGGTCTTTTCGCTGAGGACATGGCGATAGCGCTCATATCGGCGCAAGTGGCTGTTTACCCTGGCCAGCAGCTCCATCGGTGCAAACGGTTTTGTGACATAGTCGTCTGCGCCGATATTCAGGCCGGTGACCTTGTCTATCTCTTCACCTTTAGCGCTGAGCATGATGATGGGAAAATCATGTGTTTGGCGCAGGTGCATCACCATGGTGATGCCGTCCATGCGTGGCATCATGATGTCTACGATGGCTAGATGAATATCGTTTTCTTTCACGATTTCAAGCCCCTCTATGCCATCTTGTGCCAAAAGCACGTCGTAGCCCTGGGTGCGCAGATATATGCCTATACCCTTACGTATTTCGTTATCATCCTCAACCACTAAAATGCAAGACTTTTGCATAGCTATCCCCTTTTGTTTTGTTTTCTTGTATATATTACCACATCTTGCAATGTTGTAGCCGGTTTTCTTTTTAGTGCTTTGTTATATCATATAGAAAGATTCTGAAAATAAGGTGGAGATAAATCCTAAGATTTTCAAAAGAAAAGAAAAATTGTTTGTAATATGCATCAAAACACGAAGAAAATGGTTTTTTACATCGGTAAAATATTGCATTAATGATGAAAATCAAATACAATGATTTTAAAATATATAATGTGCAGATATATTAGTAAATGGCATGAAGATTCTTACATATATTAACGAGGTGATTTTATTTTGGAACATAATGTGCCGGTGAAACTAAAGGCAGAAAGAGTATGGCGTTCATACTTTGGCGGACGTGAGATTGATAGATTCCATGGCAAAGATAACCCACAAGACAGCCATTTTCCTGAAGAATGGGTGTTATCGGCTGTGTATGGGAACACGCCGGGCAGGGATGTGGTGGAAGGTGTGTGCATGGTGATGGATACAACGCCGCCCATGCCGTTTGATGAGTATATAGAAAAAGATGTAGACAGCGTGCTGGGAAAAAAGCATAAAGAACAGTTTGAAACATCGCCCGGTGTGCTGATTAAAGTATTGGACTCGGCTGTGACATTGCCGCTACAAGTGCATCCCGATAAAAAAGCGGCAAGAGAGCTTTTTGACTCGCAGTTTGGCAAAATAGAGGCATGGCATGTTTTGAATGTGCGAGATGACGTGGAAGATGCGTGCTTGTATATCGGGTTTCGCGAAGGTGTCGATAAACAAGCGTTCATAAAAGCGTTTTATGATCAAGACGTGGATGTAATGTATGGTATGATGCATAAAATACCTGCCGTGGCGGGACAAACCATAATTGTAAAAGGCGGCATGCCACACGCCATAGGTGCAGGATGTACACTGATGGAAATTCAGGAGCCCACCGATATCACTATTAGATTTGAAAAACGTAGCGAAATGCCGGATGCGTTTTATCATCAAGGGCTTGGATATGAGACCATGTTTGACTGTGTACATTTCGAAGGATATTCTTATGAAGACTTGTGCAAAGAAGTGGTGGTGCAAAAAAACACACTGCAAGATGATGACGATGTGGAGACGGTTCGACTGGTGGGATATGACACCACGCCGTGCTTTGCAATGGATAAAATGACAGTAAAAAATAAAGTGCAACTGGCACACACAGGCGAGTTTACCGGATTTTATGTGTGGAGTGGCAATGGTACTTTAATCGGTGGCGGAAAAGAGCTTTCGCTGGAAAAAGGCGAGCAGATATTTGTTCCGTGTGCATGCAAAGAGTATACGCTGGCAAACACATCACAGGAACCACTGGTTCTTTTTAGATTGCTTGGGCCAAAGCTGTAGAAGTGGCTGAAACAGAGCAAAATACACGTGTGATAGCAGATATTATAAAGTAAGCAATGCCTGTGGGTTCTTGACAGTTTTAGCGTATTAAGAGTATAATAATTGGTGACTTTACCAATGGAAGCTTGCGAATTAGTGGGAGGTTATATTTATGCTTGAAAAAAGTTTTGAAAAGCTATATCTTTTGTTTCGTGCCAGTTACTATAAACAAATGGTAGAGAAGATAGGCACACGTGACGGTAGTTTATCTGCTACCGAAAGCTTTTGTGTGGAAATTATTTATCTGCTGAATAGGCCTACCATTAGCCAGTTTGCTAAATATTTGAATATATCAGTGCCAAATGCAAACTATAAGTTGGGTTGCTTGGTGGATAAAGGGTATGTGCTGAAAGTGCCTTCAAACGAGGATAAAAGGGAATATCACCTGGAAGTGACAGATAAATTCTTGGATTATTACGGTATGCAAGACAACACCATCAGTAGCCTGATGCAAGCTATTCGTAAAGATTTTTCAGAGGACGAAGTGGAATATATTGACGCCACCATTCAAAAGTTTGTTAAAATTATGCAAGAGGAGAACGAATGATAAAAATAATTACCGATACAGCGTCTGATATCACGACTACACAGGCTAGAGAGATGGACATTAGCCTTGTTAATATTTGTATCAATTTTGGCGATATTGCTTATGATCAGCTGGCGGATGAGTCTTTTCAGTCTTTTTATGAGCTTTTAGAAAACACAAAAGAGCATCCTACCACCAGCCAACCGCCACCGGACGCATATATAACATTGTTTGAAGAGGCGAAAAATAACCAAGACGATGTGGTGGTTGTGGCGCTATCGGCAGAGATGAGCGGCACGTTTCAGTCGGCAGAAATAGCAAAAAATATATGTGGGTACGATAATGTTTATATAGTGAATTCTCAGCAGGCTATTATTGGGCAGCGCCTTTTGGTGGAAATGGCTGTGAAAATGCGCAAAGAAGGCAAAACAGCAACAGAGATAGTAGATGTGCTGGAAGAGGCTAAAACCCGTGTGCGCACTTACGGCGCGCTTGATACGCTGAAACATCTGCGTATGTCGGGGCGGATACCGAAAACTACAGAAGTGCTGGGTACGATGATGGCGATAAAGCCTATGATATGCCTTGAAAACGGGTCGGTGGTTATGGCGGGAAAAGCCAGAGGTCACGCAGGCCTTGTCACCAGCATGATGCAGAATTTTGAAAAAAACATGGAAATAGACACGTCTGCACCGGTGTATTTTGGATATACAAAAGATGTGAAACATTGCAAACATTTCAGTAAGTTGGCTGCGGCAAAATTTCACTTAAAAAATACAAAGATATATCCGGTAGGGCCTATTGTGGGCACCCATGTAGGACCTTATGCGTTTGCGTTTGCTTTTTTGCAAAAAGCGTAGCATTTAGGCATTATAATATGCCGAACTAAAAGATTTTCAGCGAAGAAAGTCTCTTGGTTCGGCATTTTTGATAAAAGGAAGTCGGAAAGAGAAGATATATAATTAATTTACAAGCGCAAAAGCTGTGTTTAGATATGTGGCAAAAAACAGCCATGCGAGATAGAAAAGTAAAGGAATAGCCGACGTTTTGCGGATTCGGTAAAACAAAATAACGCAGGCTAAAACTAATACATCTAAAGTAACAACGATGCCAAGCGCTAGCCATAATTGATCGGCGCTAAAAAATACATAGCTCCATGTGAAGTTTATCGCTAGCTGCAATCCATACAAAAAAAGTGCGATGGTTTTCAGCTTCTTATCGGCCTTTGTGCGGATTACCATGTAGGACGCAAAACCCATGCCTAGGTATAAAAACGGCCAAACAACGCCGAAAAGCCAGCTAGGTGGAGCTAACGGCGGCATGGTCATCATTTCATAAAGCAGCTGGGTGTCGGGCGCAAAAAGTATGGATACCCAGCCAACCACCGGCGGAATGATGAGGCAAACCAGTAAAAGGGGAATACTTTTCTTATCGATTAGTTTTTGTGTGGTGGCGGACTCGTTAATATAACTGATAGGTGGGGTATTTTCGTTCATGGAATCACACTCCTTTTTGTGTGGCGGCGCATATGAAGATTATATGCAAGTAACCTATTGCGCATGCCGTGATTTCCTAAAGCATAGCAAATAGTGCACGGAGTTTTTGTCGAAACGTTGATTTCAAAGAACGGCGCACAGATATATCCTGATAGCATACGATGATAAAAATATGCAAATTATAGTACATTGCCTAAAAAGGAGAGAATTTAAATGTACGATGTAGTCATTATTGGGTGTGGTGTTGTTGGTGCGGCGGTGGCACATAGGCTGTCGAGGTATCAGTTGTCGGTAGCTGTACTTGAAAAAGAAAACGATGTATCAAACGCTACAACCAAGGCCAACAGTGGTATTTTACATGCGGGATACGACCCAAAACCCGGCACACAAATGGCAAAGCTGAATGTAGAAGGGGCAAGGCTTGCTAAAGAGATTGCCGCAGCATTAGATGTGCCATACGTGCAAAATGGGTCTTTGGTGTTGGCGTTTGACGAAGCAGATAAAGAAACTATCAAAAAGCTATACGAAAATGGTGTCGAAAACGGTGTTTCGGACATACAGATTTTAACGACGCAAGAAGTGCATCAGATGGAACCAAAGCTTAGCAAAGATGTGAAAAGTGCACTGTATGCGCCCACAGCCGCCATTGTCAGCCCATGGGAATTTGCCCTAGCAATGGCGGAAACAGCAGTAAAAAACGGCACAGAGCTGTTTTTGAACAGTGAAGTGACAAAGATAGAAAAAGTAGCGGATGGGTTTTGCGTAAGTGCAGGCGATAGACAGTTTAAATGCAGATACATAATAAACGCGGCGGGCGTGTACAGTGATGTCGTGCATAACATGGTGGCACAGCCGGATTTCAGCATTATGCCTGTGAGAGGGCAGTATCACTTGCTAGATAAAGCCGAAGGCATACAAGTGAAAAAAACTATCTTCCAATGTCCGGGCAAGGAAGGTAAAGGGGTGTTGGTGTCGCCGACAGTACACGGTAACCTGCTTGTGGGACCTGACGCCGAAGAAATAGATGACGCAGACGACGTGGCAAGCACCATAGACGGCCTGAAATTTATACAAACAAAGGCGGTGAAGTCTGTACCCGATATAGATTTTAGCAATAGTATCCGTCAGTTTGCCGGGATACGTGCTGTGAGTGATAAAAAAGACTTTATAATAAACGAGGTAAAAGACGCAAAAGGATTTTTTGATGTTGCGGGAATAAAGTCGCCGGGTTTGAGCGCCGCGCCGGCCATTGCTTGCCTTGTGGAAGACATGCTGCAAAATTCGGGACTGAAATTGAATGCTAAAAAACACTTTGACAACACACGCAAATGTGTTCGACCAAGCAAAATGAGCATTGAGGACCGCAAAGAAGCGATAAAGAAAAATCCTGCGTATGGACGCATTGTGTGCAGATGTGAGGGGATAAGTGAGGGTGAGATTTTAGACACGCTGAAAACAGCGATACCTCCACGAACTCTGGACGGAGTAAAAAGGCGTGTGAGTGCAGGTTTTGGCAGATGTCAAGGCGGATTTTGCGGACCACGCATACTGGAGATTTTAGCACGAGAGTGGAAGATGGACCCCACCGAAGTGTTGCAAGATAAAGAAGGCAGTTATATATTGACACAAGAGACAAAATGCGGAGGTGGCGCGCATGTATGATATCATTGTGATAGGTGGTGGGCCTGCGGGGCTTGCCGCAGCATATACAGCGTACCAAAACGGAGTGCGTAATGTCTGCGTGGTGGAAAGAGATACAGAACTGGGTGGAATACTAAACCAGTGTATCCATAACGGGTTTGGCTTGCATCACTTTAAAGAAGAGCTTACAGGCCCGGAATATGCACAGCGTTATATAGATATGCTAAGCGAAACAGACGTGAAAGTGATGACAGATACCATGGTGGTCGATATCACGGCTGAAAAGGAAGTACATGTAGTAAGCGCAAGCGAAGGGTACAGAGTGCTCAAGGCGAAAGCGATAGTGCTGGCGATGGGATGCAGGGAGCGTACTCGTGGCGCAATAAGCGTTCCCGGAACAAGGCCGTCGGGTGTGTTGACAGCAGGCGCCGCACAGCGATATGTGAATATGGAAGGCTACATGGTAGGAAAACGTGTGCTTATTTTAGGCTCGGGTGATATAGGGCTTATCATGGCCAGAAGAATGACGCTGGAAGGCGCAAAAGTGCTGGCGTGTGTGGAAGTGATGCCATATTCGGGCGGCCTTGGCCGGAACATAGTGCAGTGTCTTGAAGACTATGATATTCCGCTGTATCTTTCGCATACCATCACCGAAATAAAGGGTGAAAAGCGTGTAGAGGGTGCGGTGGTAGCAAAGGTGGATAAAGACAGGAAGCCTATCCCCGGCACAGAGCAATATTTTGACTGTGATACTATCTTGCTTTCGGTAGGGTTGATACCTGAAAATGAGCTTAGCGGTAAAGCAGGGGTGGATATCGACAAGCGAACAAATGGCGCGCTGGTGTATGATAACATGGAAACCTCGGTGGATGGGATATTTGCGTGTGGGAATGTCTTGCATGTGCATGATTTGGTAGATTATGTGACAGAGGAAAGCCAAAAGGCGGGTGCTGCGGCGGCAGAATATGTAAAACAGCTGAAAAAAGAAGATGTACAATGTGTTAATGTGGAAAACGGCGAGAATGTGTCTTATGTAGTGCCGCAAAAACTACGCAGAACAAACTGCGATTTATCGCTTTATTTTAGAGTGAGAAAACCCGAAAAGAAATGTACAGTGGTGATTAAGTGTGGCGAAGATATCATAGCAAAGCTGAAGCGTGAGTATATGGCGCCCGGCGAGATGGAGCGCATCACATTGCCGCAAAAAGTGGCGGAAAAGATACACGGAAACATCCTTACAGTGTCGGTAAAAGAGGAGGTGGCGCAGTGAACGAGCTGATTTGCGTGGTATGTCCTAAAGGCTGTCACTTGCAAGTGGATGGCGAGAAAGTGACAGGCAATCAGTGTAAACGTGGCGAGGTGTATGGCCTGCAAGAGGTGTATAATCCGGTGCGTGTGCTCACGTCCACAGTGAGGATGGTGGAGAAAAGCACACACAGGCGATGCCCGGTGAAAACAAGCGCAGCCATACCTAAAAGCATGATGCAAAAAGCTATGATACTACTTTGTGATATAGAGCTTAAAGCACCTGTGAAAATGGGCGATGTTGTGATAAAAAATATATATGATACAGGCATAGATTTTGTGGCTAGCAGGACAATAAAGTAAAAGGGGGCAGTGAAATGTCTAAATATTTGCTGGCGCTTGACCAAGGGACAACAAGTTCTAGGGCGATATTGTTTGACAAACAACAAAATATAATCGCACAAGCACAGAAAGAAATACTTCAAATTTACCCAAAAGAAGGCTGGGTGGAAGAAGACGCGATAGAGATATATGCCTCGCAGTATGCAGTGATGGCAGAGGTGATGGCAAAAAGCGGTATATCGCCAAAAGATGTGGCAGGTATAGGCATCACAAACCAAAGAGAAACCACTATTTTGTGGGAAAAAGACAGTGGAAAACCTATATACAACGCCATCGTGTGGCAGTGCCGCCGCACGGCGCCTATTGTGGAAAAAGCAGTTAGGGACGGATGGGAAGAATATATAAAAGAAAACACAGGCCTTGTGCCGGACGCATATTTTTCGGCAAGTAAGATAAAATGGATACTTGAAAATGTGCCGGGTGCAAAAGAAAAAGCGCAAAAAGGCGAGGTTTTGTTTGGTACGGTGGACAGCTGGCTGGTATGGAAACTCACAAAAGGAAAAGTGCATATCACCGACGCCACAAACGCATCACGTACCATGATTTATAACATTAAAACGCTTTCTTGGGACGAAAAACTGCTTTCGTATTTTGATATACCAAAGGCTATTTTGCCAAAAGTGGTGAGTTGTAGCGAGGTGTATGGGCACACAGTTTTACAAGATGTAGAAGTGCCAATTGCCGGTATGGCAGGCGACCAGCAGGCGGCGTTGTTTGGTCAAACATGTTTTAACAGCGGTGATGCGAAATGCACATACGGCACGGGATGTTTCCTTTTAATGAATACAGGTGATGAACCACGCAAAAGTAAAAATGGGCTTATCAGCACCATTGCGGTGTCGATAGACAGTAAGGTTGAATATGCGCTGGAAGGCAGTGTTTTTGTGGGGGGAGCTGTTATTCAATGGCTTCGGGACGAGATGCGCTTTATCACAAAATCCAAAGACGCAGAGTATCATGCCGCAGAGGTGGAAGATACCGGCGGGGTGTATATAGTGCCGGCGTTTACCGGCATGGGTGCGCCATATTGGGACATGTCGGCCAGGGGATGTATTGTGGGCATGACGCGCGGCACAGGCAGAGAGCATATTATCCGTGCGGCGCAAGAGGCCATTGCCTATCAGGCGCTGGATGTACTGCGTGCAATGGAAGAAGACACAGGCGAGAAGCTACAAGGGTTAAAAGTGGATGGTGGCGCATGCAGGGATAAGTTTTTAATGCAGTTCCAGTCAGATATAGCGAACACAAATATTCAAAGGCCAAAAGTGCGGGAAACTACGGCACTAGGCGCGGCGTATTTGGCGGGCCTTGCCACCGGCGTGTGGAAAAGTCGTGAGGAAATAAAAGAAATGTGGAGTTGCGAGAAATTATTCACACCGCAAATGGAAGCCGAAAAACGTGAAAAACTGCTTTCAGGCTGGCATAAAGCTGTGAAATGTGCGTTTGGCTGGGCGAAAGATTAATTGCATAAAATAAAAAAACCTCGGATAAAAAATCTGAGGTTTTTATTTTGTTAGTGAAACTATAGCTATTATTTAAACGAGTCTTTCAATATAGTTACGACATCATCTTTTGAAAGCTGTTTTCTGTCTAAGGTGAAAAGGCCGCCCATGTCGGTAAAAGCATGGTCTGCATATTCACTGAACAGTTCTTCCTTGATGCCGAAATCGCTCATTTTCAAAACGCTACTATCGACATTACATGCTTTTTGTAAGTCGGCAAGAGCTTTCACGATGTCACCATCTTCGTTACCCAAAGCTTTTGCCATGACAGCAGTTCGCTCGCCGCATACGTTTGCAAAAAACTTAAAGTAGGCAAGAGACAACATGATAAGCCCTGCGCCATGAGGCAAGTCGTGGTGGAAGCCTGACAATGCATGCTCGATGGAATGTTCAGATGTGCATGAAGATAAACTTTCCACAAAGCCTGAGTATGTGTTTGCCAGCGCAACATAAGCACGTGCTTCTTTGTTGGTTGGGTCTTTCACAGCGATGGGCAAATATTTGCCGACAAGCTCTATAGCCTGCAGGGCAAACATGTCGCTCATTGGGTTGGCGATGTTGGCAATGTAGCCTTCAAGTGAGTGGAAAAGTGCATCAAAGCCTTGATATGCTGTCAAATGTGCGGGGACAGTCATCATCAAATCGGGATCGACTATGGAAAGGATGGGGAATGTGAGATCGAAATTACCAAACCCGATTTTCTCTTTACCGTTTGTGATAACCATCCATGGGTCGGCTTCTGTGCCGGTGCCGGCAGTGGTGGTGATGGCAACCATGGGCAGAGGAGGCGTAGGAATAGGCATACCTTTGCCTGTGCCACCGCCCACATAGTCCCAAAAATCGCCGTCGTTTGTGCACATGATAGCGATGGCTTTGGCAGCATCAAGCGAAGAACCACCGCCCAAGCCCACAACAAACGTGCAAGCGTTTTCTTTACCCATGGCCGCTGCTTCATGGACGGATTCAATGGTGGGATTCGGCTGGATTTTGTCATACACGACCGCATCATGGCCACTTTTTGCCAGTAAATCGATAACTTTTGCCACGTAGCCTAGCTTTGTGGTAGAGGTGCCACCGGTTACGATAAGCGCCTTGCCGCTTGGTAGGCTTTCGTCAGCCAGTTTGTTTAAAGAGCCTGCACCAAAATGGATTTTGGTGGGAACATAATACGTAAAAATTTTCATAATAACCCCCGTTTGATTTATTTGTAAATACATGTTAACATTTAAAGTGAACTCTAAGTCAAGAAAAAAATGTAAAAACGGAGGAATTTATGGGATATTCAATAGGAGAAGTTTCAAAGCTTATAAATATCACC
>CAYJIG010000023.1:0-32470 GCA_964370165.1 uncultured Oscillospiraceae bacterium
GGTACTCATGGCAGAAAAAGTGTATAAACATAGCGAGCATACAGATAAGCTGTTTGAAGGAATATTAAGCCTTAAAACAACGGAAGAATGTTATTCTTTTTTTGAAGATATTTGTACCATGAAAGAGTTGGCAGATATGGTTCAGCGCATGCAGGCGGCTGAGATGCTACTTTCGGGTGCCACATATGAGACTATAGTTAAAGAAGTAGACATCAGCACAGCTACCATCAGTCGGATAAACCGCTGTATTCAATATGGTAGGGGCGGATACAAAACAGTTATTGAACGGCTAAAAAATACAGAAGACGAATAAATTTTATTAATATTAGTTCAGTTTATTATCGGTGGTAGGGAAGTATTTTTCTGCCACTTTTTTTATTTTATAAAATATGATTTTCGGTTTGAAATTGTGTGAATAATACGCTATAATTATAGATACAGGTAAAATTGTTTATGTAAGGATAAGTGGATGAGATAAAGCTTTTTTGGAAAATGAAAGGTGGATTATATGGCACAGTTTTCAGTTTCGTTAAGCAAGATTGCAAAAACATTAAATATGGGGATTACATTTGCACCTCAGGAACTTGAAAATATCATGATAGAAACATGTGATGTTAACAGGCCCGGGCTTTTACTCAGCGGATATGGTAAGTATTACGAGCCTAACCGTATTCAGATATTAGGACGTGCCGAGATGGGCTATTTGAACGGCCTTTCCAGCGAGAAAAGAAAAGAAAGCATCCATGAATTGTTTAAAACAAGTCCACCTACCGTTGTGCTTACACGTGGTAGCGAGCCTATGGATGAAATCATCGAGTATGCAAAGCAGTATTCGGTACCGGTACTTACCACAGAAGAGCCAACATCAGAGTTTATGAGTGCGCTTATCTCGCTACTTAGTGTGGATTTAGCACCTCGTCTTACTCGTCATGGTGTTTTGGTAGAGGTATATGGTGAAGGCATATTAATCTTAGGTGAAAGTGGTGTGGGTAAAAGCGAAACAGCCGTGGAGCTGCTTAAGCGCGGACATCGCCTTATTGCCGATGACGCAGTGGAATTGCGTCGTGTTTCCAACCGCACAATTGTAGGCCAGTCGCCTGAAAATATCCGACACTTTATCGAGCTACGTGGCATAGGTATCATCAATGTAGCGCGTATTTTTGGCGCCGGTGCAGTAAAACCCAGCGAGAAGATTGATCTTGTGGTAGAGCTGGAAACTTGGGATAAGCATAAAAACTACAATCGTACAGGCATCGAAAACAACACCATGAATATCTTAGGTCTTGAGATACCGCTATTACTCATTCCTGTGATGCCCGGCCGTAATTTGGCTGTTATCATGGAGATTGCCGCTATAAATAACCGTCAAAAAACTATGGGTTATAATGCAGCTAAAGAACTTTTAAGCCAGCTGGGCTTGGAAGACGATATCAGCGAAGAAATACACGAGTCTATTGACAAAATCTAAAAGAAACCTTGGTATTATATGAACTTAATAGCAGATATGCACAGCCATACTATTGCCTCCGGTCATGCAGTATCCACCATGGGTGAGATGATTCATCAAGCAAAGCAAATGGGCTATAAAGCTCTTGCTATAACAGATCATACACCCATGATTCCGGGTGCTATGGATTGGATATACTTTATCAATTTTTTAAGGCAACCTGACTTAGATGCAGATGGATTTTTGATGTTGAAAGGTCTTGAAGCCGACATTTTGGATTCAAACGGTACGATAGAAATTCCAAAAAGATTTCTACCACAAATTGATTGGTTGATAGTTTCTATTCACGACATACTATTAAAAGATGAACTGAACTATGAAAGCACCACCGAAATGTGGCTAAAAGTAGCTAAAAACCCTCATGTAGACATGATAGGGCATTCGGAGATGGAAGAGTTTTTGTATGATTATGATCTTGTAACAAAGGCTTTTAGGGATAATAATAAAGTGGTAGAGATAAATGCAGGCTCGTCCATTGCACGTCCGGGTAACGAAGGCAATCTTAAAAAACTAGCGCTTGCATGTATGAAAAATGGCACAAAAGTGGCAGTGAACAGCGACGCACATTCCATATATCAAATGCATTGCGTAAAAGATATTTTTTGTATGCTGGATGAAATAAATTTTCCGGAACATCTTGTGATTAACTCGTCTATGGAAAGACTGTGGCAGGAGCTTGTGCTACACAAAAAAGATATAGTAAACAGAATAAAGCCACCGTTTTAATTTTTGTTGAATTAATAAGCGTTTGTTTTTTGTGAATGCAGAATATTTTACTGTATCAAATGATAAATCTTACTTAAAAGGATATAGAATGTCTACAGCTATAGATTCGCTTATTTGGTCGTTGACCAAAGAAAAGATACAATTTTCGCAGATGGAAGATTTGCGGCGGTACACCACATTTAAAATTGGTGGACCGGCTGCTGTTTTTTGTATGCCACATACTGTAGAAGAAGTGAAAAAAGCCATATCTCTAGCCAAAGAATATAGCGTGCCATATTGCATTTTAGGAAAAGGTTCTAACGTACTTTTTTCTGACGAAGGCTATCGAGGCATGATATTGCACACAGGCTCTTTACAGGAACTTGTAATTGAGGGTAATCAAATCACTGTAGGCGCCGGGGTTGACTTGGCAAAATTATGTCTTGCTGCGGCAAAAGAAGGGTTGTCAGGCCTTGAGTTTGCTTATGGTATTCCGGGCAGTGTCGGCGGTGCTATATATATGAACGCCGGCGCTTTTGGTGGCGAGATTTGCCAGGTGATAAGCCATGTGATCTCGCTAAACGACAACCAAAAAGAGATATTTTTACCCATAAAAGAGCTGGACATGGAATATCGTACCTCTATTTTTCAGTCACGTTCTTGGTGTATTTTATCTGCAAAACTCACCCTTAAAAAAGCAGACCCAAAAGAAATAATGGAAACCATGGAATTTTACATGACTCGCCGCAAGGAAAAACAGCCGTGGCAGATGCCCAGTGCCGGAAGTGCGTTTAAGCGTCCACCCGGTGCGTTTGCCGCCGCACTTATCGACCAAAGTGGCCTGAAAGGATTTCGTGTAGGGGACGCCGCCATAAGCGAAAAACACAGCGGCTTTATTATAAACTACGGCAACGCCACTTGCAGGGATGTCTTACAGCTGGCCGATGAGGTGGTACGCATTGTGGCTGAAAAAACAGGATACCGCATGGAAAAAGAAATCCGTGTAATTGACAGCGGCAATATACCTTGGGAGCAAGTTTGATATGAGTTTTTCACAAACAGTGAAAAAAGAAATAGTAAAAACCGATATAACTCGGCCATGCTGTGTGTCGGCGGCGTGTTATGGTGCTGCATGTTTTGCAAAACAATTTGATACAAACGGTGTGGTGATACACACAGAGCAAGCATATATAGCAAATCGCATAAAGGCGCTTTATGCAGAATCAGGCATAAAAGGTCAGGTATATGTACGTAAAAGCGCTAAAAATAGCTATGAGTTTTCGGTGAAAGACCCGTTTGAGGCAGAGAAAACCCTTGCGATGTTTTCACACACAGGACAAGAACCATCATTGCGGATAAGAGGCGAAAACTTCGTTTGTAGTAGGTGTTTTTCGTCGTTTTTGTCGATTGCTTTTTTGTGTAGTGGTGTCATAGGCGACCCAAATAAAGGATATGTGCTGGAGATTGTATCTCCTAGATATTCGCTGGTAAAAGATTTTTTAAGCCTGCTGGAAATACGTGGGTTCACGCCCGGTCATGCGACCCGTAAAGGACGTAATGTTGTATATTTTAAAGCTAGTGAACAGATAGAAGACATGCTGACTACTATGGGTGCACAAAATGCTGCACTTGAAATAATAAACCTGAAAATTTTCAAAGACTTTAGGAATAAAGCCAACAGAATAACAAACTGCGAGACAGCAAACATTGATAAAACAGTAGCGGCCACTCAAAAAATACTTAATGCTATTGAGTTCTTAGAGGAAAACGGTGTGCTTGAAACAATGAGTGAGCCGTTACGCCAGGCGGCAAAATTAAGGCGAGAGTACCCGGACTATTCCTTGGCCGAGCTTGCATTGCAAAGCGATGTGCCGGTAAGTAAAAGCGGGCTTAGCCACAGATACAGAAAACTGGTAGACAAAGCCGCAACACTGAAATCTGCCATGCAGGAAAAGCAGATATAAATGTAAAAATATACGTTTAAAGGTAGGCAAATTTATTATGGCAAAAGAGTTTGTTCATCTGCATTTGCATACTGAATACAGCCTTTTAGACGGTGCGTGTCGTATTGACAGATTGATGGCGCGCGTAAAAGAATGTGGACAAAGCTCTGTGGCTATCACCGACCATGGCGTTATGTATGGTTGTGTAGATTTTTTTAAGGCGGCAAAAAAAGAAGGGATACACCCTGTCATTGGGTGCGAAGTATACGTAGCAACCCGTGGCCGTCACGACAAAGTAAGCCATATTGATAAAAGTCATCATCTTGTACTTTTGTGTAAAAACGAAACAGGATATCAAAACCTCACAAAAATGGTAAGCCTTGGATTTACCGAAGGCTTTTATTCAAAACCGCGCATAGATAAAGAACTACTACAAGCCCACAGCGAGGGGCTTATTTGTTTATCTGCATGTTTGGCCGGCGAAATACCGCAAGCACTGCTTTCGGGCGACTATGAGCGTGCCAAAGAGGCAGCGCTGTGGTATAAAGATGTGTTCGGAGAAGACGACTACTATATAGAAATACAGGACCACGGCTTGGCCGAGCAGCGTTCGGTGTTGCCGGGCCTTATAAAGCTGGCTGAAGAAACAGGTATAGGCCTTGTCGCCACAAACGACTCGCACTATCTTCGGCGTGAAGATGCAAAAACACAAGGGATTCTAATATGCATCCAAACGGGAAAAACTGTGGACGATCCCGATAAGATGGAGTTTGAAACAGACGAGTTTTATGTGAAAACCACAGACGAGATGTATGACTTGTTTTCAGCGGTTCCAAGCGCATGTGAAAACACTGCAAAGATAGCACAGAGATGTCAGTTTGCGTATGAATTCGGCATAACGAAGCTACCGGCATTTTCTGCGCCAAACGGCGAAGATAACGAAGAATATTTCCGCAGACTATGTGAAGAAGGTATGGAAAAACATTACGGTACATCGCCTGATAACGATGTACTTGAGCGTCTTGAATACGAGATATCCGTCATAAGTAAAATGGGCTACACAAACTACTTTTTGATTGTGGCAGATTTTATTGCCTACGCAAAAAGTAAAGGAATTCCGGTAGGGCCCGGCCGTGGTAGCGGCGCCGGTAGCATCGCCGCATACTGCATGGGTATCACCGGCATAGACCCGCTGAAATATAATCTTTTGTTTGAAAGATTTTTAAACCCCGAGCGTATTTCTATGCCAGACTTTGATATTGATTTTTGTTATGAGCGCCGTGGTGAGGTGATAGACTATGTCATTCGTAAATATGGCGCAGACCATGTGGCGCAGATAATCACGTTTGGTACCATGGCGGCAAGGGCAGCCATTCGCGATGTAGGCAGGGTGATGGCTATTCCGTACCAGCGGGTAGATACCGTGGCCAAAATGGTGCCGATGGAACTAAAAATGACACTGAATAAAGCACTTTCTGTGTCAAAACCACTAGCGGCCGAGGTACAAAATGACCCACAGATAAAAGAACTGATAGACGTGGCAATGGCGCTGGAGGGCATGCCTCGAAACGCCTCTACACATGCGGCAGGTGTGGTGATAACCCCTAGTCCTGTGGACACTTATGTGCCGCTGGCTGTGAATAACGACGCTGTGGTTACGCAGTTTACCATGGGTGTTATTGAAGAGCTGGGCCTATTGAAGATGGACTTTTTGGGATTGCGCACATTGACGGTTATATCAGACGCCGAAAAAATGATAAAAAAACATACACCGGATTTTTCAATAGACGATATTTCTTATTCGGACGATGCGGTGTATAAGTTGCTGTCCACCGGGGAAACTGACGGGATATTTCAGTTGGAAAGTGCAGGGATGCGGCGGACGCTTACCGGCCTGAAACCACAAAACTTTGAGGATATCATCGCGCTTATTTCCCTGTACAGGCCCGGCCCGATGGACTCTATCCCGACATATATACACAACCGTCATAACCCAGAAGACGTAAGATATAAAACAGAAAAGCTAGCGCCTATACTGGACGTGACATACGGCTGTATTGTGTATCAAGAGCAAGTCATGCAAATTTGCCGGCAGCTGGCAGGGTTCAGCTATGGCCAGGCAGACCTTGTACGGCGTGCGATGAGCAAGAAAAAGCACGATGTAATGGAAAAAGAAAGAATACATTTTGTGCACGGAAACACCACACCCGGCGCAGAATGTAAAGGCTGTGTGGCAAACGGCGTGCCGGAAAATGTGGCGAATGCGCTTTTTGACGAGCTTGCCGGATTTGCATCATATGCATTTAACAAAAGCCACGCCGCAGCATACGCAATGGTTGCCTACCAAACAGCGTGGCTGAAACAATATTATAAAAAAGAGTTTATGGCGGCGTTGTTGACCAGTGTTTTGGATTCTACAGACAAAGTTATAGGCTATATAGGTGAGTGTAGACGGCTTGATATAGACGTACTGCCTCCCGATATCAATGAAAGTGATGTCACATTCACGGTAGAAGACGGAAACGTACGTTATGGTCTTTTAGCCCTGAAAAACGTAGGTAGAAACCTTATAGACACGGTGGTATCTCGCCGTAAAGAAGGTGGAGGATACCTGTCGCTTTATGATTTCTGCCTGCGATTGGGCGGCACAGAGGTAAACCGCAGGGCGGTGGAAAGCTTTATAAAAAGCGGTGCATTTGACAAGATAGAAAAAAACAGGCACGCAATGATACTGTCGGTGGAAGGTATCTTGAAAAGTGTGGAGCAAGATCGTCGCAAAAACTTAGCAGGACAAGTCAGTTTGTTTGACACGTTGGCAGAAAATGATGCTGGAACCGCCATAAACACATACCAAATGCCAAAAGTGGACGAATACTCAAAAACCATACTGCTACAGCAGGAAAAAGAAGTCAGTGGACTTTTCTTGTCGGGGCATCCGCTACAAGCATACAGCGAGGTTATCGACAAAATTGCCACCGACACTATAGGCGAGATTCTAGCTAGGGAAGAGAATCAAGACGAGCGCAGGGTTGTTTTGGTATGCACCATTGTTGCAATAAAATTTTACACAACAAAATCAAACGATAATATGGCTTTTATCACGGTAGAAGACCTAGGCGGCGCCATGGAAGGACTGGTGTTTCCTAAAGTGTTGATGGACGCAGGAACTGCCGTGCAGGAAAACGCCGTGGTGATTTTACACGGTCGGTTGAGCGCCAAAGAGGAAGAATCGCCAAAAATTATATGCGATAAAGTTAGCGATATTGCTTCTGCACAGCCAAACCGCATAAAAGTAGAGGCCACAAGCAAGGCAAAGCACGGGCTATACCTAAAGATACCTTCAAAAGACAGCGAGATATACCGTCAAGTGGAAAAAACATTACAAGTTTTTGAAGGCGATTGGCCTGTATACATGCGGTTTGTGGACACAGGTGTGATGGTTCGAGCACCGTATAATATGTGGACGATCAATTGTAAAAATTTACTTACAGAGATGCGCCATTTATTAGGTGAGGAAAATGTAGCCGTAAGATAAAAACGAAATATTTGTTAAAAGTGTATAAAATTTTTAGCTATCTTATCAAACTACTTGTAAAATCAAAGAAAAGAAGTTATAATCCATTATAGTGGTGTAAGTTTTTTTCGAAATACGAAATCAAGCATGTAAATTAAAATTGGAGTGCATCATTATGAGTGAATCAGCAGTAAAAAGAATTGGTGTTTTAACAAGTGGTGGAGATGCCCCGGGTATGAACGCAGCCATTCGTGCAGTGGTGCGTACAGCTCTGAGTAAAAATATCCATGTTTTTGGTATTAGTCATGGGTATAACGGTCTTTTGACAGACGACATTGAGGAAATGAATATCCGCAGTGTTTCAGAGATCATCCACAGAGGTGGTACAATTTTATGTACTGCTCGTAGTCCTGAATTTTTAACATTACAAGGTCAGCAAACAGCTGCTGCCAACTGCCGTAAACATAAATTGGATGCTGTGGTGGTTATCGGCGGTGATGGTTCCTTCCGTGGCGCAAGAGATCTTTCGGCACAGGAAATACCTTGTGTGTGTATTCCGGGTACTATAGACAATGATATCGCTTGCACCGAATATACCATTGGCTACGATACTGCCATGAACACTGCTATTGAAATGATAGATAAATTGCGCGATACTACGCAAAGTCATGAGCGCTGCAGTATAGTGGAAGTTATGGGCCGTAATGCAGGCTATATAGCCGCAAACACCGGCATTGCAGTGGGTGCGTTTGCTATATTACTACCCGAGCAAGAAACAAATGTTGATGACATAGTAAAGAAAATGAAGTTTTCCAAGAAAATAGGCAAAAAACACTTTATTATTATCACAGCAGAAGGTTGCGGAGACTCGCATAAACTCGCCGAGGAACTGGAAGCAAAAACTGGAATTGAAAGCCGTTCTACTATTTTAGGTCACGTACAACGTGGCGGTAGCCCGACAGAGCGCGACCGTGTGGCGGCTACACGTTTTGGTTATCAGGCTGTCGATCTTCTAGCAAGAGGTATCTCAGATAGAGTTATTGCGCTTAAAGAAGACGAATTGGTGGATTACGATATTAAAGAAGCTTTGGAAATGAAGAAAAGTTTGGATCTCAGCTTGCTGGATATCAACAATGTGCTTTCTGTATAATTTTTTTCGGTAATAAATATATTTTATCCCCGATCTTCGGTGGCTGTATACCGGAGATAGGGGTTTTTTTATCAAGGTAAATATATAAATTAATGTATATAAACTATGATGATATAAAATTAGGGAGATTTATAGCTTGAAAAATATAGAAAATATGGAAAATAGGGTAAAAGAGCTACGCAAAAAAATAAATCATCATAACAAGCTTTATTATGTGCAGGACAATCCAGACATTTCAGACTATGAATACGATACTTTAATGCAAGAGCTGAAAGAATTGGAAAAAGCACATCCTGAACTGGTAGCGGCCGACTCGCCAACACAAAAAGTTGGTGGTGCGCCGACAGGACGCTTTAATAAAGTACGACATAGTGTAAAAATGGAAAGCCTTCAAGACGCATTCAGCGAAGAAGAATTATTTGATTTTGACAGACGGGTAAAAGAAGAATTTCCAAATGCTACTTACGTAGTAGAAGTGAAAATTGACGGTTTATCTGTAAATTTAGTATATGAAAACGGACATTTTATCAGGGGTGCCACCCGCGGAGACGGCACAGTGGGAGAAGACGTTACTGCAAATATTGCCACCATTAAAGATTTACCCAAAAGCCTAAAAACCTCGGCCACTAGTTTGGAAGTCCGTGGCGAGGTGTATATGCCGCGGAAAGCATTTGATGACTTAGTAAAAAAACAAGAGGAACTAGGCAAACAACTGCCCAAAAACCCACGCAACGCCGCCGCAGGCAGCCTTCGTCAGAAAGATGCTACCGTGACCGCACAGCGTGGGCTGTCGTTGTTTGTCTTTAATGTTCAGCGCATTGAAGGCGAGGCATACACCGGCCACAAAGAAAGCCTTGATGCGCTTTCAAAAATGGGATTTCCAACAAGTCCACGATACAACGTGTATTCCGACATTGAAGATGTACTGAAAGAGATTAAAAACATAGGAAATATGCGCTATGAGTTTCCTTTTGATATAGACGGAGCAGTTGTAAAGGTGAACGACTTTACTCAGCGCGAGTTATTGGGAAGCACCAGTAAATATCCACGTTGGGCCATTGCTTTTAAGTATCCGCCGGAAGAAAAAGAAAGCGTGCTGTTAGATATTATCATATCGGTAGGCAGAACAGGTGTGTTGACACCAACCGCTGTGTTTGAGCCGATACTTTTGGCCGGAAGCACAGTTGCTCGTGCGGCTTTACACAACGAAGACCGTATAAATGAGCTGGATATTCGAATAGGCGATACTATATGTGTGCGAAAAGCCGGGGATATTATACCCGAAGTGGTAAAGGTTATTTCACATGCAGAAAACAGCACACCGTATATTATGCCCACACATTGTCCGTCGTGTGGTGAAGAGGTTGTTCGGATGGACGGTGAAGCGGCGCTGAGGTGCCAAAACCCTACATGTCCTGCACAGTCGCTGCAAAATATCATCCATTTTGCTTCCAGAGGCGCGATGGACATAGAAGGCCTTGGTGAGTCTGTGTGTACACAGTTGGTGGAAAAAGGATTTGTGGCAAATGTGGCAGATTTATATAACCTTAAAAAAGAACAGCTGCTTCAGCTGAATAATTTCAAAGATAAATCGGCAAACAACTTGCTTACAGCGCTGGAAAATTCAAAAGAAAAAGGCTTAGATAAGCTAATTTTCGCGCTAGGTGTGCGAAACATAGGGGAGTCTGCGGCGTTGCTTTTAGCCGAGAGATTTTCCGACATGGACACTGTGAAATCTGCCGTCAAAGAAGATATTTTAGCTATTGACGGGTTTGGCGAGGTGATGGCCGATAGCTTATTGGCGTTTTTCAGCAAAGAGTCAACCATGAAATTACTAGATAGCCTAAAAGCTTCCGGCGTGAAAATGAGCCACAGCACCGTGGTGCAAAACAACGTTTTAGCGGGCTACAGCTTTGTGATAACAGGCACACTACCAAGCCTTTCACGCAGCGAAGCTCAGGCGCTGGTGGTGCAAAACGGCGGCAAAGTTACCGGTAGCGTCAGCAAAAAAACAAGCTATGTGATAGCGGGAGACTCGGCCGGTAGCAAGCTGGAAAAAGCACAGAATTTGCAAATTTCTATATTAGATGAAACCGCTTTTTTGCAAATGATACACAGTAAATAAAAATTATATCTTCACCGATGTGCCTAAATAAGACAAAACAATCTTTGTTTTAGGCGTTTTTTACTTGTGAAGTGCACGTGGTGGTGATATAATTAATATGGTATATTTAATTGATGTGTTTTCTGATACACAACACGAGCAATAATATAGGCATAAATAACATTACAGCATAAAAATATAATAAGCGATGTTTCACAAACTTGTCGCAAAAAGGAGCAAAACTATGGATGGATTTGATTCTCACAGCTTGGGCGGAAGCTTGCAAATTTCAACAGAAGTGATAGAAAAAATCGCCAGTTTCGCCGCTATGGAAGTTGGCGGTGTGTTGGAAGTGAAAGCACATAATGAAGGAGCAAAATCTCTTTTAGATAAGATCACTCAGCCAAAAGCTGTGTTGGTGGAATTAAAAAGCGATGTTGCCGACATTAGCATCTCTTTGATAGTGGAATATGGCGCAAAAATTCCTGATTTAAGTGAGCTGGTACAAAAAAATGTGAAGGATTCCGTACAAAATATGACAGGCATCACTGTGGCACGTGTGGACGTGATAGTGTCAGGCCTGGGAAAGCCAACTGTAGAAGAGTAATTTGATTAATATTCGATATTACGATAAAAGTTTAACAACGGGGAAATATAATGAACAGACGTAAAGCACGTGAAAATGCTTTTTTAACAATGTTTTCCATCTCGTTTGGGGAAGAGATGAATGATGCAGTTCAGCTGGCCAGAGAAGAAAAGCAAGAGTTTGCTGTGGACGCTTTTGGCGAGAGCTTGCTGACGATGTACAGCGAGCATACCAAAGAAATTGAAGATGCGATTTCCGAAAAGCTGAAAGGCTGGGAGATAAACCGTCTGCCAAAGGTGAGCTCGGCGATATTACGCCTGGCAGTGGCAGAGATGCTGTATGGCAAAGATGATATGGACAGCATCATAATTAATGAAGCGGTTGAGCTGGCCAAAAAGTTCGGTGATGAGTCTGATTATCAGTTTATAAACGGTGTTTTGGGTAGCATTTCACGTGAAAACAGTGACAAAGCAGATGATAATGAAATGACCAATAACGGCGAGGTGTAGCATGCTTAGCCTTGGCATAGATACCAGCAACTATGCAACCTCTTTAGCGGTGGTGGACGTATTCCGCAAAGAGGTTGTTTGCGCGGGTAAGAGGTTTTTACCTGTGAAACAGGGCGAGTTGGGCCTGAGGCAAAGTGACGCTGTGTTTCATCACACTCAGGCATTACCTTCATTGCTGGAAGAACTTGAAAACAAATGCGATTTCACAAAAATAAAAACAGTGGGCGTCTCGGCAAAGCCACGAGACAAGGAAGGCTCATACATGCCGTGCTTTCTGGCAGGTGTATCTTTTGCCACGGCGTTTGCCTGCGCACGGGGCACAAAACCTGTCCTCACCACACACCAGCAGGGACATTTGGCCGCCGCCATTTTAGGCAGTGGTGAAGAAGATGCACTGCAAAACCGCGACATATTGTTTTTTCACCTTTCGGGAGGCACCACTGAATGGATGATAACACGTGATTTTGACGTGGTGTCAGCAGTGGGTGGATCATTAGACTTATATGCAGGCCAGGCGGTGGATAGATTGGGCGTACAGCTGGGGTTTGGTTTTCCTGCAGGTCAAGATGTTTCGCAGTTGGCCGAGACTTGCAGCGAAGACATCTCGCCGAAAGTGACAGTGAAAGGATATGACTGTCACTTGTCAGGCTTACAAAACCAATACGAAGCGTTACTTAAAAAAGGGTATGATCCGTCTTATGTGGCAAAATATAGCCTGGTGTTTTTAGCTGAAACAATGGTGAGAGTCATCAATAACATACGCAAAATCCACGACGATATGCCTGCTTTGTGCGCCGGTGGAGTGATGGCAAGCAGTGTTATACGCAGATATTTGTCACAGCGTTGCGATGATATTTATTTTGCACCTCCTGCTTATTCCGCCGACAACGCTATGGGCGTTGCCTTGATTGCAGCTTTAGCGCAATAGTATAAAGAAACTAATGCTACCATAGGGGGACAACTACATGGCAGACGTGATTTCAGTTTCTGCTTTAAATAAATATGTAAAATCAGTGCTGGAAAGTGATGTTGTGCTAAGCGATATTGCTATTGTAGGCGAGATTAACAACTTTGTACAGAATTCTAAGACGGGACATTGTTATTTCAGCCTCAAAGATGAAAAAGCCGGAATAAAAGCCGTGATGTTTCGCAGTAATGCACAAAGGCTTGCTTTCACTCCCAAAAACGGTATGCGCGTTGTGGCAAGAGGACGCATCACGTTGTATGAACGAGACGGAAGTTTTCAGATCAACATAGAATTTCTGTTTCCTGACGGTGAAGGCAGTGCACATTTAGCCTTTGAAGAGCTGAAAAATCGCCTACAAAAAGAAGGCCTTTTTGAAGCACAATATAAAAAACCGTTGCCTGAATGGCCGAAATGTATCGGTCTTGTCACATCCAAAACAGGCGCGGCATTACAAGATATTTTACGTGTAGCCACTAACAGATGCCCGATGGCACGTTTTATTTTAGCGCCGGCATCTGTCCAAGGCGAGCGTGCTGTATCTGAAATTGTTGATGGAATTTTACGCCTTGACGCAGACGACGAGGTGGATTTGATAGTTGTTGCGCGTGGTGGTGGTTCCAGTGAAGATTTGTGGGTGTTCAACGATGAAGCCATCGCACGGGCGGCTTTTTTATGCGAAACTCCACTCGTGTCTGCTATCGGACACGAAATAGACTATACTATTTTAGACTTTGTGGCTGACTTGCGTGCGCCAACACCGTCTGCCGCCGCCGAAATGGCTCTGCCTGACTTGTGGGAAGTCAGACGTAGAATGTTGCATATTGGAATGAATATTACAGATAATATACATTTTTTGATGGAATCATGGTATAATAAATATAATCAAGTATGTGCAAACTTGGCACTTCATCACCCGGCAAAAACAATAAAGCAAACACAGAAAGAACTAACTCAGATCTCACAACAAATTAAAGCGATAAATCGAAATATATTCAATCAAACACAAGAACGATTTAGGGCAAATATGGCCTTGGCAGGTGGGCTGAATCCTTACAACGTGATGTCACGTGGATACGGTGTTGTGATGCAAAACGGAAAGTCGATACACAGCGTGGCACAAGTGGATAAAAATACCGAACTGAATGTGTGCTTAAAAGATGGCATGCTGGTATGTGATGTAAAAGAAAAAAAAGAAGGGCAGGTGCCTATTTGATATGAAATCTGACATGAACACAGTAGAGGAATCTATTACAAAACTTGAAGATATATTGAAGGCGATGTCAGGCGATGATGTTTCCTTGGAAGAGAGTATCTCTTACTATGCCAAGGCGGCAAGCTTGATAGAAGAAACAGGAAAAAGCCTTGCACAAGCACAAGTGAAAATCACAGAAATTGACGATAAAATGGAACAACTGAGGTTACAAGATGATATTTGATGTCTTGCATGAGCAGTATAGATCTAGTTGTGAAGATGCTTTAAGCATGGTATGCAAACAGTATTTTATGCAAAACTCACAAGTGTCTAAGGCGGCGGAATATGCGCTGATGAACGGCGGAAAACGTGTGCGTGGTGTGTTGGTATTGGCGGTGTGTGACATGCTGGGTGGTGACATAAACACTGCAAAAGAAGCGGCTGCCGCAATAGAAATGATACACGCTTTTTCACTTGTCCATGATGATTTACCTTGCATGGACGACGACGACATGCGCCGTGGTAAACCGTCATGTCATATTGCGTTTGGCGAAAACACGGCACTTTTGGCCGGAGATCTTTTGTCTATCGGTGCTTTTGAGGTATTGGCAAATGCTCACAAACTATCGCCAAGTCAAAAATGTTCAGCTATTTCTGTTTTGGCAAAGGCATCAGGTGCGCAAGGCATGATTTACGGCCAAGAGCTTGATTTGGAAAATGAAAACAAAGAAGCCGACGCCACAGTTTTGCGAAACATCCAACGTTATAAAACAGGTGCGCTTATTGTAGCCGCTGCACAGCTGGGCATTGTTTGCGCAGGCGAGAATGTAGACAATCATTCCGGTGTGACTACTTATGCCGAGAATCTTGGCCTTGTGTTCCAGATGGTGGACGATATTTTAGATGTGTGTGCGTCACAAGAAGAGCTGGGTAAGCCTATCGGTAGCGACGAAAAACAAGGTAAACACACCATGGTGCGTGTATATGGAATAGAAAAAACACGCAAAATGACTGAAGAACTAACAAACGAAGCTGTTCAGTTTTTAGACATTAAATATGCTGAAAAAGCATCATTTTTATCAGAATATGCACAAAATTTGTTGAAACGAGCATTTTGACAAAGCTGTAATATCATAGTTTGTGACATTATAGGCAAAATATCCCTTGTATCAGGAAGGAATTTATCATGGCATTTACTTGGAAAGACATTTTTTTTAATAATTATTTAATTATGGTGTCGGTTGTTTCTTGGGTGGCGGCGCAAATATTAAAAACCATCACAGAAGTTGTGGTAAATAGAAAACTGTCTTTTGAAAGACTTTGGGGTTCGGGCGGAATGCCCAGTTCACATTCGTCGCTGGTGTGTGCGTTGTTTATAGGCGCCGCAAAGCAATATGGAACAAATTCTCCGATATTTGCAATAGCACTTGTTTTTGCGCTAGTTGTGATGTATGATGCCATGGGTGTGAGGCTGGAAACCGGAAAACAAGCACGTCTTATCAACATAATTATCAAAGATTTTTTGAGCGACACACATGAAATGAGCAATGAGAAAAAACTTAAAGAACTGGTAGGGCATACACCTTTACAGGTGCTTGGTGGTGCATTGTTAGGTATAGCTGTGGCGTTGTTTGTTCCCGTTTTTTGACGTATTATTGCCTGAAAATATAACTATATTGTGTGGTTGTTTATAGGAGCTATAACGTGTATGGAATATTCACTTTTAAAAAGTATCAATAGCCCGTCTGATTTATGTAAATTAAAACCAAATGAGCTTGAAAATCTGTGCGAAGAAATCCGAAGTTTTTTGATAGACAGTGTATCAAAAACCGGCGGACATCTCTCGTCAAATTTAGGTGTTATCGAGCTGACTGTAGCCATGCACAGATGCTTACAGTCGCCCAAAGATGTTATTTTATTTGACGTGGGACACCAGTCTTACACGCACAAATTGCTCACGGGACGTATGGACGAATTTTCAAAGCTAAGGCAAGCCGGTGGTTTGTCAGGTTTTCCATGTGCTTCCGAGAGTGAACATGACAGATTTGTGGCAGGTCACGGCAGTGCTGCCTTGTCTGCGGCAATTGGTATCGGTCGCGCAAAAAAAATGCGTGGCGAAGACGGTATAGTGGTAGTTGTGGTGGGCGACGGCGCTTTCACCGGCGGCATGATTTACGAAGCACTTTTAAACGTGAATGATTTAGATAACCTAGTAATTATTTTGAATGATAACAACATGTCCATTTCAAAAAATGTTGGTGCTTTGGCGCATTATCTGAACAATCTGCGTGCCAGCCATGGTTACAACAAAGCAAAAACCGACGTGAAAAATGTACTGGATAACACACCGGTTATTGGCGGTGGCGTGAAGAAAAGCATCCAGTCTGTAAAGCTTGCGCTTAGGCAGGGCTTATATAATTCCACTTTCTTTGAGGATATCGGCCTTAGGTACTTAGGTCCCTTAAATGGGCACGACTTAATGGGCCTTATCGATGTTTTTGAAGGTATTACCGATCATCATAAGCCACTACTTTTGCATATTGCTACAAAAAAAGGAAAAGGATTTATTCCGGCCGAAAAAAACCCTGGTGCTTTCCACGGTGTATCGTCTTTTGACGTTCAGAAAATTCGTGATCCAGACATAATGCCAGGCAAGTCTTTTTCCACTGTTTTTGGTAAAAACCTGTCTACACTAGCAAGCAAAAACCAAAAAATATGTGCTATTACCGCGGCCATGAAATACGGTACCGGCTTGCAATATATGAAACGTAACCACTTGGATAGGTTTTTTGATGTAGGCATGGCAGAGGAACATGCCGTGACGTATGCCGCAGGCCTTGCCTCAGGTGGAATGATGCCGGTGGTTGCGCTGTATTCCACATTTTTACAGCGTGCGTACGACCAAATTATCCATGACGTGATGCTGGGCAAGCACAATGTACTTTTTGCTATAGACAGGGCAGGGCTTGTGCCGGGCGACGGCGAAACTCATCAAGGTATATACGATGCCGCGTTTTTGAGCCAACATCCGGACATGATTGTGGTGTCTGTGTCAAATTATATAGAAACGGCTTTTTGGCTGAAAAAGCTGTTAGAGGAGTATGATGGACCCAAAGCCTTGCGATATCCACGTGGTACCGAGCCACAAGAACTATCGCAAAAGCCTTGTACCGGCGAAAAATATGACTGGCTATGTAAAAACAATAAATCCGATGTGGCCATTGTCAGCTATGGGACTGAAATAAAAGACGTCTTAGATGCCGAAAAAATTCTGACAAAAGAAGGCATCAAGGCTGACGTTGCACAAATGATATGGATAAACCCACTACCTGAATCTCTTGTGGAAGATTTACTTTCCTATCCTGCTATTTTGTTTGCCGAAGAAGGCATAGCCCATGGTGGGATTGGCGAACATCTTGCGATGGCGCTATTGCATCGTGGATATAAAGGCAAGTTTATGTACAAAGCTGTTAGAGACAATCGTCTTGATCATGCCACGGCTGAGGAGCTGAAGGTGTATTGCAAGCTGGATGGTGAAAGCCTGGCCGAAGATGTGCGAGTGATGCTAAAGGAGGCACCATGAGGCTAGACCAATATTTATTCCAAGAAGGCTTTGTGGAAAGCAGAGAAAAAGCACGTGCGCTTATCATGGAAGGTCTGGTATATCTAAACGGTGAAAAATCGACCAAGGCAGGCCTAAAAGTACCGAATGACGCACAAATAGAAGTGCGTGGGAACAGCATCGCCTATGTAAGCAGAGGCGGCCTCAAACTGGAAAAAGCACTAAAAACATTTTCGATAGTTCCAAAAGAATATGTTTGTATGGATATAGGCGCATCCACCGGTGGTTTCACTGATTGTCTTTTACAAAACGGCGCAAAAAAAGTATACTCTATTGATGTTGGCTATGGTCAGCTGGCATGGAAGCTTCGTTGTGACGACAGGGTAGTGGTGATGGAACGCTGTAATGTAAGGCACTTGAAAGCAGAAGATATCCCGGATACTATTGATTTTTTTAGCATAGATGTGTCGTTTATATCACTAAAACTGATTTTCCCGGCCATATTTCCTATGATTCGTGATGACGGATATGGTGTGTGTCTGATTAAGCCGCAGTTTGAAGCCGGCAAAGAAAACGTAGGCAAAAACGGAGTTGTTAAAGATATCACTGTGCACAAAAACGTGATTTCACAGTGTATCGGGTACGCTATAGAATGTGGATTTTCGGCAATAGGCCTTGATTATTCGCCAATAAAAGGCCCAAAAGGAAACATGGAATTTTTATTGCATGTGCAAAAAAACAACGATGAAACATACATAAGCGACGAGTTAATCGAGCAGGTGTGTAGTGCGGCACACGCACAACTGTGAGTTTTAAGATAGCATTTTTTACAGGGGTTGTGTGAAAAAGGAGACTTCATGAATATTTTTATGGTGATTAATTACAGCAAGCCGTCTGCTGTCAGTGTGGCGCAGATGGCAGCTGACTTCTTATCGGCCGAAGGTGCCAATGTTGTGATGGGATATCACCCTGCAAATGATAAGCACCAAGGATTTGCCCCACTTACAAAAGAAGAAGAAAATGCCTACAAACAAAGCGATGTTGTGCTGTGTGTTGGTGGTGACGGCACCATGCTGCATGCGGCGGCATATTCTATACGGTATCAAAAACCATTACTTGGCATAAACAGTGGCAGGCTGGGTTTTTTAACATCTATCGAAAAAGATGAGTTTTTTAAGCTGAAACTTTTATTGCAAGGAAAGTATGTTGTCACAAAACGCAAACTACTTTGTGCTGATATACCTTCTGCGGAAGGCGAGCCGTGCATTGCGCTGAATGACGTGGTATTGTTTAAAGACAGCCCGGAAAAAACTATCGCAATGGATATTTATTGCGACGATATATTGGTAAGCCGTTTCCGAGGCGACGGCATAATTTTTTCAACGCCTACCGGATCATCTGCTTACTCCATGAGCGCAGGTGGACCTATTGTGGACGCAAAAGTAAACGGGTTTATCATCACTCAGATATGCGCGCACATCATGCGTACTCCGCCTTTGGTAGTATCATCACAGCGAGTGGTCAAGGCGGTATCTGTCGGCGCTGAAAACGAAATGATTTCTGTTTCATGCGACGGCGGAAAAAACAGAGTGTTAAAACCCGGTCAAACAGTAATCATTACTCAGCCCGACCAAACAGTACCACTGGTACAATTTGACGACATGGAACAACTGAAATCTATTGATACAAAGCTGAAAGGACGGTAAGTCTGAATGAAAAACGATAGACATGCCAAAATATTAGAACTTATAGAAAACAATCCTATCGGTAGGCAAGAAGAACTTTTAGAACAACTGCGTATGTGCGGTTATAATGTCACGCAGGCTACTGTTTCCCGAGACATACGCGAGCTTCATCTGGTGAAAGCAGCTACCGGCGGTGGCAGTTATCAATATGTAGCTTCCTTTCAGCAGGATAAGCAACGTCATACACCATCTCGATTTGAAATTATATTCAAAGAGTCGGTTCAAAGCATTGATTATGCAAACAACATCGTGCTGGTGAAATGTTTCAACGGCATGGCAAACGCCGCATGTGAAATGTTCGACTCGATGGTGTGGCAAGGTGTTGTGGGCACATTGTCAGGAGACGGAACGTTTATGGTGTTGATGCGCAGCGAAGATGCGGCAGTAGAGATGTGCACACAACTGCGTAACATCACATCAAAATAGTCATATCAAAATAAACGTAAACGGAGCTTTTTTATGCTGTGTGAAATCACAATTGAAAATGTGGCGGTAATTGAAAAAGCAATTGCCGACTTTTCTGTGGGATTTACTGTACTCACAGGAGAAACCGGCGCAGGAAAGTCCATTTTGATAGATTCCATCAACGCTATTTTAGGAAATCGCACCAGTAAAGATATTGTGCGCAGTGGGTCAAACGAGGCTGTTATTTGGGCAAGGTTCCAAAACATAGACGCTGCTGTATGCAAAAAGCTGGAAGAATCCGGGTATGAGTGTGAAGACGAATTATTGCTATATCGTAAAATAACTGCCGACGGAAAAAGTACTTGCCGTATAAATGGCACGCCCACCACCACGGCTATTTTACGTGATGTGTGTTCAGGACTCATCCATATCCATGGCCAGCACGACACTCACGGGCTACTTAGCCCACAAAAGCACGTAGGGATGCTGGATGCATTTGCGGAGAACGCAACGTTAAAATCACAATACAAGGATGTATACACTCGTCTTGTGGCTCTGCAAAAAGAAGAAAAAAGCCTACAGATGGACGAGGCTGAAAAGGCACGTCAGATAGATTTACTTCGTTATGAAGTGGACGAAATTGAAAGCGCCGACCTAACGCCTGAGGAAGAAAAACAGCTTACAGAAAGCCGCAACGAAATTGTGCACGCACGCCAGATTGCAGGCTCGTTACATGATGCATATGTTGCATTAAGCGGCGATGGTAATGAAGATGAAATCGGTGCAGCCACACTTTTGGCCGACGCCGCACGCAGTGTGCAAAATGCAGCAGAATATGCTGAAAACTTTGCGGAAATAGCCGATAGTTTGCAAGAAATGTACTACACCGCCACCGAGATGGCCTCAGATATTCAAAATAGACTTAGTAACACAGAACACGGTGAACATTCGCTGGATGCTATAGAAGAACGGCTGGATGTGATATATCGCTTAAAGCAAAAATATGGCTCCACTATAGAAGATGTGGTTTTATATGGTGAAAAAGCGCGTAAAAAGCTGGATTCTATGCAGTTTTCAGAAAGAAGACTGAAGGAGTTGTCCGTGGAAATAACAGGCGTACATTCACAAGTAGAAACACTTGCCGAGAAAATAACTCAAAGCAGAACAGCAGCTTTTACAAAATTACAAGATGAAATCACCGATGCGCTTGTTTTTTTGAACATGCCTGGAATCGAATTATCGTTGTTTTCCCAGAAAGTACCTTTTGGGCCACAAGGCCAGGATGTTATGGAGCTGTATATATCCACCAACGCAGGCGAAAAACCAAAGCCACTTGCAAAGATAGCTTCCGGCGGCGAGCTTGCACGAATCACGTTGGCGCTGAAACGTGCGTTGGCCGACCGTGACGATGTACCTACGGTGATTTATGACGAGATTGACACCGGTGTGTCCGGACTTGCAGCAGGACGTATCGGTAAACTGCTGCGTGACACCGCCGGAAACAGGCAGGTTATTTGTGTCACCCACACAGCGCAGGTGGCCGCATGTGCAAAGTCTCATTTGCTTATTGAAAAGAATGTAGACAACGGTCGCACATACACTCATATTAAGGAACTGGATAAACAAGGCCGAGTGGAGGAACTGGCACGTATTATATCAGGCGATAACGTCACCGATACAGCCCGTGCAAACGCAAAAGAAATGCTGGAGATGGCGTAGGTCTTGACAATGTGTGAAAGCTGGGATATACTTTTATAAAATGAAACAGCGTTGATGGGAAAAAGTAGCACTGATTTTTTCGGACAGAGAGGCCCCGGCATGGTGAAAGGGGAGGCGAAAAGCAGGGTGAATACCTCCCGAAGCTGCATGGCAGAACTTGTGATTATACCACAACAGTAGGCCTAGCCGTTTGGCATACGTTACAGTGCCGAGTGTATATTGCACTCAAAGAGGTTGTCGCCGTGAGGCGATAATAAACAGAGATGGTACCGCGAAATTCGCTCTCTGCCAAATGTGGCAGGGATTTTTTATTGTAATAAATTTTTATTTTGTCATACTAATTCATTTCAAAAGGAGAAAATGATGAAGAATATATTTGATGTTTTACAAGAGCGTGGCCTGGTGGCTCAGGCAACGGACGCAGACGCAATCCGTGAGTTATTACAAAAAGAAAAAGTTACATTTTACATCGGGTTTGACGCCACAGCAGACAGCTTACATGTAGGACACTACCTGCAACTGGTGGTTATGCGTCACTTGCAAAAAGCAGGACATCAGCCTATTGCGCTTTTAGGCGGTGGCACCACCATGGTGGGCGATCCTACCGGCCGCAACGATATGCGTAAGGTGATGGGTGTGGAAGAGATAAACCATAACGCACAATGCTTCATGCGTCAAATGGAAAAGTTTTTAGAGTTTGGCGAAGGCAAGGCTCGCATGGTAAATAACGCAGACTGGCTGCTGGACCTGAAATACATGGAGTTTTTGCGTGATATCGGCGTTCACTTTTCGGTGAATAAGATGCTGGCCACCGAAGCCTTCAAGGCACGTATGGAACGCGGCTTGTCCTTTACTGAGTTCAACTATATGCTACTGCAAAGCTATGACTTTTTACATCTGTTCCGTCATGAAAACTGCAAAATGCAGTTTGGTGGAAACGACCAATGGGCCAATATCCTAGGCGGTGTAGATTTAATTCGCAGAAAAGAAAAGAAAGAAGCTTATGGGCTTACATTCACACTACTCACCACCAAAGCCGGCACTAAAATGGGTAAAACCGCAAGTGGCGCTGTGTGGCTAGACCCTGAAAAAACTTCTCCGTACGACTTCTTCCAATACTGGCGTAACATTGACGACGCCGACGTAAAAAATTGCATGAAACTTTTGACGGAAATCGAGCTGGAAGAGATAAACGCCGTAAACGAGACCGATGGCCCGTCCATCAACGCCGCAAAAGAACGCCTGGCACATGAGCTAACCCGTGTGGTTCATAGCCAAGAAGAAGCAGACAAAGCTCTTGCCACGGCGCGGAGCTTATTCTCAGGCGCTGTTTCCGATGCCGATATGCCGACAACCTCTATATCTTCATCAGATCTTAATGATGGCAAGATAGGTGTTTTGGCCATGATGGTAAAGGCAGGCCTGGCACCCAGCAACAAGGAAGCCAGACGCTTGGTGGAACAAGGCGGAGTACACATCGATGACGTGAAAGTGGAAAACCCCACAGACATTGTGACATTGCAACAACTTGAAGAGGGCATTGTGGTGCGTAAAGGCAAAAAAAGCTACCAAAAAGTCACACTGTCATAAGATTAATATAACAATATACTTATGCACATAAAAACAAGCTGATACTTCACCTAAAATGAAGTATCAGCTTGTTTTTTTATATGTGATATGCTCATAATGCATATAGCCACTATATGTAAGTGTATTTTAACGTACTATAAATTCAGTCCATTCTACTTTGTTGTATTGCATTACCGATGTAGATTTTTTCATTCCGAGTTTTTCATAAAATGTAACTGCATTTTCATTTGCTATTAAATAAACAGCAATGTCCGCTTCACCACCGGCTTTTTCGTGGGCATTTTGCATAAGTAGTTTGCCAAGACCTTGCCTTTCATAGCTTCTATCTACACCTAAATCAGTGACATAAAGCCAATAAGCATAGTCTGTTAAACCAAATAAAACACCGACAATTAATTCGTCTTTATTTCTTGCAACAAGACTTAGTTGCACATTATTAACAAGTTTTTCTATTCTTTCGTCAAAACGCTCCTTAGGATATTGTGAACCTAAGTCCGTTCTTTTCAAAAAATCAATATACTCATTTGAAGATATACGTTCTTCTCGAATTATAACACTGTCTTTCATCAAAGTTTCTCCCAATTATATAAATAATTTTTTCTCACTATAAACAGAAGGGATTTTATTGTAAAAATCAGCACATATCTTGCAACAATCACATAACTATACCTTGACAAATTATCATGCTTTGCTTTTTTATCCTTGAAATATATATTAAATATGCAGTTTGTCTAAATCACTCGGTGTGTCAATATCCCACAGCTCTTTTTCGTTTAATACTTCGTGTCGATAGATATTGTGTGGATTTTCTTTGCTCAATATAGACTTACCGCCTGTGTCGCCATGCAATTTTAACAACTCATTTTTATACATTAAATCGAATATATTTGGCGAGAAAAGAGTGCTGGCATAAGAAAGACTACCCAGTGATTTGCCACTTTTTACATACCCTGAAACAAAGCCTGCAAGGGTTTTTGCCTTAAGCTGAGGTTGATCGCATACCATGAAACAGTATGCCTGCGAAAGTGGCGAGGTATTTTCAAGCCCAAGACGGATACTGTGGGAAATGCCACGTGTGCTGTGATGATTTTGCACAGGAATAAACCCTGAATTTTTACCGGCGTGTAATATTTCCTCATGTTGCGCAACTATGATTTTTTCAAAAAACGGCACATTGTCGGCTACGCTTAAGGCGTGACGATAAAGAGGAACACCATCTATTGTGTGAAATAGCTTTGCCGAGCCAAACCGACGAGAATCACCACTTGCCAGTAAGATTAAACTAATGTTCATCAGTACCTCTTTCATGTAAAAAACAAAACAACTTTTAGTATATTATACGTTTAGTAATTTGTCTTAAAATGACTATTCATAAGTAAAAAAACTAAAATTACAACCACACAAACAGCATAAATAACATAATTGTAACAGTATGAAGCGTAAAAAAAGCATAAACAGCACTCTAATCAGAGGATTTTTTCAGCATTACTTTATGATTATTATGCTGTATAATTTCTACCGGCGTATATATTAAAGACAGCTTTTCTTTTAACTCATCATTGCTTACGGTAGAAAAATCGATATCGGCTATAAGTTTTCCATTTGATAAAAGCAACGCTCTATCGCAATATTGCAATGCCATATTTGCGTCGTGTAGGCTGATCAGAACACTTTTATTTTGCTTTTTCGTGATTTTTTGTATCATGTTTAAGATATGATGTTTGTTGGCAAAATCAAGGGCAGAATCCGGCTCGTCAAGTAACATCAACGGTGTGTTTTGTACAAGTGCCCTGGCAAAAACGGCCAACTGTTTCTGACCGGCAGAAAGGTGCAAAAAGTTGGTGTCGGCCTTGTCTGAAAGTCCAACGTCTGAAAGGGCTTTAATGGCCATTTCACGGTGAGATTGGCCGGGGTTTTCCAGTAATGAAAGCATGGGCGAAAAACCCATCATCACAACATCAAGCACTGAAATGGCTAGCTCTATCGAGCTGTTTTGAGGAATATAGCTTATATGTCTGGCTAGTTGTTTTTGCCGCATATTCGCTATTTTTTTGCCGTTTATTATACACTCGCCTTTTGTGGGAACAAGCCGACATATACCTTTTAGTAACGTTGTTTTTCCGCCGGCGTTTGGACCCAATAGTGCACACATGCCACCCTTGAAAAGTGAAAACGAGACATCATCCACCACACAGGCATCGCCGTAATATACACTTAAGTTTTTCACTTGCATGCCTTAAACCACCCGCCTTCCTTTGTATACCAGCCAAATCAAAACAGGTGCACCCATAAGTGATGTAAGGATGCTTATCGGAATTTCTGTGTCTGCGATGCTTCGGGCAAGCACATCTGCAAAAAGTAGTATCACACTACCCAAAAAACCCGAAAACAGCATAGTCTTTAGGCTTTGTGATTTTGTCAAAAGCCTGGTAATGTGCGGGCCTATTAAACCCACAAACGTAATAAGGCCACTGACACTTACAATAGCTCCAACAACCAGCGTGGTAAGAATCAACACACATGCACGCAACCTGCCCAAAGACACACCCAGCATACGTGCCTCGTCAGACGATAAACTGATAAGCAAAATATGACGATACAACAAAAATAATATTATGCTACCTAATAGTACCATAGGAAAGATCAAAATAACTTTTTCAAGTGTTGTGGCCGATAAAGACCCCATTGTCCAAAACTCCAGCGCAGCCAGCTCGCCAAAAGGATCGGCCGTCATTTTTAGTAGCATAAGCACCGCTTGAGCCAAGGCGTTGATTGCAATGCCAGAAAGCACAAAAGACGAAAGCCTGTTTGCGCCTGAAATCCCAGCAAGCACAATGGCGCACAGCACTGCTATCATGCCACCAAAAAACGCACAAAGTGCCACTATAAGTGTGCCGCCACCGATAAATATAATACCTATGCCTGCGCCGGCACATGCGCCGGAAGATACCCCGATGATATCAGGCGACGCAATGGGGTTTTTAAATATAGTTTGATACACATATCCTGCAATTGAAAGGCCGAATCCTGCTAAAAATGCCATGATGGTACGAGATAATCTGAGGTTGAAAAACACACCTGTGGCCACAGAATCGCCGTTTAAGATATCAGATATTCGCAGCGGATACTGGCCTACAAATATCGAAAGGCCGATACCTATAAATAAGAGTAGAACAATGCCTGTATATGTTTTGTGTTTCATTATTCTGTAGGTGTAAGCAGTGTGGTATCCACGCTAAAGTCATAAAAACTCTGGTAAAAATCTACTGCTTGGTTTACAAATTCATCGTTTGTATACACATCGGGATGAAGCACACTAGCCAGCCATAAACTACCTAGGTATGAAGCAGGTAGGGGAGAATCCCATGCTTCCAGTGAAGACGGCATTTGATATACCTTGCCTTCTTGTATACATTCAAGCTCTTGCAATGCGGCATCATTAAGAACATCTTCTACGGTATATTCTGCCGCCGGCGCAATAATGATATATTCAGGATTATACGCAATCAACTTTTCGTAAGAGATCTCTGCCCAGTATGTATCTTCAATATCCGATGCCACGTTTTGTGCGTTTGCTGCGGTTATCAAGTCGTTTTGATACATCATAGCGCCGGCCGTGGAAAGTAGGTCGTTGTTCCCGCCAAAGTATACGGTTGGCGCAGGTTTATCTTTTAATGTTTCGCTAAGTGTAGTTAGTGCATCGTTTGATATAGACAACATAGCATCCATTTTATCTTGTGTGCCGGTAGCGGTGGCTAGCATCTCTATGGTTTCAACAAGCAAATCGGTGCTTTCGGGGTATACACACAATGTGGGTATGCCAAACTCAGCAAGAGTATCGGCAACCTCGCTAAGTTTAAGCGGTAATATCACTAAATCCGGCTCAAGCTCCAGAGTGCCTTCTATGTTGAATTCTTTCGATGTACCCACACCCGGTACGTCTAAAAGGTGCGGTGCGGCTAGCGCATATATAGGACGAGTATCTGCCTTGTTTTCTATACCCACCACTAAATCATCTACCCCAAGGCCTATAAGAACCGAGCTTGTGATATAGTATCCGCTAACTATCTTTTCAGGCTTTTCGTTTATAATCACCTCTCTGTCTGCATGGTCGACTATAACGGCAAACGGCTCTGCTTCTTCTATACTTGATTGAGCTGTAGAAGACGCGTTGTTATCCACAGATACTGAAGACACTGAAGATACTTCGTTTGCGATTTGAGTGCCTCCGCAAGCACTAAGCAGCAGCACCACCGACAAAATAATAGCTATCATAGATATTTTTTTCATGTTTTTAAATCCTCCTATTTTATAGTCCCTAATTTTTTTATTAACGTCTTTTTAAGTTCCGCTTTGTTTTGTTGTGTCAGAATAAAAATTTGCGCATTATATTTATTTTGTAGCATTTTTTTAAACTCCGGCTGTACGTTATAATCTTGTAGCAGTCCGGTTTTATCTTGCATATGCTTCAAATTTTCGCTACTTTTTATGCTGCCAAGGCAGGGGATACCGCTTTGAAACACGCTGTATATATATTCTTTTGCCTCGGGTACAAACAGCTCCAACCCACCGATTTCATCCATCACAAAACAGTCGTATTGTGTGTAGTCGCCCACGATATCACAAAGCTTAGAAAACACCTCTGTGCATAGCACTCTTTTTGAGGCATGCCCACGCATAAACACCTGGTTTTGCACAACACGCTCGTCATCGACATGCAGTGCAAGCGGCATATGCTTTGTATATTTCATTACACAAAACCCAGCGCTATTATTCGCATCATCAAACAATTTGACGCTTTGAAACCCCGTTGCATTTACCCCGCTTTGTTTTAAAACATCGTGTATAAGCGTTGTTTTTCCTACTTCAAAAGACCCTTGTAAAAATAACCTCACACGTTTTCCTCTTCTTCGTTTAACATTTGTGTAAACAGAACATCGGCGCTTTTTTTAAGCGCTTCCTCAAACAATATATACTTACGAAGCCAGAAATGACCTTTTTCAGATAACGTTGTTTTACCGCCTTGTTTCCCGCCATGATGGCGCATTACCAGCGGATACCCAAGCTCCTTTTCCGATGCATTCAGCACCTTCCACGCCTTTGAGTACGAAAGCCCCATGCCAAGCGCCGCATCTCGCACAGACCCACACATGTCGACACCTTGTAGCAACTGCGCAATACCCGGCCCAAAAAAAACAGAATCTTTCTTTATTCGCACCGTAACATGTGCACTGAAATTCGTGCTATTATCCACCATGCTTCTCCTTCTTCAAGCCAAAAACAGTTATATGACAGCGAATTGTTTTTAAAAACAACTTGCTGTTCTGAAAAAGCGACCAACACATATATTGGTCGACTATAAACAGCATATAAATAAGCTCTGTTCTACTATGATTATTAAAGTGAAGAGGTAAAAGTGAATAGTGATGGTGTCGCATTGCGACATTTTAAAGGACTTGCAATCGGCTTGAAGCCTTAATTGAAATGTAATTTTCAATCCATCATGAAGTGATACATTAACTTTTCACTTTTCATTCTTCACTTTTCACTAAATCGTATATAGATAATATCATAACATAAAGTAAAATGCAAAACCTGTATAGTGAAATTTAGTATCTTATGATATAATATATCACATATCCCCAGCTAAGCAGACCATGAAAAATAGCCCAACCGATGGATTCCCATGCGGTATAGCTTATCACCATGGCAAGTGCGGCACCAAACGACAGCCCGGTGCTGGCCGATCTTCTTACAATAGTTCTGTTTATGACAGGTCTTGGGTTTTCGTTCATTTTAATTTCCTCCCGGCTATTTTTATATGATAATTTTATCGAAAGAAACAGGTGTAGTATGGAATTTAAACAGGTAACAAAATCAGATATACCTAAAATAGCGACTCTTGCAGATATCATATGGCGCGAATATTACACCGATATTATTGGCGCACAGCAAGTGGAATATATGCTAAGCAATATCCAAAACGAATCAGCTATGCAAAAGCAGCTTCGCGACGGCATGAAGTATTTCACCTTATACGACGGCGACGTACCGTGTGGATATATGGGATATGTCATTGAAAACAATCACCGTATATTTCTAAGCAAGCTTTATATATTGAAAGAACATCGAGGAAAAGGGGTTTTATCCCTTGCCTTGGCACATTTCAAAGGGCTCGGTGCAAAAAGCACATACCTCACAGTGAACCGTTTCAACAAAGATACCATTGCAGCGTATGAGAAAAAGGGCTTTGTGAAAATCCGTGAAGAAACCACCGATATCGGCGGGGGATATATCATGGACGACTATATCATGGAGTATTTGTTTTAGCCTTGTTTTTTGTGTACCATACAGCAAACACGTTTAAGGCTATAGCCACAAAAATAAGTATCGGTACTGCGGTATTCAGCGCACCTATGCTGTCCCACATCATGCCTACCTGCTCTTCTTGTTCTGCATATGTGTTCATCAGTAATATCTGAATATATATTGATACAAGACAAAACACAAAACTAGCCATGGAAAAAATATATCTTTTTTCTATGGTTTTTTCTTTTGTGACAAGAGATAAAACCGGCAACACCCACGAGATAATCCCAAAACAAAGACTGGCTAGCACAAATATCATACCTATATTTCCTTTGCGAAAAAAACAGAACTTTAACACATAAGTTTAAAGTTCTGTTACTAGTATAATTAAATTTTAAAAGCATCGCGAAGTAACTGCGCGGCAACATCGCTGTCCTCTTGGCGTAAAAGAAGAGATATATCAAGGTCTGAGGTGGTAATCATAGATATTTCCACACTGCGTGCAGACAGCGCCGAAAGAGCCTTTGCCGCCACACCCACACTTTCCACCATTTCCTCGCCATACAGGTTTATTTTTGCATACCCACGGCTCACCATTGGTGCGGAACTTCCCGAGCCACCAATGGTTTTTATCGCTGAATCAAAAAATTTGCTTTCGGCGGTGAACGAAAACCTGATTCCTGTACCCATAGGCGGAGTCTGACTAATCATATCCACCACCACACCGGCATCGGCCAAGGCGTTCAGCGTTTTTGTCATAAACATTGCATCGGCATCGGAATAGCTGATAAGCATCACGTCATCTGCTGTGGTAACTTTACTCACTCCATACATTGTTTTGTCCCCCTTATATTTTAGCATTACTTATATCATATCAGATAGCACCATTGTTTTCCACACTTGAGTTTTATGCTGCAGTCTCTTCACTTTCCGCTGTAGAGGCATCTACCTCGGTGTTTATCGCAGCTGTTAAATATTCAGGCAAAAACTGTGCATCTATATTTTCTATACACAAGTCATATATCCACTCCAGTGAAAACTGTGGGTCGTTACCACGCACACCGTGTGTCTGCGCCAGCTCTTGTGTATAATCACTAAGCATGTACAGATGATTGTTTGCAAATCCTCCGTCATAATGTGTTACAGTGGGACTCACAACAGGGTTTACCACCTGCAAATCTTCTTTTGTGCCGTCGGGGTTCAGCGTTTGGGTGAACTCAAACGAAAGGCATAAGCCCACCATTCTGGGTGCTCTGTCTTGTGCCGACACGAAGTTGCCCAGCGAATATGCCACAAGGGCTGTTCTGCCTTCACTTTCCACCCATTCAACGGGCTGCATCACATGCGGATGAGTTCCGATAACCACATCTGCACCCCATGCGGTGAAGTTTGCGGCAAGGTTTTTTTGTGCGTCACTGGGTGTATGGCTGTATTCCACACCCCAATGTACCCCGACAACCACGGCATCGGCCAACTCACGTGCACGGGTTATCATCTGCTGCATTCTTTCGGTTTCGCTGGTGTATATCACATGCGCCGGTGCCTCAGAAGGTGTGGGAAGCCCGTTTGTTGTCTCGGTAAACGCAAGATATGCAATGGTGATACCGTTCACTTCTTGTAGAGTTATTCCGGCGTCGGCTTCATCACTGCTGATAAGGCCGCTGGTGTACACATCATCGGGCATACTATCCCAAAACTGAAGTGTCTCGGTAAGGCCGGCAGAACCTTTATCATAGCTGTGGTTGTTTGATAAAGCAAACACACGCCATCCGGCATTATATAAGTCTTCGCCGATATCGGACGGTGTCGAAAACATCGGATAGTTCGATGGTTCCATATATGTTATCAAAGATTCTTGGTTCATCCAGTTTACATCAAACTGCGAAAAAAACGGAATAACATTTTCATACACGTATGCAAAATCATATCCTTCGCCGTTTGCACGAGCGTTTGCCTGCTTGTAAAGACTACTGTGAATTAAGTTATCTCCAACCGCAGAAAAAGTTACTGTTTGTTCTACCGGTTGTGGCTCGGGCGGCTCAGACAAAACAGCGTTTTCTGCTGGCTGTACGTCATGCACCGATGTTATTTGAACGTTTTCAGCGGTAGGCTCTGTGCAAGCCACCAACAAAACACATGTCATCATCAGTGCAAAAAACATTATCAAACGTTGTTTTTTCATCGTTCTCATTCCAGTTCCTCCAGCATACGGTGCATGTCATAAAGCCCGGGGCCTTTACCCGCCACATATAACGCCGCAGTAACAGCGCCTGCCGCAAACACGTTTCGGGAATATGCCGTGTGTGACAGGGTGACTACCTCGTCTTGGCCGCAGAAAAGCACGTCGTGCTCGCCCACAATGCTGCCACCACGCACAGCCGAAATTCCAAGCTCGTTTTCGCCGCGTTTTTGGCGCACAGGGGATCTGTCATACACATACTCGAAACGTCCGTCTGCCGCATCGTTTGCGGCGTCTGCCAGCATAATTGCAGTGCCACTGGGTGCGTCCAGCTTGTTGCCATGATGCTTTTCTACTATTTCCACATCAAAGCCCTGCAATACCGACACAGCTTTTTGTACCAAATTCACTAAAAGGCTGATGCCCAGCGACATGTTTGCACTATAAAACACAGCCGATTTTTCTCCTGCTTTTTTCACTTTTTCTTTTTGTTCTTCAGATAAACCGGTGGTGCACATAACATATGGCAAACCGGATTTTACGCAATATTCAAGCGTGGCCTCAACCGCACCGGGATGTGAAAAATCAATAAGTACATCCGGGACTTCGTCCAAAGTAGACAGTTTCTCTACAGAGCTTACCACAGGGCAGGGCAAACCTGCCGCCGAGCCGATATCCACACCCGCCACCAAGCGACAATCCGAACGCTGTGTAATCATATCCACCAGCACGCCGCCCATGCGCCCACAAATTCCCTGAATGGCTATTTTAATCATTACTAATT
>CAYJIG010000024.1:0-32413 GCA_964370165.1 uncultured Oscillospiraceae bacterium
AAAAATCCACCGACATTTGTCAGTGGATTTTTGGTGGAGATGAGGGGGATCGAACCCCTTACCTCTTGACTGCCAGTTTAGCGCAGGCATTGGTACGGACGAAACATATGAAAAATACAGCATTATAGCGATGATTTGATTTTTCGTTTTGTTCGTATTTTTTGCGTTTTTCATCCCATTACGTACGCATTACGTACGGATTACGTATGAAGTATGCTGTTAATAGTTGGTATATGGTTTTGTGGACACATGGTACAGATAGGGGAGGGTAATATCTGCTATATCATTATATTTGTGGAATTATACAAAATAACTGGTGTGCATTTGCGGTGATGTTTTTCTAAAAGCAGTGTGCTATTGCAACCGCTTATTTTATTGCGAAATCTGCAGCTTGTTTACCTATAATTATTATACAGCTACTTTGATTTTTTGCAAAGGGTTAGTTTATGGCGGTTATCGAAATATGTATTTTACAGAGCTGAAAAAACAAAAATCAGTGTGCATTTACGGTATTTTCCAGCACACCGGTTTGTACCAAATATTTGGAGATATACCAGCTGAAGCACATCGGTTTTGGTACGAGTCCAGATTTGTAAAAAACATTAGTACATTGTAAGCGTAACCCATAGATAGATAAATTGTAGTATGTAAAACATTGCGTTTTTTATTGCGACTAAAATAATCACATCCATGATAAGCACACTCCAATTCGAATCGAGCTACTGATGTATGCTTTACAAATGGAAAATATACTGAATATTGCAACAACAAAAGAACTAAGCACAAACTTGGTTATTGTAGTTCTGTAGAATATAGGTTGAAGCACCAAGTGCATAAAAAAGTGTAGCAACTTTCGTCGCTACACTTTCGGTCTAACTTTTTGGGTTCGCTACACGGTGGTAGCTTTTTTCTTTTCCCTGCAAATTACCAGCAAGTTAAACCTACCTATATATTTCCCTGCGATGTCCAATGGTTAAGGCTGTGATGATAAGTTTATCATCTTCTATGAAACAAATAAGCCTATAATCGCCTATTCTGTATCGCCATTGCCCGCTGCGATTGGATGTTAGCCCTTTTCCATGCCTTCTTGGATTATCACAATCAATCAAGTGCTTGTCTATCCACGCTTTTATCATTCGTTTGGTGTAGTTATCTAGCTTTTTAAACTCTTTATCAAAGGTGACCGTTGTTTCTACGCTGTAAGTCATAAGTCAAGCTCTTTCCAAAGCTCATCGATGGGCTTACTTTTTTTGCCACTCTTCTCATATTCGTCATAGGCTTGATCTGCCACAGTGATATCATATTCATCTTCAATTTTTTCAAACAATGCTCTTTTAAAGGCTTCGCCTACAGAAATAGCATGAACTTTGGCATAGCTATCGGCCAACTTTTTTTCCTGTTCAGTTAAGCGGATTGAGAAAGCCATAATATCATCTCCTTGTGTAGTCCATTGTACTACACATGTTGTTTTAAGTCAATACCTATCAGCAAGTTTAACCTATAGGTGTTGTGGGGAGGTTAATATCCTACAGCACTCACACCGTACTCTGCTTGTTCTGGTGTAAATCCCTCATATAAAAGTTGGTCTATAAGTCCTTGACGAGAAAACGACATAAGATCTAAATAATTTTGCGCCTTCAATGCAGCTTGAGTATTCCAGTCTGCTCCACAATTATCAACAGCATATGTCGCCTCGTCAGTTGAATAACCTTCATATTTCAACTGTTCTATTAGGCCTATATATGAAAATGCCATCAAATCTAAATAATCATATGCTTTGGACAGTGCATTGGATTCTCCCATGGTAGGTGCTATTGTTTCCACAACAGGTTCATCTCTTTGCAGCTCTGTCATATCCCACCTTGTAGATTCTATTAAATTTTCAACTCTATTTACATCAGCTTGAGAATCACTTGGGAGGCTATATACAAACACATATAAATCCTTTTCATCGGCTAATGTCCATACCACAAATGTCCCTGCATCACTTTCTGTTTCCCCTATAAACGTTGATACTTGGGCTTCTCTTTCACCCAATTGTACAAACACTGTGTTTACTCCTATTGCTTCAAAAGAATCAATATATGAAGTATGCGCCTGTGAATGAACGTCTTTCAAACTCCTTCCAGCTGCAATCTCTGCTTCGGTAATACCTAGAAGATTTTGTACAATTAGTACTGCTCTATCGTCCCATACAACACTTATTCCACTCTCATCCAATTCTTCAAATGTATAAACTCCCTCTACATCAAAAGAAACGTCATGAAATTGTATGGTTTCTTTTATTGCGACTACTTCACTAACAATACTTGATGTCTCGATTGCAGGCTCAGAAACACTTTGCGGTGTACTACTGCTTGATTGTGGCTTGCTTCCAGATGATGGCGCTGCACTGGAACACGAAGTCAACACAAACAAACTCAAAAGTAAAGCTATTACCTTTTTCATGGTAAACTCCTCTCACCTGCAATCACTCTTAAAAGTGATTGCTTTGCCTAAGATGCGGATATTCGTACCTTCTTTTAAATCGACAACAATGTCATTAAACGCGAGGTTTTCCGGGCTTAAAATAAGCGATCACCTACCCTTCTAAAACACTTCAAGGTTGCTTCGTATTCGTGTAGTAATACTACGGCAATTTCACCGTTTTCCACCATTTCTTGTTTGCGTACAAACACTATATCACCGTCCAAGATACGTGCGCCACTCATACTGTCACCGTTAGCTCTAAGTGCAAAATCCGCTTGAACATCTGCACCACAATCTACATATCCCTCGAAATCCTCATTATTTATCATCGTCAAGCATCCACATTAGTAGGATATCTTCATCTGATAATTCTGTACTTTGGCTTGGTTCTTCTTTTGGGCTTACTTTTTCAGCCGGTTTCTTGGCGCATATGCAAAGTGCTATAACTGCAATGAAAAGAATAATAGCTATCCACATAAAACCACCGCCTTATTCTATTTTTTCTACTTTAGCTATTTGTATTTTGACACTTGAATTTACACAATACATTTTTATTATATACCGTTACTTATAGCAAAATCTATTTGCAAATCACCTAATTTTCACGCTTGTTTTTATATCTATATAATCTTTGCATACTTAATAACTGTTTTTATCAATAAAACCCAAATACCCGTCACAAAAATACATGTGGCGGGTATTTTATTACGGCATTATTCCCACAGGGTTTTGCTTGCTATAAGTTTTTAGGAAATCTTATAAATTATTAAATGATTGGTGTAAATTTGGCATAAAACACGAAAAAATTAAAATGGTATAGCTAAGCAAAAGAGAACTTTTAGTGTGTGAACTGAGGATTCTCTTTGTTTGTGGATGTGAGAAATAGGAATTGCTTTAAACGGATTGAAATTGAAAGGTGGACATTTGAAAATCATTTTGGAAGCAGTGCTAAAAATATTGCTTCTTAGAAACATAGCAAATATGTCTTTATATTTTGAGGTCATAAAAACGTGAATATATTTTCTCATAACTTTGACTTTATATTAAAAACAATCTATTTTTTATACTAAAGTACCATAGTGTAAAAAGCATAAGCAGGTGTTTTAGTAGAGGTGAAACTATGCGCACAGGTATAAATCAAGAAACTATTGCAAATATTTTTGCAAAATATAATTTTGTTATGACAACAGCACAGCTAAAAACAGAAGGGATCTATTATGCTAATATTGTCAGCCTTCTTGATAATGGTGTGATTGAAAAAGTCATATCTATAGAAATAATTTATAAATCTTGTTTTGTATCAAATTAAATATGATACGATTTGTATGGATATATTTTAGATTGTAGGCAAGATTATGGCTGGTTAATTCGTTGGCATATGACACTTAAACTTTAAAATCGTTACACAAAAGTGTAACGATTTTTTATGTGAAAATTCAGGAGGAATAAATTGTAGGGAGTGCCTCAGAAAGTGTGCATAATAGAGTAGTAGTCAAAATATGTATCTTACAGAACTAAAAAAGCAAAAACCGATGTGCATTTACGGTATTTTCCAGCATACCGGTTTGCATCAAATATTTATATATTATTTTCGGTGCATTACTTTGCGAATGAGAACAGCAATATATCTCACAGTGAAAAGCATACTCTGTCTACCTACACCCTATCTTAATGTAGTAAATGCCGCTTGCGCTGCATATTTAAGCAAAGTTGTTCCATTACGCAGGCATATTTTTCCATGTCCGGGCAAAACCATGTCTGTTTCATAATTTGCCAGCTTCATTATACTGTCTACTGTTGCTTTTTTATCATATGATGGGTCTCCGGCCCACCCAAAATCGAAAGTGTTTAGATATACCCCATCAGGCTGTAGCATATCTCCTGTAAACAATACACTTTTAGCATCAAACATAGTGCGAATAGCCATACTTCCGGGTGTATGTCCCGGTATTTTAATGAACTCAAATTGTAGCCCGTTTATGTCTAAAGTTTGGTTTTCTGCAATTATTATATCCGGTGTAAATGCCGGAAATTCTTGCTCTTTTTCAAACGGTGAATACATTCCTTTTATGCCACCGTTCACACAGTATGCTTCATCTTCTTTTCCAACAATTATTGTTACGCCTTCATCTTGTAGCTGTCTTGCGCTACCGCAGTGGTCATGATGTGCGTGGGTAATAATACAGTGTGTGATAGGCTTTTTTACACCAAAGTACGACAGTGTATCTTTCAGTGTAATAAGCCCCGTTTTAGGTTGTCCACAATCAATTAAAATCACTCCTTGCAGTGTGTCTATACCATATACATCACCCAAGGTTTCTGTATTGTTCACAGCCGAAAAATAGCTACCACATAATACATATATATTATTTGTGATTCTCATTGCTTCACATCCTTTTCCACACTTTTGATTTTTATCAGGTTTTAATAGCGGCATCGATTATATAATCGATACCGCTATTTTTATTCATCAAATTGTTCCATCCCATGTAGACACTTTATCTTGCTCCATTTCGGCATCGGTAAACCATTTTGTGGTAACAACTTTTGTTTCGGTGAAAAAGCGGAATGAATCTTTACCAAGACAATGCAAATCACCGAAGAACGAGTTTTTGTGTCCGGAGAATGGGAACATGCCAATAGGTACAGGGATACCTACATTTATGCCCACCATGCCACCATCTGTCTTTACGGCAAATTCACGTGAATAGTGGCCACTTTGTGTGTAAATAACCGAACCATTTGCAAACGGGTTACGATTCATCAGCGCAACACCTTCTTCAAATGTTTTAACCCTTTTAATGCACAGTACAGGCCCAAATATTTCTTGTGTGCCTACTGTCATATCTTCGGTTACATTATCAAGAATGGTAGGCCCAAGGTAAAATCCGTTTTCATAACCTTCAACAACACAATCTCTGCCGTCCAGTACAAGTTTTGCACCCTCGGCAATTCCTTTTTCAATCCAATCTAAGACGAATTGCTTATGTCCTGCATTTACAAGGGGACCCATCCCGCTACTTTCAAGATATGCAGGTCCTACCTTTATTTCTTTGGCTTTTTTTACGATTTCGGCTATTAGCTTATCGGCTATTTCATCCTGAGCTACTACAACAGGAAGCGCCATACAGCGTTCACCGGCACATCCGAATGCAGAGTTTATAATACCGGCTGCTGTGCGTACCACAGCGGCGTCGTTCAAAACTAACGCATGGTTTTTAGCTTCACAAAGTGCCTGCACCCTTTTGCCGTGGGCCGCAGCAGTAGAATAAACGTGCAGTCCCACTTTTGTGGAGCCTACAAATGTAATACCTTTTATGGCGGGATCCTTTAGGAATTGCTCTGCTTCAACTCGTGAACAGGTGACAATATTAAGAACACCATCGGGAAGTCCTGCTTGTTTATACAGCTCAGCCATTTTCAGCGCTGTTTGTGGAGTAAAAGAAGACACTTTTAGCACCATCGTATTGCCACAAGCAACGCAAACAGGTACCATCCATCCCATCGGAATCATTGCCGGAAAGTTGAACGGAACTATTCCTGCAAACACACCAAGTGGCTCGTGATATAGCACTGTGTCATAACCACTGGAAGCATCAAACAAGCTTTGTCCAAGCATTTGCGAGGGTGTAGATATTGCAAGTTCTGTGCCTTCTTTTGCTTTCAATACATCTCCTTTGGCCTCTTCCAGCACCTTGCCATTTTCAGTAGCCACTAGTTTGGTAAGCTCGTCAATATTATCCATTATAAGCTCACGCACTTTATAAAGTATTTGAACCCTTTTCATAACAGGTGTGGCAGACCACGAGGGAAATGCTTTTGAGGCGGCAGATATTGCCATGTTGATCTCGTCCTGAGTACAATTAGGCACTTTTGCTATTATTTCGCCTGTGCTGGGATTATATGCATCTTGAAACTTGTCTGTTTTAGACTCAATAAATTCACCTGCGATAAACGGTTTTAAAACAGTCATGATTCTTATCCTCTTTTCTTATTTAGTTGTACCACATATACATTATCGAATTTAATACATGTTATTTGTACTCACAGTTGATGCATGAAGTCTTTTACTAGCGGATAAAGATTTTTATAAATTTCATAATAGCGGTCATATACATCTGTATCTTCACTTGGCTTTACACAGTTGTTCAAACTTATCCAGCTATCAATTTCTGTTTTTTCTTTTATGACGCCACATGCAAGGGCTGCCAAAAAAGCATTTCCATATGATGCACCTACAGTGACTTTGTTGATATTTAGCTGCTTTTTAGTTATATCACTTATAATTTTCATCCATTCCTTGCTTTTTACACCGCCACCAACACAGCTGATAGTTGCATCTTGAGCTATGTCACAGCTATCCAGTATATGCCTTATGCCAAACCCAACTCCTTCAAATATACTGCGATATATATCCGCTCTTGTATGGCTTAGCCGCAAGCCAAAAAGTACAGCTTTTGCGTTTGGGTCGTTAATCGGCGTGCGCTCGCCGTTAAAGTAAGGCAAACAAATAATTCCGCGGCTACCTTTTTTTGATGTTTTGGCTTCTTTGTCCATCAAGTTATAAACATTTTCTCCGCTTTCTTTTGCACATTCACTTAAATCGTGACAAAACTGGTCTTTAAACCAAGATGTTATAGACCCGGCGGCGCTCATTCCACCACTGATGGCATAACTTCCTTTAAATAGATATGGTGCAGACCACATTGTGCGGTTTTTCACCGATTTTTCTGTAACAGCTATTAAGAAAACTGTAGAGCCAAACATCAGCATGGCATGATTTGGAGACACCACACCACCGCAAACAGCCTCCGAGGCGGCATCGGCAGTGCCTGTTGTCACAGGTGTACCCGCTAATAAACCACTTTCTTTGGCAGCTTCCTCCGTCACATATCCCGCAATTTCATCTGTCCATAAAAGACGTGGTAAGGATTTATCGCCTAGTATATAATCGCAAAATTCTTTATTCCAACAGAGATTTTCGCGATCATATAGCGGGGTATATCCTGCCCCGGCTGTGTAGTGGTCAATAACCCGTTCGCCTGTAAGCTTACAAACGATATAGCTTGTGGAAGTCATAAAACAATCTGCATTTGCATAAATTTCAGGCTCGTTTCTTTTGATCCACAATACTTTAGGGCCGGCGGCCTGGGTGGTTAAAATATTCCCACTTTTTTCGAATATGTAATCTTCTGAAAACTTGGCATTAAGGATATCAATCTCCTCTGTGCTTCGGCTATCTATACCATATAGGATACCTTTTCTCAGAGGCTTGTTATCGGCGTCCACCGGCAAAACACAAGGGCCTATCGCACTACACGCCACACCTTTTATCTGTTGTGGCGAGAGTGCCGATAATTTTAATAGTTCCTTTGACAAACTACAAAATTCACCGTACCAAATCTCGTCTGCATCATGCTCGAAATATCCTTTCTGTACTTCGTTTGTCTTGTGATCCTTGGTTGCCATTGCAACTATGGTGCCGTTTTCGTCCGTGATGACACCTTTTGATTGCGATGTACCTACATCTATGCCCAAAAAATAGCTTTTCATATCAACCTCTTTTTACAATAATCACAGGTAATTTTTGGTGAAATCCTGCTCGGGGGTTATTTGCAATGCTATGTTTTCTGTAAGCTGTGATAACAAGACAAGGTCGTTTACATCACACATTTCAATAGCTGTATGCGTGTATCTGCACGGAAAACCAAGATCAATAATCGCTACGCCGTTATCCATGAGCTGTACATAAGAAGCATCAGTCAAAAGTCCTGTTGTTGCAATTCTTTGCAAAGGTATGTCGGCCGACTTGCAATATTCTTCAACCAGTTTGACCATTTTTGGATGTGGCATGGTGCCGTTCAAAGTACCTCTTCCGTGGAAGTTGTAAAGACTGGCAACCGGCCCACCACCAAGCTTTACCGGGAACACACCTTTTGTGTCCGGTGTGTCGCCGGTGATGGCAACATCCAGCGCTATTGCGCAGTCGGGCTTTATGTAACTGGCTGCAACTTTTGCGCCTCTTAAGTTATATTCCTCCAGTACTGTTGCGGTGATGAATATGTTGCAATCAAGCTCTTTTCCTTTGAACTTTCGTGCCAAATCAATAAGAATTGCGCAACCGCCACGATTATCCATGGCAGTGCCATAGCAAATGTCGTCTCTTATATTGTTAAAGCGTGGTTTGTAGATAATGGGGCTACCTACTACAACACCTGCTTTTGCCGCTTCTTGTGCACTGTAAAAACCACAATCCACATACAGCTCATTCAATTTTGACACATGATATTTTTCTTCCGGTGGTGTGATATGGTGGGACCTGTTGCCTATGACGCCCCCGATATAATCCCCGCTTTGCGTTCCTATCACCACCTCAAGCCCGGGTAGGATTTTTTCGGGAATACCACCGACACGCTCTATCTTCAAAAAGCCGTTTTCATCAATGTTTTTCACAATAAGGCCCAGCTGGTCCATGTGAGCAAAAATCATCACATTTTTCGCATTGGGCTTTTTACTGCGAAAAACCGCACTTAAGTTTCCAATATTATCGCACAATATTTCATCGGTGCATTTTTCAAACTCGGTGCGTATATACTTTCCCACCGGCTCTTCATGTCCTGCCATACCTATCTGCAAGCATAGCTCTTTTAATATGTCTTTCATACTCAATCCTCATTTGTGATGATGATTTTAATTACATTTGTGTCTTTGTCTAAAAATGTTTCTATTGCTTTTGCACTATCACAAAGCGGGAATTTTTGTGATATTAAAAGGCTTGCGTCCACAGTGCCTTTGGACATCATATCAATAGCCATATCACACTCTACATCAAACCCGGTGCAACCAAACATGTTGAGTTCACGATGTAAAAACGGGTAAAGGTCTATTGTGGCCGTAGGCGCCGCTGCACCAAAAAATGCAAATCTGCCTCTTTTTCTTGTCATTAGTGCGGCTTGTGAGTATGTTTTGCCAAGGCCTGCAGCCTCAAGCGTTACATCGCTGCCTTTACCACCGCAAATATCACGAACAGCCTGCACAGGATCACAATTCAAAGAATTTATAAGATGATCTGCACCAAATTTTGTGGCAGTATTTAGGTTGTAGTCGCTCACATCAATGGCGATTACTTTTGAAGCACCGGAAAGTTTTGCCATTTTCACCATACAAAGGCCGATGGTGCCGGCACCCATAACAACAACGTTGTCGCCGAGATTTATGCCCACCCTGTTTACCACATGAATTGCATTGGCAAATGGCTCTACCAGTGCGCCAAACTCAAATGATAGGTTATCCGGTAGTTTGTGCAAATGCGATGCGGGGACGATGACATAGTCTGCCATTGCACCCTGGACAAAGCCGCGCAAAGCTGAACCGATGATTTTGCTGTGCTCGCACACATTGAACCATCCGCTTTTGCAAGCGTAGCACTCGCCACAACGAAACTGTGGATTGACAACAACCCTATCGCCTTTTTTCCAAGCATCAACACCGTCGCCGGTGGTCTCTACTACGCCGGTGGCTTCGTGACCCATGATAAGACCCTCGACTCTGCCGGTAGAATTCTCGTCGATGAATCCATGAACATCGGAGCCACAAAGGCCATTAGCTTTGACTTTTACCAGTACCTCGCCTTTGGCAGGCGAGGGCATATCCACTTCTTCCATACTGATTCTTCGCGGATTATTGCGAATAATAGCTGCTTTCATTTTAGCCATAATTACCTCTTTACAACATCTAAAGTTTTAAGTTTTTGGATAAATTCTTTCATATCCTTAACAGGTGTTTCTGAAGATATCAAAGGCTCGCCAACTACAATAACCTCTGCGCCAAGTTTAACTGCTTGCATGGCTTCTTCTATGTCGTATACCGCAAATGAAAGAGGTACTTTTGTTGCTTTGGCAATTTTATCCAAAGCCTCAAGTGGAGATGCATTGGGATTTTCGCGTTTTTGATCAACCCCAAAATGAACCATGATATAGTCTGCACCCATTTTTTCGTATTTAATGGCGGCACTTACAATATCTGAGACGTTAAATAGGTCAACTGTAATAGCAATACCCTGTTTTTTGCCCTCTTCAATAGTCTCTCTTACAGTGATATCAGGGGCAAGCGCTGTCACTGTTACATTTTTTGCGCCTCTGTCTTTTGCCGCAGTAACATACCTTTTGGCACCTGCAATAACCATAAAGTCTACAAGTATGTATTCGTTTGGAAAACGACTGCTGATGTAATCGATAGCATGAACACCCTCAAACTTGTTTAAGGGATTGCCTATTTCCAGCCAGTCAGCACCGGCTTCAACAGCATATGCGGCAATCTCGGCGGCGCGGGTATTTTCAACAACATCTATAGCAAGCTGTACAATGGGTTTCATATTCACTGTGCCTCCATTTTATCTAATAGAATTCACTTTATCCATAAAGCGTTTCACACGTTCTTCGTCAACACCGTTTTCAAACTTACCATCAATTTTAAATGTTGTACCAACCACAGCACCGTCCGCAATAGACAGTTGCTCTTCAACATTCTCAAGGCGCACACCTGTATTTGCAAAAACAACTGTATCGGGCACTACGTCTTTTACTTTACGCAGCAGTTGAGAGTCTGTGCTGGCGCCGGCTGTAATGCCTGAAACACAAAGAGCTTCGGGCTTGCAGTTGAAAACAGTTGTTTTTGCCACTTGCTCAAGGTCTCTGTCTGCAAGATATTTTGCAGCCTCGGGAACTATATTAAATAGGCATTTAACGTCTTTGGCGCCAATGGCATTTTTGTGACGAATTGTCTCACCACAGTTTGTATCCCATGTGCCAAAATCAGACGCATAAACACCGGTGAATATTTCACGCACAAACTTAGCGCCGGTAGCTTTCGCTAAATCGAGTGACTTTTTAGCGTCCCACAGTACATTGACACCAAACGGGATTTTAATATCAACCATCAAGCGGCCGATAACAGTTGCCATGGCTGCAACAGTTTCCACCCGTACGTCTGTGAGATATGGCAAACTGAATTCATTAGAAAACATCACAGCATCTACACCGCCATTTTGCAGGGCAAGCAAGTCTTTTCTGGCCATTTCATACACATATTCCATGCCCTTATCTTCGTCATAAAACGGGTCGCCCGGCATAGCCTGCATATGGCACATTGCAATGATAACCTTGTCTTTACCCATAACATCTTTAATCCAGCTCATAATGAATTCTCCTTATATTTATACTATTTTTAATTGATTTAGTTTGTTTGATTCAATGCTACTTATAAAAAGCTTGTGATAGGTGGCATTTATTTTGTTACCAACCTAAAACTTCAACCTCTGCATCTTCTACCAAAGAACGTTCTATAGCATCAACCACCGTGATGGCGTTGTATGCATCACGCGCTGTGGACAAAGGTGCTGTGCCATTGACAATAGAGGTGATGAATCCGGAAACTTCTTCGCGTAAATCTCCGCTGGGCGCACCGTCTACATATGGCCAGTGGCGTGTATCGGGATAAAGTACACTTTTCTCTGTTATCAGGCGCAGGCCTTTGTCGCAAGAATCGATATATGCTGTGCCTTTGGTTCCAGTTATTTCCAGCTGGTCGTCAATAATGGTAGGGGATGTTTCAGGCAATACCCAGCAGGCTTCCATACACGCTATAAAACCATTTTCATATGTAACCAGCGCATATATAACGTCTTTCATATTATGTTCTTTAAGTGCGACACTGCGCGCTTTTGCAAAGACTTTTACCGGCTTGCAACCAACGTACCAGTTTACATAGTCTATATCATGTATCATGACGTGCATACTAAGATCTGATGCACCTATATATCTACGTGGCCCAACAATAGGGCTGTTTCTGCGTAAATATAAGTGAATCAAATCACCTAAATCGCCCTGGTCAATAGATTCTTTCAAGCCATAATAGCGTGGATCGTAGCGAAGCAAATGCCCAACAAGGAACACTTTATCGTATGTTTCAACCATGTCTAAAATCTTTTTCGAGTCCTCCAAATTATGTGCAATAGGTTTTTCTAATAAAACATGTACATTGTTTTTCACCGCAAGCTCAACAGCTTCTAAATGTGCATTATCCGGCGTGGTAATGCTTATTGCATCAAGATCCGGATGTGCCGCAAACATTTCTTCCATGGTGGCATAACCCATACAACCTAGCTCTTTCGCAGCCTCAAGTCTGCGTGCTTCAAAGTTTTCACAAATCGCCACTAAGTTCACGCCTGCAAGCGTTTTGTAGATCCTGGCATGATGTAGGCCCATCTGCCCACAGCCGACTACAGCTACATTAACCGAACTCCCCATTAATAGCACCGCCTTTTCAAAAAATAGTTGAGATAAAATCTTAATTTATAGTATGTAAGCTAATATTACAAACTACATCACACTCATTATGCATAATGGTTTTGTGAATGTCAATGAAAAAACAAAAACTAGTAAATTTTCATTAAAAATAACAAATATAAATGAAAATTATATATAAAATATAGACAATTGCACACTTGTTACTGTGAAAACTGTGTGATATAATGGCATTAGTTCAATCAAGCGTTTGATTTGTTAGATACGATAACAAACTAGTGCGGATGTTAAAAAATACGTGTACATGTACTATATATCTTTAATATAATGCGAGGTTATAGTTTATATGTATTAAAACACTTTAATATTTGATGCGGGAGTGCTTATTGTGAAAAATGTAGCAAATATATCATTAGTGAGGGCATACAATGTCAGGCTTGTCCTTGATGAGCTATATCGATGTGGTACAGCTTCAAGGGCTGAACTTTCTAGGATGCTTAACATAAGTAAACCGGCAATATCAGATAACTTGATACCATTGCTTGAAGAGGGGATTGTAAAGGAAATAGGTATGGATGCCGCTAAGTCAAACGGTGGTCGTAAAGCGATGCTGCTACAATTTTGTGATGACAAAAAATATATTGTAGCCATTGAATTCAACTATTTCAATCCACTTTTTACCATATGTGATCTTCGTGGAAAAATTTTAAACGAGTTCAGCATGAAGATATCTCGTGATACATCTACTGAAATGTTTACAAACATTGTAAAAAACGGCATCGAAATGCTTTTGACATCATCCATGATTGACAGTGCAAGTCTTGCGAGTATTGCCATTGCAGCGCCGGGTGTTTTTGATAACGATGGAAATGGCTTATTTTATAGCGATAAACACGATGGTGTATATTGGTGGGGTGAAGAGTGGAACACTAAATATAAACAAGAATTGTCTGAGCATTTCAGTACACCGATTTTTGTCATAAATAACACCAACGCCACTACATTGGGAGAATGGCAACGGTTGAAAATTTCATCTACTACCGACAACATGTTGTATATAAAATGTGGCGGCGGTACCGGCGCAGGATTGATTATAAAGGGTTCTCTTTTCACAGGTAGACATTATAATGCCGGCGAGATTTTCCAATACATGGATATTGAAGGTTTTAGGAATGGCACAAATTTCGAAAGCAGGATTGGTATAAACAAGTTGATTGAAATGTGTGCAGAGTATCTGCCCAGAATGAAAGATTTATCCGATAATGAATTGGCCTTACAGGAAATTGAAGTGGCATACAACCTGGCAGAACCAAACATACTAAAGATTTTGACCGATATATGCGATGAAATTGCCATTTTAAGTGTGAATTTTATCAATTTATTATCAATGGATACCTTGATATTTGGTGGTGAGTATACATTCTGTTCTGATTTGTTCATCAAAAGATTCCAGGAGTGTCATGCAAAATATTGTAATAATGAAGTGTATATACGCACTCCCAGAATGGGAAAATATTCCGGTATTCAAGGGTTGGTAAGCTGTGCACGTGGCAAATATTTTACGTCTATATGCGGAAAATGACATGCGAATACCTTGTTTTATCAGTGGTTGTGCGTGCAAGTTTTGATATATGAATCAACATGAACTTAAATGCACTTAATAATTTTGTTTTTTAGTGCACTGTGCACTTTAAAAAAATATAAAAAAAAGGAAGGCTAAAAATGAAAAAAGTATTGAGTATCTTATTGGCGCTATGCATGGTATTTATTCTGGCTTCGTGTGGAGGAACTGAAGCGGCACCGACAGAATCTACCGCGGCAGGAACATCAACAGAATCTGCCGGAGCTGAAGCTGAATCCGGCGACAAACCCGTAATTGGTTTCATCTTGGGCGACATGGTTAACGAGTTCTATCTGCAAATGATGGAAGCCGGCAACCAAGCAGCTGAAGATTACGGTGTAGAAGTTATCTGGCAAAGTTGCGATGGTAGTGTTGAAAAAGAAGTTAACTTGATTGAAAACTTTGTACTGCAAGGCGTTGATGTAATCGCAATGGATCCTATGGACGCCGAAGGTGTTGCAGCCGCATGTGATGCAGCTATAGCTGCAGGCATCCCTGTTGTGTCCGCTGCAAACAAAGTGCCTTCCGAAGGCATTTACATGACACTTTATGATGACTATTCAAACCTAAAAAGAACCACCACAGCTATGTGCTATGCCATAGGCGAAGAAGGTCACATCGGCCTGCTTTCCGGTGATACAGGCTCTTGGGTTGTTGGTCAACGTGAAGACGGCTTCTCGGATGCTATCGCCGAGTTCCCCAATGTCACAGGTGATATTCAGCTTGCAAAATACGACAGTGCTTTGGCCGCAAGCATTACAGAAAACTGGATCAACACCACAGAAATCGATGCTATCATAGGCATTTCCGACTTGTATGTTTTGGCAAGTATCACTGCTGCGGAAAACCTTGGCAAAGGCGAGGAAATTGTGTGGGGCGGCAACGACGGTAATGTGGAAAACCATACAGTTATGGAAACAGGCCAACAACTTGTTGACACTCTGGTGGGCGGATACCGTGTAGGTTACTGGAATGTTGCAACAGCTGCACGCTTGGCCATGGGCGAAGAGCTTCCTAACGAGCTATACATGAAATCTCACATGGTTATGACAGATGAAACTGCAGAAATGCTGAAAGAAAAAGGTTTTGAAGAAGAGTACATAACACCTGAAGAGGCCGCTGATTTGGCCGTGAATGCACAAGAAGAATATGGTCCTCAAATAGCTACCGAAGACTTCTAAAAACTTCTAAAAAACACAATTCTTTTAATTACTTAATAGTATAAGTGGAGTTGCAGGTCTGATATTTTTAATAGTATTTGGATCTGCACTCCATTTGTTTTTTTGCAAAATTGAATTGTACAGAGATGGTGGGTGATTATATGCAAGAACGATCAACATTCGGCTATAAAAAATTATTAAACGACAGGTATTCTAAGATATATATCATCTTGGGTGCCTTATGTGTGGCTATCACGCTGATCATGATGCAAAGGAACGAAAACTTTGTAAGCATTAGAAACTTTATCAGCATGGGCCATCAAATGGCTATGATTGCATTAATAGCGTTTGCTGTTACAACTGTAATTATTGTAAAATGTACAGATCTATCGACAGGCGCAAACATGGGTTTGGCCGCTATGGTGGGCGCACTTGCTGCCGAAAGAGGCCTGCCTGCAGGTGTATGTATTATACTTATGATTGCCAGCGGCACATTGGGCGGTGCCATTAACGGGTTTTTAATTGCATATATGGATATCAGCCCGTTTATTGTTACATTTGCTATGCAACAGTTTTTCCGTGGTATCATTGTCACCATTTCGGACGCATCTAGTGTGAAAGTAGAAAATGAGGCTTTGCTCTGGCTTGGAACCGGCGAGTTTTTGGGCATCCCCATATCCATCTTTTTAACATTTGCGTTTTTGGGCATTTGGTGGTTTATAATGCGTAAAACGATGTACGGTAGGTACATATACGCTACCGGCGGAAACTTTGAAGCAGCTCGTGCCAGTGGTATTAATGCGCGATTTATCCAGTTTTCCACACTGGTTATGACAGGCTTCATGTGTGGCGTGGCAAGTATTTTGTACATAGGGCGTGTGAACACCGCACAACCTACCGCAGGTATGGGCATGGAGTTTGATGTACTGACAGCTGTTTTTGTGGGCGGCGCAGTAATAGCAGGTGGATCAGGCAGGCCCGTAGGCGCATTATTGGGTACATTACTTGTTACAATAATTAAAACAGCCATGAACTTCTTTGGTGTGCCACAATTTATATCTTATGTGGTAACAGGTAGCTTCATTCTTCTGGCTGTTGTGTTCTATCAAGCCAACTTGTTTGTAAATGTCAAGAACATCGTCAAAAAGATGTTCCAGAAAAAATCGAAAATCCAAGCAAGTAAAGGTGTTACGGACTTCTCAAGTCAAAATCATAGCCTAGAACTTCGTGGTATAGGCAAAACTTTTGCCAGCTTTAAAGCACTGCAAAACGTTTCTGCAACTATAAAGTCGGGTGAAATTGTCGGCCTTATGGGTGAAAACGGTGCGGGTAAATCTACACTGGTAAATGTTATGTCTGGTGTTTTCCCGCAAACAGAGGGCGAGATTTTTGTAGATGGCGAAAAGATAAACTTTTTCTCACCACAAGACTCTAAGGATATCGGTATCGGTGTTATCCATCAGCACTATAGCCTTATCCCCGAGCTGACTATTGCACAGAACTTGTTCTACAACCAAGAGCCAAGATTCATGGGTATTGTGAGAAGGAAACTTATGAACAAGCGTGCAGCTCAGCTTATGAAAGAGTTTGATTTAGACATTCCGGTAGAGACTAAGGTATATCAGCTTACTGTTGGCCAAAAGCAACTTCTTGAAGTGGTTAAAGCAACCATAAAAACACCATGGCTATTAATCATGGACGAGCCCACTTCCTCGCTATCTAAAACAGAAAGTGAACGCTTGTATGAGCTTATAGATCGTGTCCATGCAAAGAATGTGGCTATCATCTATATTTCTCATAAAATGGCGGAAATTTTCAAGCTTTGCAAACGTGCATGGGTTTTGCGTGACGGACAGTTGGTTAGCACTGTTGCTGACCTTAGCGAAGTTACAGAAAAAGATTTGATCAATATGATGATAGGCCGTAATATTGAAAATATCTTCCCATATACTGAAGCTGAACGTGGCAATTTGATGCTAAGTGTGAAAGGGCTATCCGACGGAAACTTGCTTAAAGATATCAACTTTGATGTTCACCGTGGCGAGACAGTCGTATTGGCCGGACTTATGGGTGCAGGACGTACAGAAAGTGTGGAATGTATCTGTGGACTGCGTAAAATCCAAAGCGGTAGCATCGAAATTGAAGGAAAAAATGTTACACCCAAGCCAAATGAAATGCTTAAGTATAAAATAGGATTTGTGCCGGAAGATCGTCATACACAGGGCATTATACCGCATATGACTATTGCCGATAACATATCCTTGGTATGGAATAGGCTCAACTCCAAGTATGGTATTGTACAGGCCAAAAAGGAAAAAGTTCTTATAGATGACATGATAAAAACAATGAATGTGCGCCCTAACGATCCTAAAAAGGAAACCATTTATCTATCAGGTGGTAACCAGCAGAAGGTGGTTTTGGGCAAAAATATTGCAGTGTCGCCTGAAATTTTCATTTTGGACGATCCCACCCGTGGCGTCGATGTTGGCGCAAAGAGTGAAATTCATAATGTAATTGCTAAACTTAAAAAGAGTGGCGCAGCTGTATTGATGATTTCTTCAGAGTTACCTGAAGTATTGAATGTTGCAGATAGAATTTATGTCATTCACAATGGACGCACCGTTAAAGAACTGGCACATGGGACTACAGAAGCCGAGGTTATGCACTATGCGTTTAACCTTCCGGCTGAAGATCACAAGGAGGTAGTATAATATGCAAGCAAAACAATTAGTGGTGAGGGCTATACGTTTTTCGCCAATCATCTTGCTGGTACTGCTTTTGTGCTTTATAGCTATTATGGATGCCTCTGTGCTTTCGCTGAACTCGTTATTTCAAGTACTTATTCAAAGTGCGCCTATAATGCTGCTGGCGCTACCGGTAATGGTTTGGCTTATTTCCGGAAATATGGACATGTCTGCTGCATTTGGAACAGCGTTTTACGTAGTTGTTTTTGGCAGGGTATTGTCCGAGACGAACAATTTGCCTTTAGCCATAGTGGTCACGTGGTTGGTTGCATGTGTTGTAGGCTTGTTCAACGGCATATTTGTGGGTATATTCTCTATACCATCGTTTATAGTTACACTGGCATCTATGTCTATTTTGCAAGGAATGATATTGGTTCTTTCATCATCACACGCTATTATGATTGAGCATCCTGTCATGCGTACACTGGGTGCAGGCAACATAGGTGGTATACCATATTTGCTGATTTATACTGCGGCTATTGTTATCATTGTGCATGTTGTGATGACGTATACGCGTTTTGGCGCTAATGTATATGCCATGGGAAGTAATATCCATGCAGCGCAAGTGAGTGGTGTTAATATTCCATTTATGCAAATAAAAATATTCATCTTCAGTGCGTTCTTCACATCGCTTGCATCCATTGCCTTGGCAGCGCGTGTCTCGCTGGTTTCTCCAAACCTTGGCGGTACTAGCTTTTTGATGAATGCTGTTACAGCGTGTATCATCGGTGGCACAGCATCTACAGGTGGCAAAGGCTATGTGCTTGGAACAATAGTTGGTGCATTGATTATTGGTACCATCAACTTCACCATGACAGCTCTGCGTGTTTCCACCAACATGGTTAGTGTTGTGCAGGGGCTTATCATTATTGTGGCGCTTACTGTAGATACACTGCTGAATAGAGTGAGAATACAGCTTGAGCGTCAAAGTATGGGATGATACGCTGAGGTAATATGTAAGAAATGATGATTTGTACTTTTCAGTATTGTACAAAACGAAAGGATGATGGTAATGGCCACAGGTGCTTATGCAAACTACCGAAAATGGGTTCGTTCCGAGCTTGATGCATGTATTACATTTTGGCTTGAGAATGGGCAAGATAAAGAAAACGGTGGAGTGTATACCTGTTTAGACCGAAAGGGAGAAATATATTCAACTGATAAAAGTGTTTGGATGCAAGGCCGCTGTGCATGGATGTTTGCAAATCTTTGCAGAGTATATGGCATAAAAGAAGAGTGGATGGTGTTCAGCCGCAGCTGCCTTGAGTTTTTGGAAAAGCATTGCATAAACCGCGCGGCAGGTGGCCGTATGTATTTTACCGTAACAGGTGATGGCAAACCTTTGCGTCAGCGCAGATATGCTTTTTCCGAGGCATTTTATGCACTTGCAAACGCAGAATATTACGGGCTTACCGGTGAAAAAGAATGTTTAGAACGTGCACGATTTGCCTATAAGCTATTTTGTGACATAAACGAGGGTAATATCATAGATCCAACAGGTTTTGGTCCTAAGACCATTTCAGAGACACGTACATTGCGTGGGCTTGGGTATCCTATGATATGCCTTAACTTAATAGGTGTGCTTCGCCGAGTAGATCCAGAAAATGCTGCTGAATACGATGCGAAAGCCAAAGCGTGTACGAATGATATTTTTGCATATCATTTCAAACCTGATTTGCGATGTACGCTGGAGGTGGTCGAGCCAAACGGCACGCCTGTGCTGGATGTTACAGAGGGCCGCATGGTAAACCCGGGACATGATATTGAGTGTGCGTGGTTTGTCATGGAAGATGCCAACCAAAGAGGCGACAAAGCCGCACATGCAAAAGCGTGTGAAATGATGACATTTGCCTTTGAGGGTGGCTGGGACAAGGAGTATGGTGGTATTTTGTATTTTGTGGATTGTCTCGGTAAACCACCGGAGGCATACGAACACGACATGAAGCTGTGGTGGCCACACAATGAGGCGCTTATCGCTTCACTTATGGCTTACCGCGATACCGGCGATGCACAATATTTTGAATGGTTTGAAAAAACAATGGATTACTGCAAGAAGTATTTTGCAGATCCTGAAAATGGTGAGTGGTATGGATATCTGCGCCGAGATGGAGAACCGACACAGCCCTCGACAAAGGGAAGTACGTTCAAAGGTCCTTTCCATCTACCGCGTGCACTTGTCATACTGGACACCATATTAGCTGAGCTGGAAGAAAAAGTATAATGTAGTTTGTATAGCAAAATAACAATCAACTGAAATGAGTTCTGTATTTAACAGGACTCATTTCAGTTAAAAGTATTCACTTAAAAAAGTACCCCAAAAGTTTATTTAACTTTTGGGGTGCTTTTTATAGCCTAATTCAATTTTGTCCTCAACGAAATCAGACAATTCAGATACTGATTGTGCTATTGGGACAATTTATAGTAGTACGTTATATAGAAAAAACACAACCACAACTTGCATGATGAGCATTATCGGCAAACCTATCGTAAAATAGTCAATTCTTGTCTTATGCCTAAACACATACATTGCTATTAGCCCACCTACAGTTCCGCCGATTAAAGATAGACCCAGCAGTGTCACAATTCTTATCCTGGTGCGATTGTAAATAGCTTTTAGCTTGTCTATCCCAAACGCTATTAGAGTGATAATATTAACTGCTATTAGGTATATAATTATCCATCGATTTGCATCAAAAAATTCCCATACAGCAAACGAAAAATCTTTAAAGAATCCACCCTTGAAAAAGATGTATAGTATGAGTTGTATCACCAAAACGCATATCACAAACACTCTTGACATCATTGTTTCTTTGCGAGATTTCCTGTCGAAAATCAATATGGAAACAAATATGCCTAAAGATCCGCCCAGCAGTGATATTATGGTAAGTAACGTGTCGAATATGCTTGCTTTATCATGCACTAATAAGAACAAATACAAAATAAAATATAGAAAACTAAATATATTTATAGCTATCAAATAATATTCTAATAAACCCATGCTGATATATAGCACCACCTATTATTGCGTTAATAATCATAAAGTTTTATTAAATTCCTAAAAATCGTATACACATACTATTTATCATCTTCATCGATCATCCACATTAGTAAGATGTCTTCATTGGATAACTCTGTGCTTTGGCTCGGTTCTTCTTTTGGGTTTACTTTTTCAACCGGTTTCTTGGCGCATATGCAAAGTACTATAACCGCAATGAAAATAATAATAGCTATCCACATAAAACCACCGCCTTATTCTATTTTTTCTACTTTAGCTATTTGTATTTTGACACTCAAATTTACACAATACATTTTTATTATATACCGTTACTTATAGCAGAATCTATTTGCAAATTACCTAATTTTCACACTTATTTTTATATCTATATGATCTTTGCATACTTATAACTAATTTTATCAACAACAATAAACACCCGCCACAAAAATATATGTGGCGGGCATCTTAATTACAGTATTATTCCCATTCGGTCTTCGGCAGCGTTTGAGCAATATGGCATCCTAAACTCATTGAACCATATCTCGTCAAACATTTTTTGCTCCGTTGGCGAGTTCATCCATTCTTTGGCATGTTCTTTGTGTCTCGCATACTTTTGTGGCATCATTATTTCACAAATGATCTCGCGAAAAGTCTTTCCATCTTCTGTCTTTTCTTCGAGTATCTGGTCTGGATCAATAAATGAGCTTGTTAAAGGGCTAAGGACTTCTCTAAGCTTTGATTCATTTAATTCTCCGTCGTTGTAAATCTCAATCAAAAGTATCTCCAATGCGTGAATGTGTGCGTGCGTATTCATTAATGATTCACCTTGCTTTCGTATAATATATTTCGATCCACCTATATTATACCACAAATGGGAGAGAAATACAACGCTTAAGAGTCATTTTTTGTGCATCGACTTTTAATGGCACCAATATCGCACATTAAATTCTCGTAACTTCAACTGTTTAATCTCACATTCAAATATACACATGAAACAAAATTATTAGCAAAACAAATATTATATTAACTGTTATAATTGCACATCGCGATAATATATTAGGGATTTTATTTATTTTCAAAACCAGTATCACAAGTAGAGCAACTATATTGTATATCGCGAAAAAGACAACTAATGTAATCACTAATGGATCTTCAAAATTAATAAAAGTCGTATTGACTATTTCAAAACCACCAAAAATACTAATTACGATTGCAGAAAAAATACTTAAAGTAGTAATATTTGAAATGGTTTGCCGTTTGTTTTCTCTTTCTATTTCGTTTATTTTAAATCGGTCATCGTTTATTTTGTTGTGCACATCATCAATGTTTGTGTCTAACTCGTTACTTTTGTCTTCTAAAGCACTGTAAGTCTGTATTAAAATTCGTGTCGTAAACGCCTCAGTTAACTTTAATTTCATCTGAGTGTTATCGTTTATGTATGTGACTATTTTAATAAAATCTAACGTACTAACAATAATGTCAAAATCAATTGAATCCACGTTTGAAAATTCTTGCAATGGAGTTAGTTTTCCTAATAGAAGTTCCTCGCAGATCCCTATCGCTTGTTGAAAATATGTTGATTCTTTATCATCTCCGTAATATTTAAAAGTATAATCTTCTTCATTAGTTTTTTGCAAAAACTCGTCTACTTGTTGTTTATAATATTCTAAATCAACCTTTTTCTTGAAAAAAATCAAATAATCACGAGCAACCTCTGCTTGCTTGGAACTCGCTCCTGTTGTTCCTTGTTCCATTCTACCTATAGTCGCATATAATAATTCTTCAAATGACTCATACATGGTTATGCCTCCTTTTAGGTCAATACTTATTTCAGATCTAGTATTTTTCTGAGTTTGGAACGCCATGTGAATTCATATTTTATACCACCATTGAGAGATGTATCCCCATCCATGCCGTTTAAAATAAACTCATACCTTGCAATTGCGCCATACTCTATTTTCCACTCGAGTATCAAATACGGAATATATTCTTTTCGTTCATATATTATGCAAATGGGGGTACTCGGTGTTGTCTCTTTAAACATATAAACATTTTCATATTTAAAATTATTACTCTTTAAAGGACCATTTTTAGGTACTCGTAATTTCTTCACTTTAACGTTTTTTATTATTACGTTTTTGGGTTTAAATACAGTTGCAGTTGTATACTCTAAGTTAGCATGATCATTATTCGCATCATAAAATTGTGGTCTTAATCCTTTTGAATCAAAAATATCAACTATTTTTTCATCATTAAAATATTCATTTATAACTACATTATCAACCCATTCGCACGTGCTAAAAACAAACACCCATAAGACTCTGATGATAGCAAAGAACAAGCTTATTGCGCCAATAATAGATAGAATATCATTGATTGTTTCCATTATATTTATCCCTCGATACCATTATCCGTCCAAAGTTCACACTGGCTCATTACTATTTTCACTGCGTCTTCCATACCCTCGGGCGGATATTTGTATTTCTTCAAAAGTCGCTTCACCATTCTTCGCATGGCGGCCCTTGCTGTATCTTTCTTTTGCCAGTCAATCGTCCTGTTTTTGCGCAGCATATCCGTAAGCTCTTTTGTGATTTTTACAAGCTCATCGTTTTCATAAAAGTCTTTAATTGCAGCCGGCTTTGTGAGTGCATCATAAAAAGCGAGTTCATCTAGGCTCAGCCCTAACTTATCTCCTTCCATGCTTGCTTGTGCCAATTCTTTTGCCAGCTTTAACAGTTCCTCAATGACTTCCTCATTTGTGAGCATGCCGTTGAGATATCTATTCATTGCACCTTGAATTTTTTCTGAAAACTTCTCAGATTTCACAATGTTTGTTCTGCGGTAAATAGCCACTTGCTCAGCAATAAGCTTCTTTAAAAGCTCTACTGCCAAATTCTTTTCTTTCATGTTGGCTATTTCTTCTAAGAATTTAGGATCAAATAATGAAAATTCACTGCCTACATCGGAAAATAGGTTTATCACACCTTCACTTTTAATGCTATGCTTCAAAAGTTCGTTTATGCGTTCATTTACTTCCGGAAGAGTGAATCTCTTTCCTGTGCCACTTGCTGTGAGTCTTACAATCATTGTTCTTACAGCTTCAAAATATGCCGCTTCAAGCCTTGTTTTTCCATCCACCAAAGAACTACACAATGTTAAGGCTTGCTTTAATAACATTGCTTCTTTGATGTACACGTTCTGCGTTTTTTCTTTGTCGTCCAAGTCTTTCTCTAAAACAGATTTACCAAGTAAGAAGTTTACGCCACCACTTATTGCTTTAGCCTTTAAAAGATCCGAGCCTTCCATGAACTCCGAATAGTTGAATCCATGTAAAAAGTCTCGGCAAACAGATAGTTTTTCCATAAACTTTGGGTAAGCCATTTTGGAGATATCGGTATCCCCAAAGTTGTTTTTATCGCGTTTAGTGTAGTCGTTCATGGCTTGCCTTAGCGCCGAAGCGATACCAACGTAATCGACAACAAGCCCGCCTTCTTTGTCTTGGAACACCCTATTCACACGCGCGATCGCCTGCATAAGATTGTGCCCCATCATGGGCTTATATACATACATTGTTGCAAGGGACGGTACGTCAAAACCTGTCAGCCACATATCTACTACTATGGCCAATTTCATCTCAGAGCTGTTATCTTTAAACTTCCTTGCGAGCTCATCTTTATGTGCTTTGTTTCCTATTATCTCTCGCCATTCTTCGGGGTCGTTGTTGCCTTGTGTCATCACCACTCCGACTTTTTCTGTCCAGTTTGGGCGAAGCTTTAGTATTCTTTTGTATATCTTCATGGCAATCGGGCGAGAATATGCAACTATCATCGCTTTACCGGTGAGGAGGCTTTCGCGGTTGCCTTCGTAATGGTCTAAAATATCACTTACAAGTGAGTCTATTGTTTCGTCTGCGCCTAAGATTGCGTCCAGCTTGCCCATTTCGCTTTTGCTTTTCTCTATAACATATTCATCGGCGTCTTCAGCCATGATGTCATACTCGTTGTCAATCATAGCCAGTGTGTCTGCGTCAAGCTTTAGGCGTATTACACGGCTTTCATAATATACAGGCTTTGTGGCTCCGTCCTCCACTGCTTGCGTCATGTCGTAAATGTCGATATACTCGCCAAATACCTCGCGAGTGCTTCGGTCTTTAGACGAAATGGGCGTGCCGGTGAACCCAATATACGTGGCGTTTGGCAGGCTGTCACGGATAACTCTTGCCGCGCCAATTTTGGTTTTAACCGTCAATTCTCCGTTTACGTATTCTTTAATCTCTACTTTTTCAGATAGTCCATACTGGCCGCGGTGCGCTTCGTCTGCCATAACAATTATGTTTCGTCTATCTGTTAAAGGCTCATCACTTTCTTCAAACTTTTGCATGGTGGTGAATATGATACCGTTTGCCTGCCTGTTTGCAAGCAATTCTTTTAGATGTGTGCGGTTTTCTGCTTGCATCGGAGTTTGCCGTAAGAACTCTCTGCAACGTGAAAACTGCCCGTACAGCTGGTCGTCGAGGTCGTTTCTGTCGGTGATAATCACTATGGTGGGGCTATCCAGCGTTTCTTGCAACATTTTAGCGTAGAACACCATAGATAGCGACTTTCCGCTGCCCTGCGTATGCCAAAAAACGCCACCTTTGCCGTCGGTAGCTGTTGCTTCTTTTGCCTTTTGCACGGCCTTTTTCACTGCAAAGTACTGATGATATCCTGCCAGTATCTTAAATGTGTTTTGGCCGTCGATGTTAAAGCAGATAAAGTTTTTTAGTATATCAAGAAAGCGTGTTTTTTCAAACAAACCCTCAAAAAACGTGTCAAACTGGGCATACTGCGTGTTTTCATAACTGCCATCGGTTGTTTTCCATTCCATGAACCTATCTTCACCGGAGGTAATCGTGCCGGCCTTTGATGTGGTAAGGTCGCTCATGACACAGATTGCGTTATATATAAATAACGACGGTATCTCGTGCATATAGTTCCGAAGCTGGCGATATGCCGCCGAGACATCGGTTTCTTCCCGTGAGGGAGATTTAAGCTCTACCATCACCAGGGGTAGGCCGTTTACAAACAGGACCACATCGGGGCGTTTCTCGCTGTTTTCAATAAACGTCCACTGGTTGGCCACGGTGAAATCGTTATTGGCCGTATTTTTAAAGTCGATGAGGTAAACAAGGGCGGAGCGTTCCTCGCCGTTTTCAAAATATTTTACCGGTACGCCATTTTGCAGATAGTCCATAAAGACTATATTTTTCTGTATTAGTGTGCCGTTTTCGTAATTTTTCAGCTTGTACATCGCTTCGTTTATGGCATCTTGTGGCAACGCACGATTAAGCCGTGCCAAGGCCGGAAGCAGCACATCTTCATATAAAGGGCTGTGATAATCACGCTCTATGTCGGGAGCATAGATGTGATTATATCCAAGCCCTTTTATCAGTTCAATTACAGCGTTTTCGTAGTTGGCTTCGGTAAAATGGCTGGACATGGCGGCCTCCTAAAAACATAATTTTTTAATTATATCAGGCATTATATTTTTCTCGAATTTTTCAATTTCACGAATGAGCTTTTCCGAATTTTCTTTTAACCAATCAATGTTGTTATGCTTATCGATACATACTTCTTTAGCTGTAGTTTGATAAAATTTGTCAACTTTATTATTCATGCTAAATAGCAAATCGGCTTGTTGAATATCTTGATATATTGAAAGCATAAATAGTGCATATCCAATTTTTCCTCTTTCACCGAGGTAATTCACACGCATGGTGAAATGACACATAATAACATCAACCGTAAGTTCAGCGTGATTTAGCAACAATTCTTTAAATTCCAAAACTGACTTTAATGAGGTGTAAACTTTATAACGTTTCTCAAATAAAGATATTTTATTCTGCTGTTCCATTATTTCTGTTTGTTTTTTGGATATTTTAGTTTGTCTTATAAAAATTACAAATGATAACACGACTGATAATCCAGAAACAAATAATATCAACCAATCATATGGTTTTGGTATAGTAAGATTTTGCAAGTCTTGTGAAAGCTGTATGAGTAGTTCTTCCATATTTCCTCCTATAAACGATAATTTAGCGGCTTAAACCTCCACTTGTGACACGTCAATTTCGCTACTCATAAGGCGTGGTAAGAGAGTGTCACGGAGTTGAGCGAGCAACTTGCTCTCATGCTCTAATTTTTCTTGTTGTTCAAAAATCGGTTGGCATAATGTAGTAAACCTCGATAATGTACCCTCATCTGGAATAATGGCTGGAACTGTTCTCATGACTGAAGCTGATACTTCCTTAAATGTTGAGCCTGATGCCATACTTTCCACAGTCTCAATATTATGTTTCAGAAAGAAGTATGTGTATGCCGTGCCGATATTTTCAAATGGAACAATGGATTTGAAACCTTGATTTGTTGTTACGTTATTTTTGGCTATTGCAATATATCCAATCGGTGCACGAGAAGAAAATAAAACTGTACCTTTCGGCATTATTGACGCACTGCTATTTTTCAACCCAAATTCTGTAATATCTATTGAGCCTTTACTTATGAACTTCGACTTATCAATAGATAAATCTTTAGGCGTAATCCAAGGGATACCACTGGTTGTGTAGTATTCTTCTTTTGTCTTAGATGGTGTGCTACCGCCTACTACATTCCCTAAGTATGATACAGTGGATATTTCCCAATCACTCGGCATAACGCCACCAAAAGGCTCAAAATCAACAAACCATGATTTAAAAATCGCTTGTGCTTGTTGTTCTAAATTATCGTTTATCGCATTGTTTAGCTCGATTTTATCGTCGATTGATGATAGTATTTTTGCTATAATATTTTGCTCATTGATATCGGGCAATATTACCAAACATTTTAGCAATTCTGGCTGCCTCAAACCTATGACGGTAGTGCCAGTGGCACGCCCTAATAGCTCACTTTGGAATTGGTGAGTAATCATATAATAATACACGAATTTGGCATTAAAAGCTGGGTTGACTCTTAGCGCAAACAATCTTTGGCTTAATACAATTTTTTCATCACTATCCCAGTAAAAAACTTCTCCGAAAGGGGCTTCGGATGTAATTATTATATCGCCACGTTGAATTTCATCTTTCATCCACTTGCGATACAGATTTTCATCAACAAATCGTATTGTTTCTTGCTGAACAATTTTACCTGTTTTAATGTTTTTAGCCGACAATGCACGGATACCCTTTTCTGCCCATGTAGAACCCAATTTTTTTGGGGTTTTCCCTCTATAATCGATCACCAAATCAAGAATATCAGCTAAAATACAGGATTTTACATCACACCTCATACCCAATCGCCCCCAAGTTCTTTCGTATCTCATCTTCCAGCTTGTGCGATTTTTCAAACAGCTCGGACAACTCCCCTGTCAGCCGTGCCATTTTTTCAGGGAATGGCTCGCCGTCGTCTTCTTGCTCCTCTATGCCAACATATCGTCCCGGGGTCAAGATATAATCTTGCTTTGCAATGTCGGCCGTGTCCACCACAGCGCAAAATCCTTTTATATCTTCTAACGTGCCATCAACAAAAGCATTATATGTATCGGCAATTTTCGTTATATCCTCATTTGTCATCTCACGCAGTTTTCTTGTCACCATAGTTCCCATCTTGCGTGCATCTATAAACAAGGTTTTGCCCTTTTGCTTTTTATTTTTCGCCAAAAACCACAGCGAAACAGGTATCCCGGTAGAATAAAATAGCTGTGTAGGCATTGCAACTATACACTCTACAAGGTCGGCATTTATAATATTTTTGCGTACTTCGCCCTCGCCACCTGTTTGTGACGACAGCGAGCCATTGGCAAGCACCATGCCTATTTTACCGTTTGGCGCCAGGTGATGTATCATGTGCTGAAGCCACGCGAAGTTTGCGTTGCCGTTTGGCGGTGTGCCATACTGCCAGCGAATGTCCTCCACCAGCTTATCTGCGCCCCAGTTGGAAATATTAAACGGTGGGTTTGCCATGATGTAGTCTGCTTTCAGTTGCGGGTGGCAGTCATCAAAAAAAGTATCAGCGTTATATTTGCCTAAGTTTGCCTCGATTCCACGAATGGCAAGATTCATCTGTGCCATTTTCCAGGTTGTTGGGTTCGAGTCTTGACCATATACTGCAATTGATTTATCTACATTACCACCATGATTTTCGATGAACTTTGCACTTTGCACAAACATGCCACCCGAGCCACAGCACGGGTCATACACACGGCCGTTGTACGGCTTTAACACCTCTACCAACGTTTGCACAATGCAAGCAGGCGTGTAAAACTCACCGGCGTTTTTACCCTCTTGCGCCGCAAACTGCGACAAGCAATACTCATACGTTCTGCCTAATATATCCTTGCTGTTTCCATGCTCTATCATCTGAATATTAGTAAAAAGATCCACAACCTCGCCAAGGCGGCGCTTGTCCAGCTCAGGCCTTGCAAAGTTTTTTGGTAGTATATCTTTAAGGCGCTTGTTTTCCTTTTCAATAGCACGCATGGCGTCATCAATGACAGTGCCGATTTCAGCAGTGTGTGCCGCAGCCGAAATGACCGACCATCGGGCAGTGTCGGGAACAAAAAATATACCCTCAGAGGTGTACTCGTCTATGTCTTCTTCAAAGCCGTCACCCTCGGCCACAAGCTCGTCATACTTTGCCTCAAATCTATCCGATATATATTTCAAAAAAATGAGCCCAAGCACAACAGACTTATATTCCGACGCATCTAAATTGCCACGTAATACACACGCGGCTTCCCATATCTGCTTTTCAAAACCTATACTACTCCCATTAACCTCAGCCATGCCGCACTCTCCCAATCGTTGGTTTAATAGTTATTTATAGTGAACGCTAAATTTCTTTTTCGCCGCCATCTAAAACAAACACACCTTTATATACCACACCACACGCCTGCGCTATATCTTGTAGCTCTTTCTCTGAAAAATTATCACGCCGCAGCTTGCCCGATAGGTTGGATGCCGACGTACCCAGCCTTTGGGCAAGCTCTTTCTTTTCCATGCCACACTCTATCAGCAGTATTTCTATTTTTTTTGTCATTGTTCCCATTTCAAAATCACCTCATGTATTAAATTCTTTAGTTAAAGTATATACTATTACATTATATAAATCAACTCTAAAAGACTCAAATTGATTCATGAGCAAATTAATACTTGACAGAATCAATTTCTTAAAGTATAATACCATTGCAGAGTCAACTAATTGATTCATTAGGAAATCGAACTGTACAACCATAGCCAACTAACCCCTAAAACGGAAAGGAGCTCTACACAAATGAATACGAATATTGAAACGAAACTGCTGAACGAACTGCATTACTTGCGTGAAAAAAGCCCCAACATTTACTTGAATCTAAAATCGAACATTTCGGCTACATATAAGATGTACTGGATGATGACCGCCGAGCGCGAATTTTTATCGGGTGCGCCTAAGTCATTTACGTGCTATAAGGTGTTTCACAACGTCCAGCACACGTTTAGAAAGTACTGCGAGATCAAAAAAGATTTTGGGGCATTGTACTTTTTTGTCAGTCACGACAAGTGTTTTGCCGCCAGCTATTACGTGGCCGATGATGGTATGATAGCCAGCAGAGATCACTGGTACCGTAAAGATACAATAGAGGATATTTTGCTGACATTCCAAAACGATTTGATTGTTTGCAAAGCAGGTGAGTATTTAATGAAGCCTACCATCAAGCTGTCCGCCTAATCACACAACCTAATTAAAAGGAGACATATTATGCTATTTAATTTTGCTCGATTTGTTTGCGATAAAAGTTTGCGAGACGATTTCTCGAGTAACGACAACTGCCGTATGGCCGCATATTTTGTACTGGATGGCACATGCTACGTGACTAAACGCACATTGCAGCGTGGAGATCGTGAGCTACACCACCGTCTGCCACGTGCCTATGGCGGAAAAGACACGCTTGAAAATTTAGTCTTACTTAGTTGTCGAATACATAACATGGTGCATACCACCAGCTTTGAGTCTTTTACTCGTCTACGTAAAGAGCTATCGCTCACCGCGTCCGAAGTCGATGTGGTAAATCAGCTTCGCTATGAGGCACATCGCACACCGTATTACCAGTAATATTTTACCGACCGTCACACACGAATACGAGAAATTACACATTAACGAATATGGAGGAACTACTAATGGAAAACCGTAGCAAGCAAAACAAAGCATATATGAGCATTAAGGACGTGAAAAACCACCTCGGAATCAGTACCACAGCGGCATATGAGCTGGCACATCGCAAGGATTTCCCTGTGTGCCGATTCGGATCATCTATCCGTGTTCCTGCCGAGCTGTTCCTGCCGAGCTGTTCCAGCTGTGGATAGACTCCCACACCTACGTTCCGGCCGGTTTGCAAGACGCATACGCGCAACAGAAAGCGGCGGTGTAACATGTCGAGCAAACGTAGCAAAGGCGAGGGAAACGTTCGTAAACTGCCCAGTGGTAACTGGTTCGCCCAAGTAATGGACGGCTACCATGACAATGGCAAACGTAAGACTGTCAGTTTCACCGCGGGGACACGCGGTGAGGTGCTGGACAAATTGCGTCGATACCACGACGATAAGAATGATCCGTCAAAGCGGATTGCGCCTAAGATTTCTTTCAGTCAATTCGCCGAGCAATGGTATCAGTCTTACCGCACGCAGGTGGAAGCATCCACCTACGCTAACTATTACTACACCCTCAAGCTGTTGAAGAATCAATTTGGCGAAACCCCGATTTCTAACATTAAAACGATGGAAATCAATGGCTTCATGAACAAGCTCGAGGAGACCAATTATTCATATTCACAAATCAATAAATGCCGTGCTATGTTGATTCAGATTTTTGATGCGGCCGAGTCGGATGACCTCATAGCCAAAAATTATGTGCGTCATGCGTTCCGTGCCGGCAAGCGTGCACTGCACCAAAAGTCAGCAACTGTCAAAGATGCATTTACCCAGGATGAGATGCGTATTATGTTTGAGCATCTGCCCGGGGATTTACTGGGTAACAGCATTCGTCTCCTTTTGGTCACCGGCCTGCGAATCCAAGATGAATGTGTAATAATTGCACAAACTCAATAAAAGCTGATAAACACTGGGTTTT
>CAYJIG010000025.1:0-31538 GCA_964370165.1 uncultured Oscillospiraceae bacterium
TCGAGGTTTCCGTTTCTGGTTCTTAGCTCGTCAATTAGCTCTTTTTCAGCATTTACATCTTTCAGCTCGATTTCATAGCTTAGCTTGAAAAGGCTACCCATGTTGGTGGTTTTTGCGAAAACCAGTTTTGATTTTTTTGTATAGCGTTCAAATATATCATCAAATACATTAGTGTAGTTTAAATTTTCGGGTATGGTGACTTGCAAAATTCGAGCGCCGGTTTCTTTTTCTTCGCCAAAGTTTGTGGTGTTTAAAACAAGCGAAAAAAGGCATGCGATCACTGAAAATACCACCGCGAAACCTATGTAGCCCATGCCTATTGTAAGTCCGGTACACATTGCCGTGAAAATAGCTATGATTTCTTTTGCGGTGCCCGGCATAGAGCGAAAACGCACCAGGCTAAATGCACCTGCAACGGCAACACCTGCACCGATATTTCCGTTCACCATGATGATTACCATTGTGACAGCTATGGGTAAAAGCGCCAGTGTTACAACAAACCCTTTTGAGCTTCTCTCTTTAAAAGAATACACTTTTGCCATGAAAATCCCTAAAATAATGGAGAATGCCATGCAGATGAAAAAATCTTCTAAAGTGATGCTCATACTGGCTGAGGTATCAAAAATTCCTGTAAATATTTCGCTAAGCATTCGATATCCTCCTAAATGAGCTTGCAAAACTCGGTAAAAAATATGTTTGGTATGCTGTGCCGTATTTTGAAAAAGAAGTTTTATATATTTCGTTTTCGTTTAAAAACTGTAAAAACCAAGCAGGTAATCCAATAACGGTTTTTACCTCCAGTAGTACATAATCATCTGATAAAACTGATTGGTCAGCGGTGCTTTCGTATAAACTTATGTCGTTATCACGAGCTTTAATGTTGAAATCGAACGTCAGCCTGAAATTTTCATCTTGTGTCGAGAAAAAAGCTTCGCGCTCGTAAGATAAATATACTCTTGGCTTTATTTCGTTGTGGCTACGTTTGAAATAATCGATTTCGTTTAATATTTGAGAGCCTTGCACGTCGCCTGCCTCATCACATAAATAAGACAGTACATTTTCTTGGCTGTCGCACACTCTTCTTTTATACACAACACCGTTGAATTTCTTTTTGAGCTCGATAAAGGCTGTGCTGCTGATGTGTGGGTCGCCGTAACATCTCACTCTTAGTTTTTCTTTGTATTTTGGCTTTTCCAAAGAATGCCTTATTATTCTAAAGTCATCTGTATCAAAGTAGATGTTGCTTATTTTGTGTCTGCCATATTCATCCATTTGTATATCGCTGGGCATTTTCTTTAAAAGATTTTCATGTTGCTCTTTTGTCAGTATATATTTAAGCTCATGGCGTTTAAAATTTGTTTGCATATAAAGGCTCTCCTTTCGGCACATATATTTACTTTACATGTTTAGTATACAAACCAAACCTTAAACTTACTTTAAAATCAGAAAGCTTTTTATAATAAAAATCACCTTACAGTATACTGTAGGGTGATTTTGTGACAGTAGCTTTAAATGTATTTAAAATGTAACAGAGATTATAATTTCTTTGCCTGTTTTGCTCTCGGCTGAAATTTTAGCTTTGTGCTTATCACAGATAGACTTTGCCACCGACAGGCCAATGCCGAAGCCTTTTTGTTCGCTGTTTCGTGATTCGTCGGCTCGGTAAAACCTTTCAAACCAGTTGTTGTGATTACCTATTGTTATATCATCGCACGAGTTTTCTAAGGCGAATACTATCTTGTTTCCGCTACCGGAAAGAGTGGCTTTAATATTTTTGTTGCTATATTTTATAGCATTTTCGATTAATATGGCAACAAGCTTTCTGATAAATGCTTCGTCGCCGTTATAGGTTATGTTTTTGCTTATGTCGCAAGTAAGCTCTAAATCGGTGCTTTTTATAGCAGAGGAAAATTCGTTTAGCGTGTCGTTTATTGCGTCTGAAAGCGAAAAATCTGTCTTTAGCATAATGCTTTTTTCTTCATCGAGTCTCGTGAGAGAAATTAAATCTTCCACTAATTTATCAAGCCTTGATATTTGCGATTTTATGCTGGTGGCCCATTCGTTTTCGCCGCTATCAAGCTCTATAACATCACAGTTGGCTTTTATAATAGCAAGCGGAGTTTTAAACTCATGGCTGACATCGGTGATAAATCTTTTTTGTTTTTCGTGGCTTTCTACAATAGGGGAGACAGCTTTTTTTGAAAGTAAACAAGATAAGATAAAAATTAGTATAATGGCGGCACCAACTATCAAAAAAGAATAAAGCATATAGTTCTGAAAACCTATCATGTCTTCTTCAATATCGAGAAAGATGTATGTGTACCCGATAGGGTTTTCAGTTTTTACAAACCTGAAATCATCAATTCTACCCGAGACTTTTCCCAGCTCATTTGTTTTTTCAACATATAAGCTGGCATCGCTAGCGGAAACTGAGCTGATATTTTTTGTGTCTATATAGTCAATTACACCATCTGCGTCTGAATGGACTATAAAAAATCTCGTTGTAAAGGCGAATTCTCTTGGAGTCGGTGGGCGTTGTGGATTATCTGCCGAGCTTAAATTTCCACTTGCTAATATATCTAAAACATCGTCAGAATAAGCCATAATAGAGCTATAGTTGATAATATTTATCGTGGCTGCTATTAAAATCATGACAATGATACTTATCAGAGTTGTGAGTAAGATGAACTTTTTTTGTAGCTTTTTTAGCATATCACACCTCCAAAGAATATCCTGTGTTTCGGGTGGCTTTGATTTTAACGTTGGTTTCAAGTAGTGTTAGTTTTTTTCTGAGATAAGAAATATACACCCATACCACATTAATCTCAGCATCACTATCATATCCCCAAATTTTCTCCATGAAACGTTCTGTAGGGATGACGTGCCCTTTGTTAATCATAAGCATTTCCATCATTTGAAACTCTTTACTTGCAAGTTTAAATGACTGCGTCTCAGAATAAAGCTCAAAAGTTTTACGGTTTAAGTGTATGTCGGCAGCTGTGAGGATAGAAGAGGTGCTGTCGCTTACATTTCTGGTGATTGCCCTAATGCGTGCCAAAAGCTCTTTTACGTCGAAGGGTTTTGTGAGGTAATCATTTGCACCCAAATCAAGCCCTGTTATTTTATCGTCAACTTGGGATTTTGCAGTTAGCATAATTACCGGAACAAGATTTCCTTTGTCCCTAATGGTTTTTAGCACAGTAAGCCCATCTATCTTGGGCATCATTATGTCTAAAATCACAGCATCATAATTTCCGCAGTCTAAAAAAGAAAGAGCGTCTTCGCCGTTGAAAACCGTATCAACAGAATAGTTGTAATGCTTTAATATCTTTTCAAGAGCCTTTGAAAGATCTTGTTCATCTTCGCATAATAACACTCGCATAAAATTACCTCTGGTGTATAATATGTAGAAATTTACTCTGTTTGTGTTTCGTTACTCGCTGCTGTTGTCAAAGCCATCGGGCGAAAATCCTTCAGGCCTTTCACTGCCACCGGGCATCGTGCCACCCATATTACCATGAGTTGTGGCCTCAATAGCTTCTCCGCTCTCGTCTACTATTGTGCCGCCTGTCATTGTGACGGTACCGTCTACGTCAAGCGGAGCGTTCTTTGCATCGGAATGTGATGTAGCCGTAATAACAATATCTCCACCGGTTTGAGTATAAGCACCGTTTGAGTCGATACCGTCGCCACCTTCACCATAAAAGATTTCTATATTGCCACCTGAAATTGTGATACCGCCGCTTTGGTCATTAGCGTTAATTCCGTCGTCGTTCGTGGTTATAGAGATATCGCCACCACTGATATTTACAATAGTACCTTCAATTCCCTCAAAGCAGTTTTCTATCATTATAGTACCGTTTGTGATAGTTATATTAATTGAAGTGAAGCCATCATCGCCGGTGTTTATCGTGAAATTACCACCGTCAACTTGCAAAATGTTTTCAGAGCTGATAGCATTATTTTCCGCTGTGATATTAAAATTACCGCTTACAATAAGCAAATTGCCTTTTTCCAAGTCCTCGGAATTGGAAGATTTGAGCCCGTCTTTTCCTGCGTTCACAGTGACGCTGGTATCCTTTATGGCAAGAAAATCTTTGCCGACGATACCGTCTTCTGCAGCGTTTACAGTGATGGTTGCGCCGTCGATAATGAGGTCGTCACGACTGTTGATGCCATCTTGGTAGAGGGTTGTTATAGTCAAGTTTCCGTTACCTGTTATGACAGTGTCTGCCTTTGAGTAAACAGCAGCAGACGGAAACTCTGTATCAGTTGTAGTAATTTCGCCTTGGGTTATGATATTTTCGCCTTCAAGTACAATTACAACATCTTTTGCTTCGATAATGTTTATCGGTGTGCCTGTTTCACTTGTGATGCTGGCATTGTTCAGTACAAGGTATACAATACCCTCGTCGGTGTCTTTATTTACGTTTACTGTTATAGTGCTGTTTGTATACTTGCCTGTAAATTCGTATGTTCCACTTTCTGTGATAATAATTTCGTCGCCATCAGAGAAAGTGATACCCTCGCTCAAATCTTTTGTGTAATCATCGCTTGGGAAAGTAAGGCTTGCTATGGTAGACGAATTTTCCGTTACTAACAACTCGTCTTCAGTAGCACTTGTATCTGTATTAGTTTGAGGTGTGCTGATGTCAGAGGATGCATCTGTACCATCGCTTGTAGAACAGCTCGCTAAAGTAAGCATAGAAATAATTATCAAAATGGCTATATATTTTTTCATAATATCATGTTCTCCTTTTGTATTTTGAAACTGTATTATATTTGGCAAACCTTAAATTTACTTTAAAATCAGATATGAAGATCGACATATGTGCATCCTACTACAAATAATGTGTATTCCTAATAGGTTAATTAATAGTGGATTTCGGTTTGACTTTGCATTGAATTATATGATACAAATTTTGATAAGGGATATTATACTGAAACATATAATTATATAGGCAATAAGAATGATTTATTGTATAATGAAACATATCGGCTATAAAACATATTGAGGGGTTGTGTATCTGATGAAATTTTTGTTTGCACCTGATTCATATAAAGGAACAATGAGCACCAGAGAGCTTATAGGTATTTTGACAGAAAACGCCGAAAAAGTTTTTCCGGGTTGTGAATGTGTTGCGGTACCCATGGCTGACGGTGGCGAGGGAACAATGGACGTGCTTGTAGATGTCAAGAACGGCAAATTTGTGAATGCTTCTGTGAAAGGACCTTTGTTTGAAGACATAGAGGCAACTTTCGGTGCGCTGGACAGTAACACCGCTGTAATCGAGATGGCGTCGGCTTCGGGCCTGCCGCTTGTACCGGTGGAAAAGCGTGATCCGCTTCTTACAACCACCTATGGTACAGGAGAACTTATTAAAAAAGCTCTCGACGATGGTTATCGTGAAATTATAATAGGTGTAGGTGGCAGCGCAACAAACGACGGAGGCATCGGGTGTATTGCCGCTTTAGGTGTAAAGTTCCTTGATAAGAATGGAAAAGAAGTGTATGCCGGAGGCAAGGGTCTTTTGGATATTGTGGATATAGACACATCGGGCATTCATCCGGCTGTTAAAGAATCAAATTTCACAGTCATGTGTGATGTTGTGTCTCCACTACTTGGGCCTAATGGCGCGAGCCATGTTTTTGGGCCACAGAAGGGCGCCGATGCGGAAAAAATAAAAGTTCTTGAAGCGGGAATGGAAAATTATGCCGATGTCATCGAAAAGAAATTCGGTGAATATGTAGGAGATAAGCCTAGCATGGGTGCGGCAGGCGGGCTGCCTGTCGGGCTGACGATGTTTTTAGATGCAAAGCTTAAATCAGGCATAGAGACAGTTTTAGATATCAGTGAATTTGAAAAAAAGCTTGATGGAATAGATGTTGTTATCACAGGTGAAGGCAGAGCCGACCATCAGTCAGCGAGAGGAAAAGTTCTATACGGTGTCGGCACAAGCTCTAAAAAACACGGTGTTCCGGCTATTGCGATTGTAGGTGGGATGCTGGCCGGCGCTGAAGAGCTTTATGAGTGTGGTATAACGGCGATAGTTCAGACGATCAAGGATGCAATGCCACTTGAACAAGCGCTAAAGGATGCTCGTGGTGCATTTGACGCCGCTGCCTATCGCACCATGAAAATACTAAAAGTAGGATATGATATAAAGTAGGAACTGTCCAAAGGCAATGTTTTTATAAATTATTGGGGGTAAAGAGTAATGAAAATTGTGGTACTTGACGGTTACACGGAAAATCCCGGTGATCTTAGTTGGGACGGACTTAAAGCTCTTGGCGATGTTACGATTTTTGAGCGTACATCGTTGACGGATCAAGACGAAGTTATCGAACGTATAGGAAACGCTACGGTTGTTATAACAAACAAAACTCCAATTTCACAAAAGGTTTTTGATGCTTGTCCATCGATAAAAATGGTTGCTCTTCTTGCAACAGGCTACAATGTTGTTGATTACGAGTATGCAAAAACTAAAGGAATTCCCGTTTGCAATGTTCCTACCTATGGAACAGCTTGTGTGGGTCAGTATGCTATTGCACTTCTTTTGGAAATTTGCCACCGTATCGGTCATCATAGCGACACCGTTATCAAAGACAAAAAATGGCAGAACCATCAGGATTGGTGCTATTGGGATTATCCTCTTATCGAACTTGACAAAAAGACCTTGGGCATAATTGGCCTGGGCCGTATAGGCCAGACTTCGGCAAAAATTGCAAATGCAATGGGTATGAATGTTATCGCATATGATCTTCATCCTACGGATGACGGACGCAAGCTGGCAACGTATGTGGAATTAGACGAGCTGTATGCCAAGAGCGATGTGATTTTTCTTCATACCTTCCTTAGCCCGGAGACAGAGGGGATTATAAATAAGGATTCCATTGCAAAGATGAAAGACGGTGTTATTCTTATAAACAACTCACGTGGTCAGCTTATTGTAGAACAAGATGTGGCGGATGCGCTTAAATCCGGCAAAATATATGCCGCCGGGCTTGATGTTGTTTATACAGAGCCCATCAAGGCGGAGAATCCTCTTTTAAGTGCTCCAAACTGTATTATCACTCCGCATATGTCATGGGGGGCCAAGGAAGCTCGTCAGCGTATAATGGACACAACTATTGAAAATGTAAAGGCTTATATTGCACAAAGTCCTATAAATGTTGTCAATCAATAAAAGACAAGGAGAATAGTGTAAATGACTGAATCAATTCATAAATATTTTCAGGTAGGCACAATACATTGGATGAGTTTTCCGAGAATGGACCCAATAGAGTCTCTTAAAATTATTGCACGTGATGAGTTTTTTGATGCCTTTGAAGTTAAGAGTTTTGGGGATAAAAACGAAGAGGCAAAAGCCATCTTGGCACAAAGCCATCTAAAGGTTTGCTACGGCGCTCAGCCTAGGTTGCTTGGGCCTAAGCTGAACCCAAATGCTATCGAAGAGTCGGAAAGAATAAAGGCAGAGGCGACTTTGATTGAAGCTATAGATGAGGCGGAGTATCTAGGCGCAAAAGGCATTGCGTTTCTTTCGGGGAAATGGGAACAAGAAACAAAAGAAAAAGCATATGAGCAACTTTTGAAAACCACCCGCAATCTTTGTGATTATGCAGCGAAAAAGAATATGATTATAGAGCTTGAGGTTTTTGATTTTGATATGGACAAAGCTGCGCTTATAGGGCCTGCACCATATGCCGCAAAGTTTGCGGCCGATATGCGTATGACACATAATAATTTTGGATTGATGGTTGATCTTAGCCATTTCCCGACTACCTACGAGACATCAAAGTTTGTCATTCAGGTTTTACGTCCTTACATTACACATTTCCATATTGGAAATGCGGTTGTAAAGCCCGGGTGTGATGCGTATGGTGATCTTCATCCGCGCTTTGGGTATCCAAACAGTGCAAACGATGTTTTAGAACTTACAGATTTCTTCCGTGTACTAAAAGAAGAAGGATTTTTCTGTGCCGAAGATCCCTATGTGCTCTCGTTTGAAGTTTTGCCTAGGCCTGATGAAGATGAGCTTATTGTGCTTGCAAACACAAAGCGTGTAATAAATCGTGCATGGGCAATGGCGTAATAAGCTTTTGAATTTGACTAATGGTGTAGTGACGAAAGTTGCTACACTATTTTTGTGTGCATAAAACCCGACTATTAAAATGCACTCTGAAAGTTTTGCCATTATCAATTTATGTTTAGTTTTGTTCCCAATGTGTGTGATGATTTTTATTATCGGGATCATCTATTCTTTGGTAAGTATGTGCTCCAAAATAGTCTCGCTGCGCTTGAATAAGATTTGCAGGTAAGATGTTGCACCTATAGCTATCATAATATGATAAAGCTGATGAAAAACACGGTGACGGAATGCCGCTAAGAGCGGTTTTGGCGCATATCAATCTTAGGCTTTGCTGTGTTGAATTTAATGTTTGTTTAAAGAAGTCTGAAAATAATAAATTTGTTAAAATTTTATCTTCGAGGCTTTTTTCCATGTTTTTAAGCAGCCTGCTTTTGATTATACATCCTTCGCTCCATACAAAAGCCACTTTACTGCAATCAATATCCCAGTTGTGAATTAAGCTAACATTTTTTATTAGTGAAAATCCTTGCGAATATAATAGTATTCGTGCACTTAAAAGTGCGTCTTCAAGTGTTTTTATTAAATTTTCCGTATCGGGTTCTTTTTGAATATCTGCTCCCGATAGCGCCGTATTTGCAACAATTCTTTCGCTTTTCAGGGTGGAAACATAGCGTGAAAATATAGCTTCGGTGATAATACCGGCCGGGACTTGGTTCTCTAATGCTGTCACAGCTGTCCACTGGCCTGTTCCTTTTTGCCCGGCACAGTCCAGTATTTTATCTAGTAATGGCTCAGAGTCAGTATCTTTATACAGTAAAATATCTATTGTTATGTTCAAAAGATAGCTTTTTAAAATACCATTGTTCCATTTTTTAAAAACCTCAGCTATTTCTTCATAGCTCAAGCAGAGCAAGGTTTTCATTATTAGATAAGCCTCACCGATAAGTTGCATATCAGCGTATTCTATACCGTTATGTACCATTTTGACAAAATGTCCGGCGCCATTTAGCCCTAATAGTTGGCAACAAGGCTTGTTATCGGAGGTATGGGCACTAATATCCTCAAATATAGGCCGCACTTCTTCCCATGCATCTTTTTGACCGCCTGCCATAAGAGACGGGCCGTTTAAGGCACCCTTTTCTCCGCCTGAAATGCCCATTCCGATATATGAAATGCCTATTTCTTTTAATTTTTCGAATCTTCTTATAGTATCCATGTAGTTGCTATTTCCACCATCGATTACTATATCGCCTTTATCTAGCAAACCTATAAGTTCATCGAGGACGGAATCCACAGGCTCTCCGGCTTTTATCATTAGCATTATCTTCCGGGGTTTGCTTTGCTGGGCCACAAGTTCTGCCAAGCTGTATGCCGGAATAATGTTCTTGCCACCGGCTTTGGTGTTTATGAAATCACTAGTCCAGTCAGATTCTTTGTTATATACACTTAATGTATAGCCTTTACTTTCGATATTAAGGGCTAAACTTTTACCCATTACTCCTAGTCCGATTAATGCTATGTCTGGCATGGCGTTCTCCTTTATTCACTAATGGATATATTCATCTGTTTATAACTTGTTTTGTGAATTATATATTGCTTTATATTTTTCAAACCTTTTTAAGTATAATTCTCTGTTTTTTTGGTTGGGCTTGCACACATTGATGATTTCTACAGAACTTGAAAAGTCTTGCAATTTATCAATGATACCAAATTTCTCGCAAGCAATAACTACGCTTCCCATCATAGAAGCCTGGTCAGTTTTTTGCAAACATAATTCTCGGCCCCATATATCAGCCATCATCTGTAGCCAAGACTCGGATTTTAAAATACCGCCTGAAAGCAGTATTTTATCGGGATGCCCTAAAGACTCTGTTAAAATCAAATAACTGTCATATAGGCAATAGAGGATGCCTTCTAAAATAGCGACATAACAATCTTTTTTTGTGTGGACTCCTGTGATGTTATGAAACCCACCTTTTCTGCTGTCGTCCCAATGAGGGCATCTTTCTCCAAATAAAAAAGGAAGGAAAAAAGGGCTATTTTCGTCGATGCTTATGTTTTCTTCCATGGTTTTGTACTCTCCGCCAAACATGTCTAAAAACCAGTCTAAGCAATTTGTGGCGCCGGAGACAGCAACACCTGCCAGCTTCATATTTGCCGCATAATAGCACCATGTATTTAAGATGGGATCATGCTGTTCATCCTTTATAACCATCCTAGCAGCCGCGCTGGTGCCTACAGAGATGGTCATAGTATTATTTAATAAAGCGCCTGCACCTAATTGGTTCATGGCTCCATCTGGCTCGCCGATAAAAACAGGAGTTTCTGCCGCAACTTTTAATATATCGGCAACTTCTTTTTTTATAGGGTAGGTGTAGTCGTACCTTACAATTTTTGGCAAATTGGTAATATCCAAGCCAACTGTGTTTAATATGTCTTTGTCCCATTTTAGTTTGTCTAGGTTTAATAGCCCAAATCCCGACGCGCAACTTTCCGAACAAGATACATCGCCGGTTAACTTATAAAAAACATATGATATTTCATTCATAATATTTTTTGTGGTAAAATCATCCCCACTGTTTTTCATGGCTTGCAGTTTATTCACAGGATAAATTGCGTTGACCATGCACCCTGTTATACTATGCTGAAACTTCACATAATCTATATCTTCTCTGAGTTTTGATATATATTCACTCCCAAAGGTGGACTCCCATGTATAAGCTTTACTTAAAGGTGATTTTTTATCATCACAAAAGAAAAAGTTGTGCCAAGTTCCAACTAGCGTGATAGCGTCAATATCATAGTTAGTATCCAGTTCTTTTGCTCTTGATATTAATTCGTTGTAAATTCCATCAACATCGTGTAGTCCATTAAAACTTATATCTTTTGGGTAAGCTTTTGTTTTTAAATCAATAATTCCGTTGTTTGTATCATATATCATAGCTTTAGAAGAAGTGCTACTAGCTTCCATTACAAGTACTCTCATCACAATCTCCTTAGCAATGTTGGTTTTGTCATAAAATAAGTAGATGCAGATTTGTTTTCACAATGATACTACATCTACTTATTTTGTGGTCGTTTAAAAAAGATTCTCTATTATGAATTTGAAGGCTTTTTAAAGGCTAGTTAGCCAGGTATCCGCCATCGCATGGAATTACGGCTCCGTTTACATAGTTGGAAGCTTGCGATGATAAAAACATCACAATACCTTTCACATCTTCCGGCGTGCCCCATCTTCCGGCAGGAATCCTTGCCATAATATTTCTGTTTCTGGTTTCGTCGTTAATAAGCGCTACATTCATTTCAGTGGCCATGAAGCCCGGCGCCACGGCATTTATGTTGATTCCCTTAGATGCCCATTCGTTGCAAAGAGCTTTTGTGAGCTGGGCAACACCACCCTTGCTGGCGGCGTATGCAGGAACGGTGTAACCACCAAAGAAGCTAAGCATTGAGGCTACATTTATGATTTTTCCACCAGTGCCTTGCTTGATATATTGTCTTCCTGCTAGCTGGCAAAGTGAAAACACAGAATGAAGATTTATTTCCATAACAAAGTCCCAATCACTGATAGGGAAGTCTTCAGATAAATGCCTTCTTTGAACTCCGGCAGCGTTTACAATAATATCCAGCTTACCACCCAGTTTTTCCACGGCTAAATTAAAGTTTTTTTCTAAATTTTCTCTATCGCCTACATCTGTTATTATGGCTTCACATTCATAGCCTTTAGCGGCGTAATCGGCAGCCACATCAATTACCTTAGGGTTTATATCTACAAGACAAACCTTTGCACCTTGCTCCATCAAGCCTTCAGCCATTGACGTCGCCAAGCCCTGAGCCGCACCGGTGACAATGGCTGTTTTTCCAGATAAACTAAATATATTCATGATACTCTCCTTTGTTTTGCGACATATTATAAGTTATATTTCGCATTTATTTTATGTAACATATTATAGTGTTTTTTAAGTGCTCTGTCAATGGCTTTTTGTGCAATTATCATTGTTTTTGGACGAAACAAATATACTTTTTGTTGAATACTAACAAACGAATTGATTTGTACATAACTTAAATCATGAGAGCTTTATATTTTATGCATGGTGCTTATAGCTTACAAAAACTTGAGACTGACTCAGGATACAGTTTATGTTATTATTTTGCGAATGGTTTTTGTGCAACCACTCGTAATAGCATTGGGTCTGAGTTTTTAAGTGGTGAAAATCCGGTGCGTTCTTCGCTGTAACAAATGGTAAAGCCGGCCGATAGTAGGCTATCTTCAAATGCGTTTTTCTCAACAAACCTACGGTAATGGTCTTCATAGACATATTCATGCATGCCAACACAGACACCCTTACCATAAATATCATCGTTTACTGTGCGTACTTCGATAAAGAAAGTTCCACCCTCGCGCAGTGCACTGTGGATGTTTGCAAACACAATCGCCTGCTCTTGTAAAGTGATGGTGTGCATGGTGAATCGGCTATAAACGTTGTCAAAAGTGCGTTTGTGGTATATCGAAGAGCTGACGAAATCGTCTTTCAGAAATTCAATGTTGTTGTAAGTTTGTTGCAATTTGGCAATGGCACTTTCTGTTTGGTCAATCGCGGTGACACGCAGGTTGTGATGGGTAAAAAAAATGCTATCCCTTCCGTTTCCGCACCCCAGCTCTAGCAATGTCTGATTAGAAGTGAGGTGCGTAAGCGCAAAAGTAGCAAATAGCGATGGTTCGTGTGGTGCTAAATCTTTTGTATAATATTCTTCCCAGTATTTTTTATCCAAGATTACCCTCCTTCCGATTGTCGCAATTGAACTATGGCCAAGTGCATAAGCACGGCGTGTATATCGTCAAATTCGTTAAGTTCTGCTACATTGCACGGTAGGGGATCTATCGGGCAACCTTGCTTCATCCATGCTACAAGTGTTTGAGCACGCATGAGAGGATCTATCACAAGATCAAGTTGTTGGAACCCACTTGGCGGCTTAAAATTTAGCGTGAATATTGGGGTTGAGTGGCTTTGCATCACGACACATGATAGGGATTGTTCTAGCAGTAGCTGATAGTAATATGGTGTTTTTCCGTCATATTTTGGATAAGCACCGGGGTGGATATGTATGGCGTTGGGTAAAATCTTTAAACAAGCATCCACCACGCCCTCACATAAAACAGGCAGTGATGAAAGAGAAAGCAAAGCGGATTTGAAGTTTAATGTGTCCTCGGCCAAAACAGAGACGTATGGAATAGAGTATGTATCCAAGGTGACTTCAATTGCTTGCTTTTCGTCGAAGACAGCATCAAAACCATTTTCCTTGCGTATCAACTTTTGTGCTGTGGTAGAATTCAGTGTCAGTCGCTTTTTCTCTTCTGAAAGCACCCCTGCATCTCGCTTGACAACAACAACACGATCAGGCGCGTATCCCGCTGCAATCAAGTTTTGTATATAGGCTTTTGCACACATAGACTCAGTGATGACCATATGAAAGCCTGTCATATTGCACCATCCTTCACTTGTTTATATATATGTTGTTCCGTTTGCAGGGAGAATAAAAGTGCATATGGTGGAAGGTCTGCCATAGTGTGTATCAAGCGATCGTTGATAGACAGTAGCGAGTTGAAACAGCGTAATTTAGTTTGCTTTGATATGTTTGTAGCGCAAATATGCGAAAGGATTAAGGCGAGCAATAGAGTGTCGCTTGGAGAAAAGGCTTTATTTTTATACTCACTTAGCAACGGTAATACCGCAGGGTCATACATATGATCGGTCTTTGCTACGGCGTACAGTTTTTTTAGTGTTTGTGTGCGCAAATTATCCGTTGTGCATATATCAAATTGGTGGACATCCTCGGCCGGTATTGAATTGATTTGCTGCAACAAGTGCGCTATGATTGCTGACCTTTTGGCCTCGTAGCTTGCAAGGAAGGTATTACCGCGATAGCGTAAGTCACTCTCGCAAGTTTGTGCATAGATATCACCTAAATTTATTTGCAATGCATGCAGTATTTCTGCACTTTTTTCGGTGAAGTCGATAAGATCGGTGTCATTTAGGAAGACGTAATCTACGTGTTTTGGTTTTTCATATGCAATATCCACCCCGACAACGTCTGAAATTCTCTTTTCAAGTGCGCTACGATACAGCTCTTTATTATCACGCTGTACTAGCTTTTCAAATGGGACATCAATGAAGATTTCTTTGTATGCATCAAATGTTTGTTTGTTGTATCTGCGAACTTCGGGCAGAACGTAAAGTGCACAGGCGATGATGTTGATATCCTGCATCTCCAGCGCCTTGCATAAGCGAGAAATTCTGTATGCGTTTTTGGTCCGGTCTTCTGCGGTGTGGCCAAGATGCTCGCCTGAAATAGTTCTCACAGTGTCACCGTCCAAAAAGGCCCATGTTCCTGAATTTTTTACCATGTTATACATTTCAAGCCCAAGTGTTGTTTTACCGGAGGCAGAAAGTCCCATAATCCAAATTACCATAGCTTCACCGCAAATTACCCCATCCTTCGATGTATTGACACAAACGGTTGTGTATTAGCTGCTGTAGGTCCTTGTCATGTATCTCGTTTTCTTCGTCATCCATCGCATAATATTTAAGATTGTTTTCGTCGCCTGTATTGACAAGTTTGTACTTGCTGTCAATGGCTGCGTAAAATCGGCCTGTTGTTTCGATAAAGCCGGCTTTTTTTGCGTCGCGCAGCTTCTTTTGGTTGTAAAAACCAGGGAAACCTACTTCGGCAACTTTATTTGCGAGAACAGGCGGGCATCCGTTTTCAATCAATGAAACAATGAGATCGTCTAAGTGTGCAGTCGAGAAGATATCGTCTATTTGTTGTGGTTTTATGCCGTTTGCATTTATAATCAGAGGCACATGGAAAGATGTGGAATGATGGAATAAGTTTCGTGCTGGATTAGAATTGAAGAACATTCCCTCTAAATTTCTTGAATGGTCTGCAAATAGGATGGTAGTGGTGTTTTTTGGGAGCATACTGAGATAAAACTCTGTTTGAGTGTCTGCATAAGTTAATGCTTCACAGCGCCGCATATTAAAAACATCCTGTCCATCCTCAGCCGAGTCAAATTCTGCATGAAAGAAACTGTCGGTGACATCGTCATAATCCGCAAACTTAAAACGACGTGTATGTGTGCTGTGACTTGCGCCTATACACGGATAATGTGTTTCGCGAATAAAATAAAGCATTTTCATCTGCTTTCCTTGCTCTTCACATAATTGTGTAACCGCCTGCCAAAAAGTCTCACTTGTTGTTTTTGCGCATGCAATGTCAGAAAAATTAGTATCACTAGTCAGCGTGGTTGAGAAGAATGAAGCTACATAGGGAGAGGAATATAGCTTTGGTGTAAAGCCGTGTTCACGTAGCTTTTCTATCAGGGGACTTTTGAGCTGAGTGATACCGGTTCTTTTGTTATCGTTTTCTTCTATTTGCTTGTAGGTTTGCTTTAGAAAGATGCATTTTAAGCTCTCTTTTGTGAAAACTCCAGGGGAATATGCTTTAGTATAATGAATGCCTGTATGTTTTAATTTGCTAAGATAAGGTGTGTGCTCGCCAATATGTCGTTCTCCGAGCGTGTCATAAAGCATCATGAAAACGTGATTTTCATTGTTCTTTTGAAGTGTGCTTTTCAAGTCGTGTAACAGAGAAGCTAGGCCGTCACGAAGCTGAATATAATTTTGCGTGTCATGGTATAAAGATATATGAAGGGAGATGTATCTTTGTGCAGAAATAAAGTCTTTAATATGTAAATATTGGGATATGAGTAATTCAAGATAATTTCGCTTTTCATCAGCATCATTAGCATGGTCATGCATATATTTCGTCTTGAAAATTTCCATTTCAACAGAGCGAGGAAATACAGCGCCAGCCGTGAAAACTAAATAAATGCTTGCGCTTGGATGGCTGGATAATATCTGGCGCTGGATACTTTGCGAGTTTAGCGGTGCCAGTGTTGATATGAGAATAGATAACGAGTCTTCATCTGCAAGTACTTCTGGGCTACGTACAGGGATACCGGCTATTTCTGTGCCCCACAAAATTGGATTGTTGTCTACAATATAGGAGATTCTGCTTTTATCTATCTTAGCACTATGAGTGATTATTTTAGTGCTTTCGCCTGCACCCCATAAGATAAAGCGATTTTCGCGAATTTCCTCTGAAATCACTTTGACCGCTCGCCGTTCTACAACTTCGGCTAAATCACCGATATATTCATATGGTACACAGTGTTTTTCAATCAACGCTGCAAGTTGAATATCATATTGGCTTTTTATTGCCATTGTGCTCCCCTCTCTTAGCAATGAATTCAAGATTGAAATAGAAGGATAAAGATGATTTATTTTACCAATCATCGTCTATTTGTTGCGGTGAATCTGATAAATTGTATTTTTAAAAATCATCAAAATTGTACCATGTTTTCACACAAATTGCAATTGAGCGCGCAAGCGTACTGACAGAAGCCGGTGAGGCGATGCTTTGTGTAGTTGTAATCATTTCGTAAAGGATATATCATATCAATTATATGTTAATATAGTTATACTAGTTATTTTTGAGTGTATCTGGCTTTGTACAACATAATAACAATATCGAGATTTTGTTGTTAGGCAGAGCAAAGTATGAAAAATCAGTTTAGCACTTGTTTTTATTAAAAGTGTATATGGATATCAAGGTAGATGTAATGAAGAAGTTTGCAAAAGTTTTGTTTCATGATTTTCGGCTACTATTTATAATATTATCTATCCTGTGGATGGAACTTTTACTGAAATATTATTGTTTTGGGATGGTTTTTGATGTTGGGATTATTTATGTTACCTTGTTCACAGTGCCTATTGCTTGTTTATTGTGTGTTTTGTCGTCGTTATTTAGTGAAAAAACCAACAAGGCGGTATTTTCGATTATCATATTTTCACTCGGGATTTTTTACATGGCGCAGTTTGTGTATTATACCGTTTTCAAGGCTTTTTTAATGCCTGACAAACTTAATATGGCAGATGATGTCATGTCTTCTTTTTTAGGCGAGGCCATTGATGCGTTTATAACTGTGATACCGTATACGTTGCTTATTTTTTTGCCGTTTGTTTTTTTAGTTGTTCACTTTTTCGGTGTGGTGGAAAGAAGCGGGCAGACCTCAGAATTTTTTGGCATGATTAATTTTAAGTTGTTGTTTTTTTACATAGTGATTTTTGTCATCACACAAGTTCTTGCTGTGTCGCTGGTATACATATCAAATTATGGGATTATCAGCCCAAAAGCCATATACACTGATGCTTTTTCGCCGGAGCTTTCCATGAGAAACTTTGGGAATATTACAACGGTGCGTTTAAGTGTGAATCAGTTATTGCTTGAAAATGAAGTGGAAGAAGCAAGCAATGATGCCTCGTTAGGTGCATCGTCAGAGCCTGAAGAAAACACGCTGCCACAAGAAGAAGTCGAAGCTAATGATCACGACGCAAATATTCTTTCGATTGATTTTGAAACGTTGGCAGAACTTGAAAACGATGCTGAGATAAAAGACATGCATGTGTATTTTTCTGTGCAAGAGCCGACACTGCAAAACGAATATACCGGAATGTTTGAGGGAAAAAACCTTATATTTATAACTGCCGAAGGTTTATGGCAATATGCGGTGAACGAGCAATATACTCCAAATCTTTATAAGCTTACAAACGAAGGGTTTGTGTTTGAAAATTTTTATAATCCTCTTTGGTGGAACAGCACAAACGACGGTGAGTTTGTTGCTACGAACGGTTTGTATCCGCTGAATTATACAAGAGCGTTTTATGAATCTTACGATAACTTATTGCCTTTCACCATGGGGAATATCCTTTCAGAAGAAGGATACGAGACTACGGCGTATCACAACCACTACTATAACTATTACGACAGGGACCTGACACACCCAAACATGGGATATGATTATTATGGGCTGGGCAATGGCTTGGAGGTTAGTGAAACTTGGCCTGAATCCGATCTTGAAATGATGGAGCTTACCATAGCTCCGGCACTTGAGAGCGGTGAGCCTTTTCATTTGTATTACATGACAATAAGCGGGCATATGTATTATACATTTGAGGGGAATTCTATGGCGGCTAAAAACCGCGATGCAGTAGAAAGTCTTGATATGAGCGAAGAAGCAAAGGCGTATATAGCGTGTCATATAGAGCTTGATAATGCGATTGGATATATTTTAGACGAGCTAAAAGCGGCAGGGGAGCTTGAAAATACGGTTATATGCATGTCTTCAGATCACTACCCATACGGGCTGAGCGAAGAAACTTTGACAGAGTTTCACGGCAGTATGCCGGACGAGTTTGAACTTCATCGTAGCCCACTTATTATATGGAGTGGCGACATGGAAGAGCCGATATATATAGACAAGGTGAGTAGCTCGGTGGATATTTTGCCAACATTGCTGAATTTGTTTGGCGCCGAATATGACTCAAGGCTGCTTAGCGGTAAGGATATTTTAAGCGATACACCCGGTATAGCCTTGTTTTCAAATCAAAGCTTTATTACAGATGAAGGCAGATACAGCTCGGTTGACGATAGATGGTATCCAAACGATGATAGCAACACTGACTATAGCTATGCCGCAGAAATATTTGACCAATTGCAGCAAACTATTGACTATAATGAAAAAATAATAATGACGGATTATTATAGATATTTGTTTGATGATGAAAGCTGGGAATAAAAAGCACACTAAAAGATGTTTTAAAATCACAAAAACCCCTGATAGTCCGGGGGTTTTATTTTGTGAATATTTTAAAATGGATGCTCGGCGTTTGTAACAAACGCAGCAAAAAGCGGATTGATATTTTTGATAGCCTTATGACGCTTAGACGTTTTCACCTCTGTAAGAGATGGCTTTTGCAGGACAGTTTATATAGCAATCTCCGCATTCGTCACAACGATAAATATTTATCGAGTAGGCGTTATTGCTTTCTGAAATTGCAAGAAAAGAACATTTTTTCTTGCATATACCGCAAGATATACATTTTTCTTCATCGATTTTTAGGCCTTTGTGTTTTTCGACGGCACCGCCGAACGAAAAATACTCTCTTTGCAATTTGTTCTCACGGTTGATTTTTTCAAAATCATAGTCGAAAACATCTCCGTAACCATCAGTGATACAAAAAACTACCATTGCTTCATATGTTTCTTTGTCTTTGATGCAAAAATCAAATATAGGATTGTTTTTAGCTTTGATTTCATCTATCGATACTTCAGATACATTGCCTGTCATACGTATGGCGTAGCCACCCTCAAAAATAGGAAAACCGTTTGCATCATGCTCAACTTGTGTTTTTGCGTTTAGGCCACAAATAGATAATTTCCCGTTTTGCTTCATGTGAGTATAAAAGTCTTTTGTGAACATGGTCATGAAATATATACCATCGTCATCAAATGCCCTTAAATGAGCAATCCTTGATTCGGGCACACCGTTTTTATCAACAGTAGTAAAGGACAAACATCCCACTTTGTCAAACTTCTCGTAGATTTCTTTTATAGTCATTTGCACCCTCCAAAATAACACAATATTCTAAAATCCCATGCCTTGTCGTACAAAAAATTGCACACAGTATATGTATATTAAGAGTAAACCCATGAAAGACAAAAGACAAGTACGATATTCAAAGACACCGGTATCAAAAAGGTGCCTGGCTTGCAAATTAATTTATTTATAAATTGGTATTGACAAGTGAGGTCAGAATGGATACAATAAAGTCACTGCATAATGATATTTTGATATAGTTATACAAGGAGGTTTAAAATGAAACTATGTTGCAAAACACCTGAAAATGTTATAAAGCTGATAGAAGATGAAGCAATATCTGAAAATCTGTCTTTTTTATTCAAGTCGTTGAGCGAGCCAATAAGGATTAATATTTTATTTGCAATGTTGCATAACGAGATTTGTGTGCAAGATATTGCCACTTTGCTGGGGGTTTCTCAGCCAAGGGTGTCCAACCAGCTGAAGTTATTAAAACTGAATAAGCTGATAAAATCGCGAAAAGATAAAAACAACATCTATTACAGCTTAGACGATAAGCATGTGCAGGATATTTTAAGTATCGGGCTGAGCCATATTGAGCATTCAGAGGAGTAAAAATGATATATTTAGATAACTTGTGGGATTTATTTGTTGATATGTCTTTTTATATTGTGATAGGCCTTGTTTTCACAGGGCTTTTGCACGCATTTATAAAGAAAGACACTATATTAAAGCATGTAGGCAAGGATAGCACAGCCTCGGTAGTCAAGGCATCTGTTATCGGTGTGCCGCTACCACTTTGTTCTTGTGGGGTTGTTCCGACAGCAATGTATTTGGGCAAAAGCGGCGCCTCGAAAGGCTCGGTGGTCAGTTTCTTGACGTCGACACCACAAACCGGAGTGGATAGCATTATTGCAACTTACGGTATGCTGGGTCCGGTTTTTGCGGTTTATCGGGCATTGGCGGCATTTTTTTCGGGGATAATCTCGGGTGTGATAACAAACCTTTTTTGCAAAAACGACAATATAGATTTTAATAAATCAAAAACGTCTTGTGGCTGTAGTGAGGCAGAAGATCATCATGTAGAAGAAGTTTCTTGTTGCGGTGGAGATACAGGGAATTCATGCGCCACAAAAGAGGTTGAGACCTGTTGTTCTTCACAAACAAAAGAAGAAAATGAAGCTGAAAAACTTTCGTTTGCCAAAAAATTGAAACTGGCTTTCACTTACGGGTTTGGTGAGTTTTTAGACGAAATAGCAGTTCATTTTGTTGTAGGGCTTTTGATAGCGGCGCTCATCAGCACGTTGTTACCGGCAAGCATATTCGAAAGTTTTTCAAGCCCGATTGTAACAATGCTACTTATGGTTTTGATAGGCATACCAATGTACATATGCTCCACGGCTTCAATACCAATTGCTGTGTCACTTATGATTAAGGGGATTTCTCCCGGCGCGGCGTTTGTATTTTTGTTTGCAGGTCCGGTGACGAATATTGCATCGCTACTAGTGTTGTCGAAAACTTTAGGTAAAAAAGTTACAGCGATATATTTGACGGTGGCGGCTATATGCGCCATAGCCTTTGGTATGTTGTTTGATTATGGTATAAATGCGCTGGGATGGAGTGGGATTTTCAATGTGGATAACTATCACGCACATTCGCATGAAGTACCGCTTTATATGACGATTACGGCAGTGTTATTTGGCGCTTTGGTGCTGAGGAGCTTGATAAAACGTGTTTTGAGCATGAAAAAGCCTTCCGGCAGTTGTGGCTGTTCAAGTGCTTGCACGGACAGTGGCAATTGTGACTGATAACGTGAATATAAACTACGTGATAAAAACAAAGCAGTAGCTTAAGCTACTGCTTTGTTTTGGATTGTTGTAAAATGTAGTATAAGGTTTTCATTTAGGGTTTGTTAATGCCTCGTAAAGCTTAGGCGCATGTTTTTTTAGTGCAACAGGTTTGAAGTTTTTGTCTGTCCAAGCATGGATGGTAATTCCTTCATTCAGTAGAAACCCATCTTGGTTATACAATTTGTATATAAAACTCATCTTTGCACCGCCAATTTTACCAAGCTCTACCGTTATTTTGATTTTATCTTCATATTTGGCAGGCAGCAGGTACTTACAGTTCAGCTCACGCAAAGGAAGCATTAGGCCCATATCTTCAATTTGTGAGTAGGTGTAGCCGAACTCTTTGATGAATTCTGTGCGAGCCACCTCGTACCACACCGGATAGACAGAATGATGCACTACACCCATTTGGTCGGTTTCTGCGTACCTTGCGATGATTTCTGTGTAAAATTGCATATTATCCTCCTTAGCAAACCCGATGTAATCCGAACCCGCCTATTTTTGGTAAATTTATGCACGATACTGCGTTATCCTCATTTGCAATACAAAAAGTATTGCGCGCTCGTCTGCCTTGTCTAGCACAAAATTTACTAAAAATAGGTTCTGCGGATTTTTTATACCGCCAAAAGTTCTAATAACAAGGAAGTGCGTTGCCGTAAGGCTGCCGCCTTGCAAGACGCAATGACGAAGTTTTTGGGATTTTTGGCTAAATAAAAAACGGGTTCGTTTTACATCGGGTTGGCTAGAGTTGAAGTTAAAGCTTTAATAATAAATATCATACCATAAAAAGTTGCAAAAAATCTATTCGGGAGATGTAAAATGTAAACTGCCAAGCAAAAATTTACAAAGTGATATTTCTATGGTAAAATAACGCATAGAGTCACAGGCGTTTAAAAGTGTATTTTTCGAATTTTCTGCGATTTCAAGTGTAATAAATAAAATTATATAGTGTGGGTGAAATGATGAATAGTATAGACAATAAGGCGTTACTTGAGAGATTTTTATCTTATGTTGCCATAGACAGCGAGACTGGCGACGAAAAGGAAATGGGCGAAAAGCTTGTTTTGGACTTCGAGGCAATCGGGTGTGATGTGTATACCGATGAAATAAAAGATGTAGCTCAAACGACGGGGTTTAATGTATATGCTACCCTTAAAGGCGAGCCTGACCTTGAGCCGATTATGTTTAGCGCGCATATGGACACAGTTGTGCCGGGATGTAAAGTGAAGGCGACAGTTTGTGATGATGGGTTTGTGCGCTCTGACGGTACAACGATACTTGGTGGTGACGACAAAGCGGGAATATCGGCCATAGTAGAGGCAATGAAGGCAGCGCGTGATGTATCACATCGGACGGTTGAGGCTATAATTACAGTACGTGAAGAAAGTGGTATGCATGGCGCTAAAAATCTTGAGTATAGTAAAATAAAGTCGAAGAAATGCATCGTGTTGGATTCTTCGGGCGGGCCTTGTGATGTGATATCCAGTGCACCGGGTCAGAACAAGATAACGGCTACTGTGATAGGGCGAAAAGCTCATGCAGGGATTGAACCAGAGACCGGCATAAGCGCTATTGAGGTGGCGGCACATGCTGTTGCAAACATGAAACTTCTTCGTGTGGATTTTGAGACTACATGTAATATCGGAACATTTACTGCAGTAGGACCCACAAACATAGTCGCGGATAAGGTTTTGCTGGAGATTGAAGTGCGAAGCAGAAACACAGGAAAGCTGAAAGAGCATACAAAGCATATCCTTGATTGTATAAAAGAAGCTTGCGAAAAGTTTGACACAAAGTTCGAGTCAAAGGTGGAGACAAGTTATCTTGGATACCACATTCCAGACGAGCATTTGTTGATTAAAGAGATAGCCTTGGCGGCCGAAAAGATAGGGCTAAAAACCGAAACCAAGACGAGTGGCGGCGGAAGTGACGCCAATATATTCAATCAAAATAACATAGAAGCGATAAACTTAGGTATTGGGATTCAAAAGGTGCATACAAATTCAGAACAGCTGTGCATTAAAGACATGCAAGATGCGTCGGCGCTTTGCCTTGAGCTTATGAAAGGGTAAGATTTTGTGAAAATCCACGCCGCTACGCCTTTTTGAGTTTTAGCCTAAATATCCTCGAATAAATAAAGTACATTTTGAAACCTGGCTAAATGTGGTTTTACCGCACAACTATTTTGACGCCATAGCGCCACTATAATCCCGATTTTTTCTGAATTCACAAGATCGGTGACTTCATATACCGGATATTTTTTGTATGAATCATTTGTTTTGTGGCCGGGCGAGCTCACAAACCCTGCCAAATTATTTATGGGTACTTTTTGCAGAATGATGCGCGCAAGTGCGCTATTTACGCCATAAATATATAGTCTTTCGACACTTTGGATAAAAGACAAAGTCTTATCTTTTGTGATCATCTGTTCTGCAGACGGAACACTGAGAGAAACGTTACGTGGGATAAATGAGGATATATCTTGCAGGGATATGTCTAAGTTTTCAGCTCGGCGAATGTTTTGTAAAATATACTGGATATTGTATTTATTATCAAGAGAAATTTGCTGTAAAGCGTCCATTATCACTTCACGGTTATAGTTTCTTTGCAAAAATGCTTTTCTTTTAAGTAGTGGGTACCCAAGCCGAATATTTTGGCTACTTTCCCTGAAAATACTATATTTTTGAAGGCCCATAAGGGTGTCAAAAGTGTATCCTGATTTTGTTAGATGTTCAAATAAGCCACGCTCGAAAATAATACCTGAATCTGCATAGCTTTCAATTTCCGACACGGATTTTTGGCTAAAAAAAACTTCAAGTTCTTCGTTTGTAATAATTTTGCTACGAAAAACCATGAAGTAGGAATGTAAAAAGTTATCAAACCATTCGTTTGTATAAGATATCCCCCAAAAATCACACGGCTTTTGCTCCATTTTGGAAAAAATCTCTTTAAAAGGCTTCAATGGACCGAAAAAAGTGTCGTTGCATAGTAATAATTCGTCGTATTCTTTTAAAGAATTAGGCTTTAGATATTTTGTGATGACATGTGCATATGCGCGTGCGTCATACCCTATGTTTTCACGTACAATCACATCTTCACATGCCCGCTGAAGTTTATCGAGGCATTGGTCATTTACAGTACCGTTTATGACGGCAATAATCCTTGCAGAAACTGTATGTAATTCTTTAATCAAATAAAAAATATAATCATCGAATATGCCGTTTTTGTCATAAAGAACTAAAATTGCGCACCTTTTCATCCAAGCACCTCCTTGTGCGAGTGATTAAGCTATGCGTTGACCGAATATATGCCGTACTATCGCTATATGACGACATGTGATACAGTATCAGGCCAGTTGTTTGTGTGGCGCCGAATATAAATTTTATATTCAGGTAACAATTTTTTTATATAAAGTGGTATCTCTAAAATATTCCAAGGGTTATGATAAAGATAGATAGCCAGCTTGGTTTATATTTTAGAGTATTTTTTTAAAAGCATTTTGGGAGGTATGACGGTATGCCTGCAAACCTCACAAAACACGACATACAAATTTTGTGCGATTATTCGTTTGAAATAATCGTTTCATTTTTGAATATAAAAAACACCTTGCTTATTATTTTATCATATATTTTAGCGAAGGACAACTTGTTTTAAGTTTGACAAAGCAAGATGAATCTTCGAAGCATTGCAAAATATGATTCTATGATGTACTATTACTTCAAATAAGCAAATACAAGGAGATATAAAATGAGAGCAGCAGGTGTATTGATGCCCATATCTTCATTGCCGTCGCCTTATGGTATAGGAACCATAGGTAAAGCCGCGTACAATTTTGTGGATTTTTTAGCGAAAGCAAAGCAAATGTATTGGCAAATTTTGCCGCTAGGGCCGACAGGTTACGGCGATAGCCCGTATCAGAGTTTCTCGGCGTTTGCGGCAAACCCGTATTATATCGATTTGGATATGCTGATAAAAGACAAACTATTGACGCAAAAAGAAGTTGATGCGTCAGATTTTGGTGATGATGAAAATAGTATAGATTATCTTAAACTGTTTGAAAACAGAAAAAAGCTGTTAAATATAGCGGTTGAGCGTTTTAACTTAAAAAACAAGAAATTTAAAGCATTTCAAAAAGAAAATGCGCATTGGCTTTTGGACTATGCAATTTTTATGGCGCTTAAAGAAAAGCATGAGCACCAGTCTTATACCGAGTGGAGCGAGGATATTCGCACACGCGAGAAAACTGCGCTGGAAAAAGCAAAAACAGAGCTGAAAGAAGATATAGTTTTTTGGCAAGTTGTGCAATATTTTTTCTTTAGCCAATGGCGTAAGCTGAAAGTATATGCAAACAAAAAAGGCGTGAAAATTGTGGGGGATATACCCATTTATGTGTCGCCGGACTCATCGGATTTGTGGGCAAATCCCGAGCTGTTTCAGGTGGATGAGCATAAAAAAATGACAGAGGTTGCGGGATGTCCGCCGGATGCATTTACGGCAGATGGTCAGCTGTGGGGCAACCCACTATATGATTGGGATTATCATTCACAGACAGATTACGAGTGGTGGATTGGGCGTATGGCACATGCATGCAGTATTTATGATGTTGTGCGCATAGATCATTTCAGAGGGTTTGCCGGATACTACGCCATAAAAGCTGATGAAAAAACGGCGAAGCACGGACGATGGAGGATAGGGCCATCAAGTGCGTTTATAGACTCCCTTAAAGCGGCACTACCGGAGATGAAAATAATTGCCGAAGATTTAGGGTTTTTGACTAAGGATGTGTATGCTCTTTTAAAAAATAGTGGATTCCCCGGCACAAAAGTGTTGCAGTTTGCGTTTGATTCACGTGAAGAGAGCGATTATCTGCCACATAACTATCCCAAAAATTGTGTTGTGTATACAGGCACTCACGACAACACAACAACAGAAGACTGGAAGGTAAAAGCACCTAAGAAAGATGTTGAGTATTGCAAGAAATATCTAGATATAAAAGAAGGTGACGACTTCACGCGAAAGTGCATAAGAGCGTGCTTTGGTAGCGTGGCTGATACGTGTATTATCCCGATGGCAGACTGGTTGGGTCTTGGCGAAAACGGCAGGATAAACACTCCGTCCACCGTTGGAGGAAACTGGCAGTGGAGACTTTCAGAGCAAGCGCTGACAAAGAAATTTGCCAAAGAAATAGGTGACATGACAAAAATATACGGTAGAGCAAGGCGGAAGTCGTAAACAAAATATTTGCCTTATACAAAAAGGTCGATGTTATATAGTTGGAAAAAATATATTCGTAGCGTTTGTTAATTAATTTAGGGAGGTTATTTATGTTAAGTAAAATCGAAAGCATTTTAGCCAAGAAAATCAAAGATGCAACTAACGAAGAAATTTACATCGCACTTTTAACATTGACAAAAGAAATGGGCAAAGCGAAAAAGCAAAAACTAAACGGCAGGAAACTTTATTATTTTTCGGCTGAGTTTTTAATAGGAAAGCTACTTTCAAATAATCTTATTAACCTGGGTATTTATGACGAGGTAAGTGAAGCCTTAGCGCAAAACGGTAAATTGATGTCTGAGGTAGAGGAAATAGAGCCGGAACCATCGCTTGGAAACGGTGGGCTTGGCCGCTTGGCAGCATGCTTTTTAGACAGTATTGCAAATTTAGACATAAACGGCGATGGAGTTGGGCTGAACTACCACATGGGTCTGTTCAAGCAAGTGTTTAAAAATAACATACAAAACGAGACGCCAAACCCGTGGATTGAGAAAAACAGTGTTTTGACCGAAACTGATTTTGTGTGCAAGGTGAAATTCAAAGATTTTGTTTTACAGGCAAAAATGTATGATATCGATGTTTTTGGTAGCAGTGAATTATCAAATAAACTACATCTTTTTGATGTAGAGACGCTGGATGAGTCAATTATCGAAGAAGGGATTACATTCGACAAAACGGAAATTGAAAAGAATTTGACATTGTTTTTATATCCTGACGACAGTGACAAAGCGGGACATTTACTGCGCATTTATCAGCAATATTTCATGGTTAGCTGTGGTGCACAGTTGATTTTGAAAGAGCTTTGCGATAAAAAGCAAGACTTTAAAAACTTGAGCGAATATGTGGCAATTCAAATTAATGATACTCATCCGTCGATGATTATACCGGAAATGATACGTCTTTTGGTGGAAAAAGGCATGGATATGGACAGCGCAATCGAAGAAGTATCAAAAACCTGCGCGTATACAAACCACACCATATTGGCGGAAGCACTGGAAAAATGGCCACTGGATTATTTAAAGAAAGTAGCACCTGCAATTGTTCCGATTATAGAATATCTTGACAAAAAAGCGTATGAAAAATATCCAAAGCCTGATTTGAAGATTATTGACGAGCAAGACCGTGTTCATATGGCCAGGATGGATATGCACTATTCGTATAGCATAAATGGTGTGGCTTATCTGCATACGGAGATCTTGAAAAGTGTAGAGCTTGCACCGTTTTACAAGATTTATCCGCAGAAGTTCAACAATAAAACAAACGGCATAACGTTTAGAAGATGGCTGAAACATTGCAACAAGCCGCTTGCACAGTGGATAGAAAAATATCTTTGTGATGATTATAAAGATGTGTTCTTGAAAAAGCCTGAAAACCTGGAAAAACTGAAACTTATTGCGTCAGACGAGCTTGCCGGCAAAGAAATGCTTGGCATTAAGCTTCAAAATAAAATAGCACTTAAAGAGTATATTAAAAAATCTCTCGGCATTGAAGTGGATGAAAATTCTATTTTTGACATACAAATTAAACGTTTGCACGAATATAAACGCCAGCAGATGAACTTGCTGTATCTTATCCATAAATATTATGAGATTAAGAGCGGCGTGCTACCTACTAGGCCCATTACAGCTATTTTTGGGGCAAAGGCCGCGCCGGCATACACTATTGCAAAAGATATCATTCATGCTATTTTGTGCTTGCAAGAAATTATTTTGGCGGATAGTGAAGTGTCGAAACATTTAAAAGTGGTGATGATTGAAAACTATAACGTGACAGCGGCGGAAAAAATCATACCGGCGTGTGATGTTTCAGAGCAGATTTCGCTAGCGTCTAAAGAAGCGTCCGGTACGGGTAACATGAAGTTTATGCTCAGCGGCGCTGTAACCCTTGGGACGATGGACGGTGCTAACGTGGAGATTTGCGAAAAAGTAGGCGAGGAGAACATTTACATTTTTGGCAAAAACAGCGATGAAGTGATAAAACTGTATGAAAAAGAGGCATATAGCGCAGTGGATTATTTCATAAATGACGAGCATATTAGAAAGCTTGTGAATTTTTTGATAGAGCCTATCATGCTAAAAGAAGGCGATGCACATATGCTGTTGCGCTTACATGCGGAGCTGATACAAAAAGATTATTTCATGACACTTTTAGACCTTAAAGAATATATAAAAGTGAAGGATGAATGCTTTGCCGATTATGAAAACCAAGCCGAATGGGCAAAGAAAATGATTATAAACACAGCGATGGCGGGATATTTCTCGTCTGATAAGACTATCAGGCAATATAACGAGGACATCTGGAAAATTAAATAAAAGCATTTATGCTTTGGAAAAACACAAAACAAACTTAAAAACACCAATAAAGGGGATGCTCATAAAGAAACTTTGTGAGCATCTCTTTAAGTGTTTAATAGGGGAGATTGTACATGATATCACATTTTGCAACCCCAAAGTGCGCAATTGTACAGTTGATTTTATAGAATGCAACTACAAAACAATATACAATTAGGGTACAAAATATAAAGGGGGATATAAAAATGATCATATCAGATAAAATATTGTATCTTAGGAAGAAAGTAGGGTATACGCAAGAGGAGCTTGCTGAACAATTAAATGTATCACGTCAATCAATTTCAAAATGGGAAAGTGCGCAGAGCATACCCGATATAGATAAAATAATGAAAATGGCAAAACTTTTTTCTGTATCCACAGATTATCTTTTACGTGATGAAATAGAAATATTAGATAGCGATTCTAGCACAGTGGATTTACCAGATAAAATTGAAGTTGTAACAATTGAAACTGCCAATACTTTCATATCTGCTTATACAAGGCATATACATAGAATTGCTATTGGTGTTTTTCTTTGTATAGTTGCAGCGGTGCCACTTATTTCCGCAAATGCTTTCTTTGGAAATTCACCATACGATAACATCGCATATGCTGCCGGTATTATTTTGATTTTCGTGTGCGTAGTTGTTGCTGTTGGATTGTTTATATATAGTGATAATTTGATTTCTGAATATAAATATATCATCAAAGGGAATTTTGAGCTATCATATAATGTATCGGGAATCATAAAACAGCAGCAAAAATCATATACTGCGCTTAGAACTAAAAACAGAATAATAAGTATTGGAATGTTAATTTTGTCGCCAATCCCACTTATTGTCAGTGGAATGCTTTTTGATAAGGATTCGATTATTATATCAATGCTAGTATTTTTAATAACTGTTGTAGCTTTTGCAGTGCATAGAATAATATCCGGTGAAGGCATGGATGAGTGTTATAAAATGCTTTTATCGGAGGGTGAGTACACCGCCGGTAACAAAAAAAACAAAAAGAAAAAAGAAGTTATTGGTGGTGTTTATTGGTCACTTTGTATAGCCATTTACCTTGCTTGGAGTTTTCTTACATTTGATTGGCATATTACATGGATTGTATGGCCGATTGCAGGGGTATTGTCAAGTGTGCTGAATCTTTTGTGGATAAAAGACGACGGACAATGATTAACATAATATACAAAAGCAACCTGTCGCTCTCAGTAGATGCGACAGGTTGTTTTATGTAAATATCAGATGGGAGTGTATTAGCCGAAGTATCTTTCCAAAAGGCCTGCGAATGCTTTACCGTGGCGAGCTTCATCTCTGGCCATCTCGTGTACGGTGTCGTGAATGGCATCAAGGTTTGCTTCTTTTGCACGTTTTGCAAGATCAAACTTGCCGGCTGTTGCGCCATTTTCAGCGGCAACACGTAGCTCAAGGTTCTTTTTGGTGGAATCGGTCAACACTTCGCCAAGTAGCTCGGCAAATTTAGAAGCATGCTCGGCTTCTTCAAGGGCTGCTTTTTCCCAGTAAAGACCAATTTCGGGATAGCCTTCACGGTGTGCCACACGGCTCATTGCAAGATACATACCAACTTCGCAGCACTCGCCTTCAAAATTAGCACGTAAATCGGCCATGATGTCTTCGCTGGCGCCTTGTGCCACGCCTACAACGTGTTCTGCTGCCCAAGACATATCGCCGGCTTGCTCTGTGAATTTATCGGCGCCCACTTTACATTGTGGACATGACTGTGGGGCTGAGTCTCCTTCGTGAACATAACCGCATACCTGACATACAAATTTTTTCATGATAATTCTCCTTTTACACTTTTTATTATTTTTATTAAATCTCGTCAAAATGAATTTTATATAAATCCTCTCTCAGAGATCGGTTCACATTAAGAAATTTTTTCCGGATGGAGCAGTCCTGTTTATCATCCACTCTTGTGCAATCAAAATCGCAACCTAAGCAGTGGTTTATTGCTATGGGGCCGTCGATAGCCTCAATAACTTGGCCAAAACTGATGTTTTGCGGTGGCAAGATAAGCCTAAAACCACCATTTACACCCTTTTGTGAGCTCACGATGCCTGCCATGGCAAGCTTACGAAGTATTTTCAGCGTGAATTTTAATGAAACACCACATTGCTGAGCTATCTCTTTTGCTCCGGTTATGCCATCGCTATTTGAAAGATAACTTAAAATTCTTATGGCATAATCTGCTTCATGAGTTATTCGCATCTATCAATCCGCCTTGCTATTAATGTCTACCTTTAAAGTATACATTTAAAATATGCATCTGTCAAGCATAAATGTCAACTTTTTTGGTATTGTTTTAAAATGTTTTCAGCTACGCTAAAAAAACGAAAATTCATACTATGATGTACTTGTCAATGGTGTATATAAGTTTAGAAAAAGGCACCGATAAACAGGGAGTTTACCGGTGCCTTAGCCAAACCGATGTAAAACGAACCCGTTTTTTATTTAGCCAAAAGCCCTAAAAC